>JAITXV010000083.1 GCA_031284605.1 Acholeplasmatales bacterium | reverse complement strand
CTTTATTTAAATTGAAGTTCTTTTGAGCTATAGCTAACATTCTTAAACCTTCATTATTATAAGCAGAATATACAGCTAATATTTGTTTTTTTATTTCTTCATTTAATTCTAAAACTTTTCCGTCTACATCATAAAAAGAACATATCTTTATTATTTCTTCAACTGCTCCTTTAGTAATAAGTTGTTTTTTATTAAAAGTATCTTCTAATATTACACTCATCCTTCTTCTTACAAAATCAAATGGCAATTCATCTATTTTAGTATATTTAGATAAAATAGATTCTAATTTTTCTTCTTTAGCGTGATTTATTACTGCTAAATCAATTAGGTTTTTTAAACCTGTTTGAAAATAAGAATTTAAATAAGCGTGTCTTAATACTCTTAAATCATCTTTTCCTAATGGATTTAGATATTTTTCTAATACTATTTTATCTTCTGTTAAAGTACCTGTTTTATCGGTACATAAAATATCCATTTCACCAAAAGTTTGAATAGAAGATAAATTCTTTACAATAACTTTCTTTTGTGAGATTTTAACTGCTCCTTTAGCTAAAGTAGACGCCATTATAACTGGTAACATTTCAGGAGTTAATCCAACCGCTACTGTGATAGCGAATAATAAAGAATTAATCCAATCATTTTTAACCAGACCATTTACTAAAAAAATAATAGGTACCATAATAAAAGTAATAATCATAAGTAATTTAGAAATAGAACCCATTCCTTTTTCAAAGCTGTTCTTTGGTTTTCTTTTTGACAAAGAAGCAGCTATGGAAGCATAGAAAGTATCCTGCCCAGTAGCGAAAACTACAGCTATACTAGTTCCAGATATAACATTTGTTCCAGCAAATCCTATATTAGTAAAATCTAAAAAGTTAGAACTATTACTTTTATTTACCGCTTCTTTCTCACAAGGCAGTGATTCACCTGTTAATGAAGCTTGAGAAATAAAGAAGTCTTTAGCACTTATTATTCTTACATCTGCGCTTAACATATCTCCGCTTGAAAACTTAATAACATCACCTACTACTATGTCAGTTATAGGAATAGTTTCTAATTTATTATCACGAAATACATCCACCGAGTTAACTATCATTTTTGATAATTTATCTGCAGAAGATGCTGATTTTTGACTTTGAACAAATGATATAGCACTAGATACAATTATCAAAAAAACTATAGTAAAAAAAGTTATATAGTCTTTATTTTGAGAAAATATTATATCTGTTAAAAAAGTAACTACTGATATTATAATAAGGATAATATTAAACGGGTTAACTAGAGCCTCTAATAATCTAGAAAATACAGTAGATTTTCTTTTAGATTTTATGATATTGGGTCCGTTTGATTCTAATAATTCTTTAGCCTTAGAACTACTAAGACCTGTTTCGCTAGAATTAAGCTCAGCATAAAATGTTTCTAAGTCTATATTTGAATAATAAACTAATTTAGTTTTAAAGTTATTTTTTAATTCTTTTTTCATTGTATTTTAAACATCCTTAGTTTTTTTATAATAAATACTTACATAACTATTATACCACGAAAAAGAGCCTCTATATCCTTCGTATTATTTTAAAAAAGGTGATATATTTACAATTTAGAAATTTTTTATAGATAGTTTTAAAAGAAAAAAATCCCTAATAATAGGGATTTTTTAAATAACAATTTTTTTGAACTATCTTCTTAAACCTAATGCTTGAATCAAATTTTTATAACGAAGTTCATCAGTTTTTTGAAGATATTTTAATAATTTTCTTCTATGACCGATTTTTTGAAATAAACCTCTTCTTGAATGAAAATCGTGTCTGTGAATTTTTAAATGATCATTTAAGTTAGTGATTTCATCAGTTATCAAAGCTACTTGAATTTCAACACTACCTGTGTCTGCAGGTGATTGTTTAAATTTCTCAACGATTTGGGTTCTTCTTTCTTTTGTAAGTGCCATTATCTTTATTTCCTTTCATATGTATTCGCTTGTTTTCAAGAGATAATCTTAAAGCACTTTTAGGTGTATCTCGAGATTAAGCGTATATATATTGTAACATATATTTTAAAAAATATTGTAAAAAATGTTATTTTTCATTATCTTCAGCTTCCATATTATTAACTGTAGCAGTTTTTTGTAATTTCCTAGCTTTTAAGCGAGTAAATTCTCTTCCAGAAATTCCAAAATATTGTTTAAGCTGATCTATCATAATCTCATTTTCAACTAATTGAGTTTTTAAATTTTCCATATCTGTAGGAGAAATAAATCTAGTTGAATTACTATATGAACCCTTATTTTTATCAATATTAGTTATATCTTCTATATCAAATTGCATAGGTTCCTTAATAGTAGAGTTTCTTAAAAATATACATAGCTCTTTAGTTAAAGCACCCATTTTCTCAATAGCTGTAGTAACTTGTAAAGCATCATATTTTTCAAATAATCTTTTATATATGTCTTTTGATTTCATTAATTTTTTTCCTCATTTTTTGGAACATTCTCAAGTGAAATAATATCAGGTATCAAAATAGGTTTTCTTCTAGTTTCTTGGAATATATATTTACCTATGGTATCCCTAATATCTTTTTTATATTCAATCCAATTGATATATTTTTTATCTAAGTGCTTAGCACTTGCGGAATAAAAAATACTTCTAATTCCATTTAAAATAGCTTCACTTCCTTTAACATAAACAAATCCCTTAGTAATAATATCAACTGGTCCTACTATTTGTTTAGTTTGTGGGTTAACATAAGCTACAATTACTAATGCACCATCTTCTGCTAGCAATGTTCTATCTCTAATAACAAAGTCATAACTAAAATCAATAGGAGTGCCATCAATTAAAATTTCTCCTGTAGTAATATCACCTTTAGATAAATAAGATGAGTTTTTATTAATATTAAAAACATCACCATTTTCCATAATTAAAACATATTCAGGACTATAGTTTAAATCTATTGCTATATTTTTTAAACTATATTGGTGTCTATATTCGCCTATAACTGGAATAATGTATTTAGGTTTTAAAATATTAATCATCATTTTTATTTCTTCTATAGTTGCGTGTGAATCTATAAATAAGCTTTTATTAATAACATTGATAGTAGCATCAGTTCTATATAATAAATCGATAGTACGAGCAGAAATTTTCTCATTTCCTACAACAGTAGGAGTTAAAACTATAACATTATCAGTTTTATAAAATTCAAGATATTTATCATTTTTTTCAATTATATTCTGAACCATAAAAAATGGTTCATCTCTAGTACCTGTAATCAAAATAACTAA
>JAITXV010000007.1 GCA_031284605.1 Acholeplasmatales bacterium | reverse complement strand
GAACCAAATATAGTTAGTTTTTCTCTAACTACGTTTTTAATACCTTCAACTCCAGGAGCAAGTAATTTTCTAGGATCAAATCCTTTAGCATCTAAATCCTTTTTAGCTTCAATATATTTACGTGTTTCACTAGCGAATGCTAATTGACATTCTGTGTTAACATTGATTTTAGAAACTCCTAAAGATATAGCTTTTACAATTTGGTCTTCAGGTATTCCACTACCACCATGCAAAACTAAAGGGATATTATGAGTTACTTTTTGGATTTTAGCTAAAACATCAAAACGTAAACCAGGCCAATTTTCTGGATATTTACCGTGAATATTACCAATACCAGCTGCTAATATATCAACACCTAAAGATGAGATAGTAGCGCATTCTTTAGGGTCTGCAACTTCTCCCATACCAATAACACCATCTTCTTCACCACCAATAGCACCAACTTCAGCTTCAACAGAAACATTCTCTTTATGACAAGCTGCTACTACTTCTTTAGTTTTTTCGATATTTTCTTCTATTTTATAAGCAGATCCATCAAACATTATAGAAGTGAATCCTGCTTTTAGTGCTTTAAACGCACCCTCATAAGTACCATGATCTAGATGTATAGCTACATCTACTGTGATGCCTAAAGCATCATGTAAGTTTTTAACTAATTCTGCTACTACTTTAAATCCTCCCATATATTTAGCTGCTCCTTCAGAAACACCTAATATTACTGGACTTTTTAATTCTTGTGCCACTTGTAAAACTGCTTTTGTCCACTCTAAATTATTAATATTAATTTGAGCTACTGCATAACCATTTTTATGTGCCTTTAGACACATTTCTTTTAAATTAACGATTGCCATAATAAACTCCTTTATATATTTATTTACTGTATTATTATACCATTTTATCAACGTTTTAGTATTTAGTTAGTACTATTTTTTTTATTTTATTTATTTTAATCATAAATTAAAAAAATAGTAAATAAAATTAAAAGCTAAAAAAAATAATTTATAAAAAAACTCTATTAAAAAGAATACCTATTCATTAAAAATAATATTTTAAAAAAACTAAAAATATATCAATTATATTTTAATAAATAATATATTTGATAGTTGAAACTTGCAGTATTATATTAAACAATATAATAAAAAAACGATATTTTACCTATATTAATTTAAAACAGGTTTTCCATTAGAATCATAATGCCATTGATTACTATAATAAACTGGCCTATTAGATGAATTCCAAGAAGTTGACCATCCGGAAGGAATAGAATTTTTTTCTAAAAATAGTTTTATATTAGTACAACTATTAAATGCATCAGCACCAATAGTTGTAACAGAGGATGGTATTACTACATTTCCAAGAGAAGAACAGTACCTAAATGCTTCATTGCCTATTGTGGTTACTTTAGATGGAATAGTTATTGAAGTTAGCGCTGAACAATTATAAAATGATTTGGTTTCTATTGAAGTAATAGTAGATGGAATAGTTATTGAAGTAATATTAGAACAGTTATAAAATGCGCCGTATGGTATTGTTGTTCCTCCAGTTATATTAACTGTTCTTAATGAATTAGGAAACCAATTGTTTGTATATCCAAATTGATAATAATTCTGTTGTACGACAGTTCCACCAGAATTTGATGAATTACCAAAAATATATCCAAATAATCCAGCAGAATCTGAAGATGATGTGGTTTTACCAACAAATGGTAAAGTGATACTTACTAAACCTGAACAACCGGAAAATGCAGCATAACTAATTGTAGTAACGGTAGATGGAACAGTTATTGAAGTAATAGATACACATTTTTCGAACGCATTCTCCCCAATAGTAATAACTTTGCTAGGAATTATGAAAGTCTTTACTGATGAACAGTTAGAGAATGCATAATTATCTATAATAGTAACTGATGCTGGTATTGTAAAAGAAGCTAAAGAAGAACAGTTATAAAATGCTTTTTTATCAATAACTGTTATAGTAGAAGGTAATACAATAGAAGTTAAAGATGAACAGTTATAAAATGCGCCATATGGTACTGTATTAGTATTTGTTACGGTAACTTTTTTTAAATTAGCAGGTAAATAATTGGTATAAGATGAATATGAACCATAATATTGTTGTACTGCTATACCTCCGTTGTATTTTGAAGTTCCAAAAATATATCCAAAAAGTGCTGAACCATCAGAAGAAGTATTAGATTTTCCAACAAATGGTATTGTTATTTCAACAAGGGATGAACAACTATTAAATATTGCAAATTCTATTGTTGTAACTGAATAAGGAATAGTAAATGATGTTAAAGATGAACAGTTATAAAATGCATAAGAATTAATAGTGAAAACAGTAGAAGATAATTCTATAGAAGTTAGTTTAGTACAACCACTAAATGCTCCAAATGGTATATTATTAGCAGCAGTTATTTTAACAGTTTTTAATGATGATGGAATATAATAATGTACACTTTTATCAGTATTATCATAATCTTGTGTGGTCATATCACCTCCGCTATATGAAGTAGAGCCAAAAATATATCCGAATAATCCTAATTCTTTAGTAGAAGACCTAGAGTTTCCAGTAAAAGGAATAGTTATGCTAACTAAAGAAGAACAGCCTTGAAACGCACCTATATTTATTGTTTCAACAGAAGGTGCTATAGTTAATGAAGTCAAAGATACACAGTTAAGAAACGCTAATGATTCAATGAACTTAACTTCATGATTATCAATAGTGCTTATAGTTAAAACAGCTTGAGAGCCTTTATATTTCAATATATTAGCTTTATTGTCATTTGTAATAAAATAATCGTAATCATTATTCACACCAAATTCTTTAAAGTTCCAGTATACTGGTCTTTTTAAAGAATTCCAATTAGATGACCAACTATCTGGTGCAGCTACTTCGGATGCAAAGATAGTAACATTAGGACATCCCCCAAAAGCTGCTTCTTTTATACTCGAACCATAAAACGGTATAACAACAGTTTTTAATGCAGTACAATTAAGGAAAGCTTGTTTTTGTAAAACAACAACATCCATTCCTATAATAGTTGAAGGAATTACTATATCTGTTTCGTTATTACTAACAAATGATTCAATAGTTATTTTGTTATTATTTATAGTATAAATATATTCACCAGTAATCCATTTTGCATATAAAGTAACATTTGGAACAATATCTTCATTATATAATGAGGTACTACTTAAAGATTTGTACCATCCATCAAAAGTAAAACCACTTCTAAGCGGAATATAACTGTTATATTCCTTAGTACCTACTGAAAACAGTTTTTTTTCTATATTCCCATTTCCTAAATCTAGATTTACCTCAGCACCTACATATTTCCATTTAGCATACAAAGTAGTGTTTTTTTTAATTTGTACACTAAAATCAAATACTGCAGTTAGTTTTTTGTCAGTATACCAACCAACAAATTCATTTAAACTTTTAGTAGGTTTAGATGGTGAACTAACTAAAGCTCCTTTTTCAATAACAACGCTAGGCATTTCATTTCCACCGTTGGTATTAAAAGTTACTAAGTACTCCTTTTGGAATGCTGAGCAGCTATAAAATGCTATTGAAAGTACTATTAATAATAGACTTGCAACCAAAATCATAATTTTGTTTCTTTTCTTAAAATTTTCTTTCATATAACTTCTCCTTTTTTTGTTATGTATTATAAACTATCAATAATTTAGTAATATTATTGATAGAATTATGCTTTATGTGTGTATATATTATTAAAAAACTGGTTTGGATTTAACAAAAATAATAAAAAACAATAAAAACTTATAAAAGTATTTACTGTTTTTTCTTCATATTTATTTATATTAATTAGTAAAAAAAGTTTTCTACAAATATGTAAATGAGAATTTTCTTTAAATTTTAGGGATATTAATAATAGTAACCCCCCCCCCAAAGACGTTAAGGGAAGCGTTTAGTTTTTTTAGTTCATTAAATTTATATTTAGCCATTTCTATCATTTGTGTTTTTCTCCATATAATTTTTAATAACTTAATATCTAAATTATATCATATAAATATAGATAAGTATAAATAATGATAAAACTAATGATTTTCTAATATCAATATTGAGCTTTAAATATTGTATTCATATTTGTGTTTTCACAATACAACTTTTGTGTGTGAAACAATATTCATATTATATTTGTGTCAATGCAAAGTTTATTACATTTATTATAAAACTTATTTATTTTATGTTCTTTTTCATTAAGTTTATTAATATTACTTTAGGTATAAATTAAATTATCTTTTTATTCATCACAAAAATATCTTCACTAAGAAGAATGTTTTTTGTTTTAAAATACAAGATATTATTATATTATTTAATTTCTTCCTTAACTGGTTTTAGAACAACACTAAGAATAAAGTAAGCAGTAGTTATTAAAAATATAACTATAAATAGTGATGATGCTATTACAGGAACATATGCATTTAAAAATACATATTGACTATATTCTCCTGATGCAGACAAACTATTTAAGGTATGTGCTGTGTTAATGTACAATGCCAAATAACAAACTGAAATTACTAATAAGATACTTGAAATAATGATTTTTAAAATTGGTACAACTTTTTGTTTCATAATTAAAATCTCCTTTATGTGTTAATTATATCACACAATATATAAATTTAAGTAATTCTTTTTTATATGTTTTAAATGCGTCCACACTATCGTTAACTAACAAAGAACCAACTATTAAAGGAATAACTACAAAACCTGCTATTATTGAAAAACCACCAAATCCTATCGTGTGAAATATTTCACTCATTGTAGGAAAATAAAACAAACATAGCATAAGTACTAAAATAAGCGGTACAACTATATTTAGTTTGTCTATTTTAATATAGTCTTTTATTAGAAACCAAATACTATAAAATAACGCGATGC
>JAITXV010000102.1 GCA_031284605.1 Acholeplasmatales bacterium | reverse complement strand
TTTCGCTAGATTAAATAATACTTTAGTATATGAAAGCGAAGGCGCTGTAACTATGAAAATATCAGGTGTTTTAAGACAAAAGAAAAGTGTTCAAACATCTATTAACGGAAGTGGGTTTTATTATACTAAAGAATTAACTGAACATATTTTTAATAACGGGTTTACTTCAGATATAGTTTTAAAACAAATGTCTAATCCTACTATAGATGTATTTAATGGTAGCACTATTAGCGCTGCTACATACACTAGAAGATTACAAGAGTTAGGAGGTTCTAAGTTACCTTATGAAATAAGAATTTATCCTACAACCTATCAAGCAAGAGACAAAATAACTGAATACTTAAACCACTATAATGATAATTTTAGTAAAGAAGAAAAAGAACAAATGGTACTGCTTGAAAATTATGATGAGATAGTTGGTGCTAGCGTCAAAGTATTAGTAAAAGGTATAACAGCTGTGCTAGTAGTACTAGCAGGGATTAGCTTAGTAGTTTCAAGTGTAATGATAGGAATTATCACTTATGTAAGTGTTATGGAACGTACACAAGAGATAGGAATATTAAGAAGCGTAGGAGCTAGAAAATTAGATATTGTAAGTGTATTTTCAAGTGAGACCTTTTTTATAGGTCTAACTAGCGGAATACTCGGTATAGCAGTATCATTAATATTATCACCAATAACTAGTATGATCTTAGAAAAAATGACTACTATCAACTCTCTAAGTATTATAACTTTACCTAGTTGCATATTATTAATTGTTTCATCTATTTTATTAACTTTAGTTGCTGGAAGTATTCCATCCGCTATAGCTAGTTTAAAAAATCCAGTTGAATGCTTGAAAAAAGTGGATTAATTATAGTATAAGTTATAGTTTGGATTAACAGTTAAAATCAAGTTATAGTTTTAGTTTTGTTATTTATAAGAAATATAAAATATAAATTTAGTAAGTCTATATAAGGTCTTATATAATATAAAAAGTGTTTTTTTTGATATAATTATCTATAGGGAAGAAAGGAAGGAAAATGTGTAGTGGATTTATTTAGCAGAATAAACCAAAATTTCTTTAGCGTACTATCATGTCCAAATAAGCAAATTTATTTGGATGCTTTATTTATTATTTATAATAATTTAGATTCAGTTGAAGATAATTTTCAGGGAGAAAGAGAACTAATAATCGAAAGGTTAGAAAACTATTTTATTTATAAAAATGAAGATTTAGTAGATGAAGAAAATATTAGCCATCATACAGCTAGACAAAAAGCATCTTCTGTAATAAGAACTCTTATAAATACAGGTTGGGTTGGAGAAGAAGAATTAGGAAACTATAGAACAAGTATTAATTTATATGATCACTCAATAATAGTTTTAGAAGCTTTAGAAAAAATAATAAATGGAAATAAGTTAGAATATACTAGTGAAATAAGCGCTATAAGTGCTCTAATAAATGCCTATGATGAAGATGATGATCCATTAGGAATATTAGAACAAGCGTACGAAAAAACTATATCTTTAAATAGACGTTTAAGGAGTTTAAAAGCTAATATATATAGATATTACTACGATATTACTAGAGAGAAAAATGCAAATATTTTACCTCATATTTTAGAAAAATTATTAATCGAATATAAAAATAACTTTTTTGATTTAGCTTATTTTAATTTAAAAACTAAAGATAGTTTACCAAAACATAAAAGGATTATTTTAAAAAGGATGTATGAAATTGGTGGAAGTGATGTAAGATTAGATATTTTAGCTAAAAAGGTAGTAGATTACGGAAGAATTACTGATTATGACACTGCTTTTAACTATATTGTAAAAAGGATATCTACTATTCGTGATAGTTTTGAAAATTTAGAAAATCTTATGGGAGCAATCGATAAGAAAAATGAACAATATATTGGTGCAGCTACTAATAAGATCTTATTTTTAACTAGTAATACTAACGATGTTGAAGGTTTATTTAATAAAATATTTAAAATAGTAGTTGATAGCAATGAGAGTGTGTTTAATTACAATGAACTTTTTAATTTTACACATTCTAGAAATTTAGATACTGAGAGTTTGTATACAGAAAGAAAAGATAGAGTATTTGCGCAAATAGATGAAATAGATTATAGTGTGACGATTCCTGAATATTTAATGCAAGAAAAAACTGCCAATTTGTTTAAAAGCTCAATTTATGGAAAACATGCGATCGATAGATATGTTTTATTACTATTAGAAGACAAAACAGAAGTAGAAAGTAAAAATCTTATATTAGAAACTATAGAAGATTATACTAGACTTATCTTAATATTTTTATACTCAAGAGCTAATGGTATACATTACTGTATAGAAGTAACAGAAGAAGTAGTTAATAACGGATATGCGCGATATAAAAATTTTATTATAAGGAGAAAGTAAAATGAATAAAGTACAAGCTTTTAAAATATTTACAGAACAATATTCAAGCCTAGGTGAAGGAGAAAAATCTAATATTAGCAGATTATTTAATAAACTTTTACAAGTTAATTTTTTAACTAAAAAAATTAAAGATGACGCTAATGATTATAGATACATAGTTGATTATAAAGAAATTA
>JAITXV010000100.1 GCA_031284605.1 Acholeplasmatales bacterium | reverse complement strand
TGATATAAGTATTTTTTTGTAAAATATTTTAGTTATCAATAAAAAATAATAAACTATTTTTTTTAATTTTTCAATAAAAATAATTCAAATCCCAACACTGCATCAATTCTTCCGCTTTTTATTTGATAATCTAGAAGCGCTAAAGATGCTAAAAATGATTTATATTTGTCTATTTTTATAGTATTTAGATCTTTTTTTAAATAAAATAATTGTCCTTGTCTAACTTTCAATATTTGCATTATTTCTTCTGTGGAGGCGTCCTTTTTTACTAAATAATAGAGCATTATATAGTCTTTAACTTTGTTTGAAACTGAAGATACTAATGAATTAGGATCATATTTATTTTCTAAAAGATCATGGTATATATTTATGCATTTTTCTTTTTCTTTCTTTAGATACGCAGCAGTTAACTCATATATCTTATCTTCTAATGGGCGTGGAAAAAATATGTCTATATCTTTTATAGTTATTTCTTTATTTTTTTCATTACTTTTATAAGCATACGCTTTTTTTAAGCAATTTGTTATCAAATAAAGGTCATCATTAGCTTTAGAAATTATTTTTTTAATAGTTAAAGAAGATATAGTAAAGTTATTAGAAGTAACTTCATTTAAAATAAAATCACTTAACTCAGTTTCTGAAAGTTCTTTTATATTTATTTTTATAGCACAAGCATTTAGTTCTTGAAATAAAGGATTTGAAACAGATGCTTGTTTATCATTAATAAGTATTATTAAATTAGTTTTAGAAGATTCTAAAGAAACACTGTATTTTTGGATTTCTTTGTATTCAGTTCCTGTTTTGTTCAGTTTTTTAAAAGCTTGTACATTTGTAAGTATTATTAATTTTTCTTGCACAAATAAATCAAATGATACTAGTTCTTCTACTAAACTACTTATGTTATCGTTTTCTAAATCATAAGAAAGAATTTCTTCTATTTCTAACTCTTTTTTAATACTAGAAATTTCTTTATTTATTAAATATTCATTTTGTCCATTTATAATATAAACTTTACCCATACTTCTAGTATACCAAATTAATAAGGTTTATAGTTTATTTTTCTATTTTTTAGAATAGTTAATCCTCCGTTTTTAGAAGATACATAGATTGTCACATTATGAAAGCGTAAGTTGTCTAAAGTAATATTGCTAGGATGGCTATAAAAATTATTAACTCCACACGAGATAAAACAAACACTAGGACTTACATAATCTAAAAAATAATTAGAAGTTGAGGTACTTGAGCCGTGATGAGCAACTTTTAAATAATCAGACTTTAGACTTTCTTTATATTTAGAAACTAATAAAGTTTCTATTTGGGTACTGATATCACCACAAAATAAAAAAGTTTTATTATTAATAACAAACTGTAAAACTAGTGAATTATCATTGTTTTCTTTATTTTTAAGGGTCGGAGCTAATATATTAATTACAGTTTTGTTAAATATAAAACTATCATCACTTGAAAGTTTTAAAGAATTAGTATTTAAATTGTAATTATAACTGTATGCACTAGTAACTACAGTTTTAACTTTGATGTTAGAAGTTATAGTCTTAGCATCTTTAGTGTGGTCAATATCGCTATGAGTTAAAACTAAATATTCTATTTGTCTTATGTTGTTTCTAACCAAAAAAGTATATGTGCTAGAAAAACAATCAATAACCATAACTTTACCCTCTTTAACTACCACGCATCCATCACCTTGACCTACATCAAGAAAATATACTCCGTCTGCTAAAATAAGGCTTAAATTAATACTAACACTAAAAATAACAACACTTAGTGCTGTTACTATGTATTTTAAACGTTTTTTAGGAATAAAAATAATTAAAAGTAATAAAACATAATAAAATGCTTGTAAGAAATTAACTATATAAGGAATATTTATATTTATACTAACTTTAGATAGTATATCTAAAATGTTATCTAATAAAGTAAAATATACTAACAAGTATTTATCAAGAAATGAAAAGAAAATGGATAATAAAACCATATAAAATGTTATTTTAGATAAAAATACTATCATAAAAGCTCCTACTATTAAGGAAAGAATATTGATATTAGTATAACTTTGTGAATAAAAAGGAAAAGTAAAAATATAAAACAATATATTTATTTTTATGGTGTTAAAAAATGTTTTTTTATTTTTAGAGTCTAAATCTAATAAATAATAAAGAAATAAAAATATATATGATATATAAAAATTTGTATTATAAAAATAATAAGGATTGAACACTAGTATTAAAACAAAAGAGATACTAACTATATCTAATTTAGTTAAGTAGAGTTTCAACATTAGATTAATAAATATTAGTATTTCTACTACTAAATACCTTTTAACTACCATATTATTTTTAGATAAAAAAAATAATAACATAAGAATAAAAATATGGGTTATACATTTAATTTTTTTAGAACCCGTAATATAATATAATAATCTATTACTAAGTGATAAAAGATATTTTATGTAAATACCACTAAGTGATAAGAAAGTAAATAGTTGCAAAGAAGTAACTTTATCATTTAATTCACTATTCATTTTTTCACCTGTAAAAAATCTTCTTATGAATGATTGTAATAAAACATCTTTATCATTAATAATAATTCTAGCGTAGCTTTCAATACTACTATTATGTTTTACAACACTAATGTTGTTAACACTCACGCGTCCTAATACATTTTTACCTAACTCTAAGGAAAAATAATCAGTTCCATTTAATACTGTCATACGCCTATATTTTTCTACAGTCCCGCTAATTTTAATAATATCATTGACATTGTATGAATTTTTTGAATAAAAACAGTAAAGATAAGAATTATATTTTATTTGATAGTAGTAAGTATTTTCTGTTTTTTCTTTATAAATTATTTTAGTTTGAATATCTAAATATGATGGAATTTTTATAAAATTATATTGATATATTAAAAGAACTAATATCACTAAAAATATTAAAGTTAACAATACTGTTTTTTTGTTTATATATTTACGCACTTTGTATAAATATATCAGCAACAAACCAATAAAAAATATATTTCTAAGAGTTAAAATAAAAAGTAATACAAATAAACAGAAAATTATGTAGTTATTTGTTCTTTTTAATAAAAATTCTCTTATTTTAGAACAAATTCCTGCAAATATCATTTATACAGTTACATATTCTTTTATTCTATCAAAAGTAACATTGCCTATGTATTTAACATTTACTAAGTCTTCTATCTTTTTAAAATATCCATGCTGTTCCCTATAAACTATAATACTAGCAGCTCTTTTTTCAGTTATTCCAGGAACTTGCATAAGAACTGATAAAGTTGCAGTATTTATGTTTATTTTAGAAGTGATGTTATTATCTAAAAAAGCTACTTTAATAGTTTTGTTTGATGTTAACTTCTCAAGTAAATTAATTGGACTTACGTCAGCGTTTTCAAGAAATCCTCCCGATATCTCTATTACTTCTTCGGTAGTTGTTCCACTTAATACATAATAAATATTAGGGAATGTTACTGCTCCTTCTACTTTTACTTCTAGCAATTTTTGATTGCTATCAAAAACTGTGTTACTTTTTTGTGGTTTGTTTACAACATACCATATACTAACTAAAAAAACAAAAACAACTGGTATCAATAAATAATATTTTTTCATATATTTCTCCTTATTTTTAAAGGGAGTTAGAAACATGAAAAATAACTCCCTCATATATATAATAAGGAAGTTATATTGTTTTTACTTTTTTTATCTTTTTAGATTACAAAATTAATATTCTTTTAAAAAAGTTACCTTATTATTATGCACTTTATAACGAATGGTAATATACTCTATGTTAGTTTCAGTTCTAAGCTGTCCGTCTATATAAGCATCATATTTGAAATGGATAGGGTAGTTTAATTCTTGTTTTTCATTGTATGAAACTAAATGTATTTCAAGAAAGATAATTTTATTATTATTATTTTCTACCATTTCTTTAGTAATAGTTAAAGTGACTTTATCAGTATTGCTAAAAACCCAATTCCAGTCTTTAGTTATTGGTTTGGGGTGGGTTGCAGACATTGTGTAGCTTCTAAAATTAGTAGTTCTAAATATGCTGCTGCAGTGTCTTGCATAATTATTTGATAAGCAAAATTTTTATATGGTTCTATGGTATAGCGGCCACTATAAACACTAGTATAGTTATAAGCATAATATTCTAATTTTCCATCTATTTCTTTGTAGTAATTACTAGAACCGCCTGAAATGTTAAATGTTACTTCATCACCGATTTTATATTTTTTATCTTATAATTTATATGCTATATTGAAAAGAACCGGTCCTATGACATCAGAACCTTCAAATCCACTCTTTATAGTCCCGCAACTACTTGCAGACACTAGTAATAAACAACTAAATAGTAATAAAAATAACTTTTTCATTGTAATACTCCTTAGAGAAGAATTTTATCCTTCTATATAATAGGACGTAAAAAATATGGAAACGTTCGCTTTTTATTTAATTATAAGTATGTTTCATAAATATTCATCTCAATACACTATTATTATACTTCAAATATAAAAAAATAATATAATAACTAAAAGATAACGTTTCATAAATTATTAAAATATAGTTTTATTTTATTAAAATTATTTATTAAGATTAGGTTTTATCTGTTTATTTCAGATATTCTTTGTTTTAAAGTTGTTTTTCTTTTTAATCCTATTTTTGTACTAGCATACTTTAACATATTTAAATCACCAAATATATAGAGTTTTTCTTTAGCTCTAGTGATCGCAGTATATATTAACTCTTTACATAACATATAACTATATTCTCTAGATAATGGTAATAATACTACTTTTTGTTCACTACCTTGTGATTTATGGATGCTAATAGCGTAAGCTAAATCTATATTTTCAAAATCTTCAGTGTTATATACTAATTCTATATTTTCAAAACTAATCAAAGCAGATTGTTTATTATTATTATCATCATCAGGAGATGAAGATAATAAGTTATTTGAATATATTTCTTTAATATATCCAATATCACCGTTCATAACACTAGAAGTATTATCGTTTTTAGTTTGAATTATTTTGTCACCTTCATAAAATTTAGTAAAACCTTTTTTTATACAGTTAGTAGTGTTATGATTAAATTCTTTTTGTAAAAAAGTGTTAACTGAATCAATACCATTAGTATTTTTATACTGCGGAATAAGCACTAATATATCATCAATTAGTGAATAATTATATTTTGTAGTAAGACCTGCAATATATTGTTTAATAGTTGGGATTATAAGTTCTTCTTTACAAGATAAAAGTTTTAAGTCTTTGTTATTTATATCGTTGTAATTATTTTTAACTTCCATATGGTTAACATCATAAGCTAATTTAACAATATATGAATTTTCATTTTGTCGTAATATTTCTTTTAAATATGTAGTTTTTATAACTTCTGAATTGATCAAATCGAAAAGAACTTGACCTGGTCCAACACTTGGAAGTTGGTCAACATCTCCTACTATTAATATTTTAGTATTATTTTTTAATGCATCTAACAAACTATTAAATAAAAACATATCTACCATAGAGGCTTCATCTATTACTAATACATTACAATCTAAGGGTTTTGTACTATTTCTTTCAAATGTTCCTTTTTGACCAAACTCTAACAATGAGTGAATTGTTTTGGATTTTAAACCTGTTACACTTCCTAATCTCCTTGATGCTTTACCTGTTGGTGCGCAAAGCGCAATATTAATAGGCATATTAGAATTAAGATAAATAAAACTAATTAACTTTACATACAAGTTAATAATCGTAGTTTTACCTGTACCAGGACCTCCTGTAATAATAGAAACATTAGAACAAATAGAAGAAAGAACTGCTTCTTTTTGAGTTTTAGTATATTTAATATTATCTGCTTTTTCTAATAATTCTAAGTGATGCTCTAATAATTCTAAATTAACATCTAAAGTAATAGATCCTAATATTTTAGATATTTTAGAAGCTATAGATTTTTCAGCTTCATAAGCTTCTAAATCATAATACCTATCATCTTCATTCACTATTTTATTTTTTTGGACTAAAATATCTAAATAATTTTTTATATCAACCTCAATATTAGTAATTAGTTTATTAAAGAAAGCGCATATTGATTCATAATGCATATATGAATCTCCATTATCATACAAAGCAGTTTTTAATATATATATTATACAAGCACAAATTCTATATTCAGAATTTGGCAATATCCCCACTTTTAAAGCTATTTCATCTGCTTTTATAAATCCAATGTTTTCTATGTCTTCTATAAACTTATAAGGATTATTTTCTAAAACAGAGATTGCATTACTTCCATATTTTTTAATTATTTTGTTAATAGTCAAAGTAGTTAGATCATAATTAAATAGTTGAACTCTTATTTTATCTTCAATTGAAGACTTGCTAATAGTGTTATAAATAGTTTCTTTATTTTTAGAAGAAATACCTAAAGTGGGATTATTTAAAACATTTTTATCTTCTTCTATTCGTTTTATAGCAGTTGCTCCTAAACAAGCAACTATTTTAGCTGCTGTTTTAGGACCAATTCCTACGAATTTATCACTTGATAAATAATTAATAACCCCTTGAATGCTCATAATGGTGTCTTTAACATAAGATATTATTTTAAACTGTTTACCATGAGTAGCGTGAGAAACATAGTATCCGCTAACTATATATTGATTATTTAATTCAAAAACTCCATCATAAGAAAATGCAGTAATCACGCATCCGTCATCTAAACTTAAAGAAAAAACAGTGTATCTAGTGTCTTCATTTCTATATATAATTTTTTTAACATATCCGCTTAGTTTAATAGGTGATTGTTTTGTATTATCCATTAATATATACTCTTAAATCATTATTATAATAGACAGAATCTATAAAACCACTGCCTACACAAATATTTTTATAATAAATTGCACATACTTGTCCTGGGGTTACAGAGGCTAGATCATCATAAAAAATATGAAATGAATTATCGTTAATCCATTTTATAGTTACTTTTATATCTGCTTGTCTATATCTAAATTTAGCACATAAACCGGACATTTCTTTATTATCAAATCTCCATATCACATCTTTTATAATAGCGTTGTTAGACAATAAATAAATATTAGATGAACCTGGTTCAACGTATAAGGTGTTGTTTTTTACATCTTTTCCTACTACAAAATAAGGTTCTAAGGATTTATTACTTCCACCAATTCCAAGCCCTTTTCTTTGACCTATGGTGTAATACATAAGACCTTCGTGAGTCTTAATAAAAGACCCATCCATTCTTCTTATATCACCTTTTTTACTAGGTAAGTAGTTATCTAAAAACTTATTAAAATCTCTTTCACCTATAAAACAGATTCCTGTTGAATCTTTTTTAGTAGCTACTGCTAAATGATTATCAAGTGCTATTTTTCTAACTTCAGTTTTAGTTAAGTTTTCTAATGGAAATATCACTTTAGATAATTGTTCTTTAGTTAATTGAGATAAAAAATAACTTTGATCTTTTGAAGTATCGAAAGCTTTAGCTAGATGTCTAACGTTATCTATAACTTCTATTTTAGCATAGTGACCCATAGCTATATAGTCATAGTTAAGAGTTTGGGCATATTTTATAAATGCTTTAAACTTAATTTCATTGTTACATAGTACATCAGGATTTGGAGTTCTATTATTTTTATATTCATTTAAAAAATAAGTAAATACATTGTCCCAATATTCTTTTATAAAATCAACTCTTAAAAGTTCTATTCCTAACTCTGTAGCTACTTTTACTGCATCCATATAATCTTGTTCTTGAGGACAGATATCATTAAAGTCTTGAGGGTTTCCACTAATGTCATTATTGATTAATGAATCCCAGTTTCTCATAAAAACTCCAATTACTTCGTATCCTTGTTTTTTTAATAAATACGCAGCTACTGCGCTGTCTACTCCTCCTGAGAGACCTAAAATTACCCTTTCCATTCGATATCACTAGGAAGTCTGTAGTCACCTCTAGGGGATAAAGAGAAACTAAAAACTTTAGGTCCTTCTGGTAAGTTTTGACGTTTGAATTGGTTTTGATAAAATCTATTTAAAAATCTGTTTACATAAGTTAAAGATTGGTTAATAGTTAAATTAAATACTTTTTCTACTAACCATATAGTTCTTTCTTTACTAGAACCATTAAAGATATGATGATATAATATAAAATCATTGATATTATAACTTCCTATTATTTTTTCTGTATCTTGATTATCTAATAATTCAGGTGAAATGCTTTGAGAAGAAATAGTTTCTAATACATCTTTAACACCTTCATTTGAGAGGGCATAGTTTTTAATAAGTTCTCTGACTACAGTTTTTGGAATCCCTGAATTAATACAGTACATACTTTGTTGGTCTCCGTTATATGTCATCCATCCTAAAGCTATTTCTGATAAATCACCAGTTCCTAAAACTATTCCTTTTTCTTTATTAGCTAAATCCATTAAATTTAATGTTCTTATTCTAGCTTGAGCATTTTCAAAAACTACATCTTTTGTTTCATGATTAATATCTTCTAAATGTTTAGCTACTATACTTTCTATAGGAATTACATATTTCTTAGCTTTAAAATAATCTATTAAAAATATTGCATTTTTTAAAGTGTTACTGCTAGTAATAGTACTAGGCATAGTTACTCCAATTATATTATCTGCACTCATATTTAGTTTTTCAAAAGCTTTAGAAGCAATTATTAAAGCTAAAGTACTATCTAAGCCGCCCGATATTCCTATGACTAATTTTTTATATTGACCTAGGGTTTCTATTTTTTTAACTAAAGCATGAACTAATATATCAAATATAAGTTTAATATCTTCTTTAGAAGTAGGGATAAACGGTGTACTTGAAATATTAGTACTAAAACTGTAATCCAATGAATTTTCAAAACTAATATCAACTACTTTATATTTATATCTAGGTAAATTGTTTAAATCCCTTAAATTAGATTCAAGACGTTTATTATAATTAATAAAATCAATATCAATATCTACTTCTAGTGTTTCTTTATCTTCAAAAGGAGATACTTCTTTTATTAACTTACCACAAGTACTAAAAGCTTTAACTCCGCTAAACACTACTTCAGAACTTGATTCAGAATAATCACTAGCAACGTACAAATACGCGCTTACTTGAGACCTTGAGCGGTCTTTAATAGCATTTATTCTTAAAGCATGTTTAGAAACTCTTTCAGGACTAGCAGATAAATTAATCATTACATTAGCACCTTTTAATGCGTAATCTGATGTTTTAGGATAAATAGCCCACATATCTTCGCATATCTCTACTCCAATAATTATATTTTTAGAAACATCTTGAAATAATACATTCCCAAAATATGTGCTTTGTGAGCATAGGCTTATTTTAAAAGGTTTTGTTAAATTACTTAAAGAGGAAAACCATCTTTTTTCATAAAATTCATGAGTATTCGGTAAAAATGTTTTAGGAACTACTCCTAATATTTTTTTGTTTTTAATTACAACTGCACAGTTATATAATAAATTGTTTACTACAAGTGGGCAACCTAAAATATATAAACCTTTAAAACTATTATTTTTTATTATATAATCTAAATATTTAGTAGTACTATTTAATAAATCTTGGTTAAAAAATAAATCATTTAAGGAATATCCTGTTATAGATAACTCAGGAAATACTACTAATGAAGAAAATGAATTGTTTAAGATATTAATAATATAATCACTATTATATTTTAAATCTCCTAATTTAATTTTTGGTGATACTAATGAAGCTTTTAAATAACCATTTTTATACATACTATACTTCCTTTTTTGAGATATCATATAAATTATAATCTTTAATATATTTATACACTCTCTTATCTATTATATCAATTAAACTAGGATTTTCTCTATATAAAGATGAAGAAAACTTATAAATAGGGTTATTAATAAATAAAAAATTCCTGTTATATTTATTTTTTATTTCTTCATTTATAATATTATCTCTATTAAAAACTATAAATTTAAATTCATTTATTAGTTTTGTACTATCTATCCAATCATTTATTTTAAGCAGTTGGTCTGCTCCTAGTAAAAAATGGATATCTTTATAAGTTTTAGATAAAGAAACTAAAGTATTATAAGTACCATGATATTCTTTTTCTTCTATAGGTGAAAAAATTATTTTCTTTCTTTTTAAAACTAATTTTAACATAGCTTTTCTAGATTCATAACTTACGTTATACTCCTTATAATAAGTGGTTCCTGCTAAAACAATAATAAAATTACTTATTTTAAATTTTCTAAAACAATAATCAATTATTTGTTTATGAGCTTTTGTTACAGGATTAAAAGATCCACCAAATACTATATTCATATATTTATTATATCATTTTTAAGAAATGAAACTTATTAAAGGTCATTTTTCTAAAAAAATTAAACAAGATAAAAAATTAAAAAATATAATTCGTAATTTGTATTTACTTTTTATAACACAAAATCGTTAAATTTTGATATAATGAATTTATACAGATAAGGAAGTCATAATGAACAGATACGTAAAAGAGAGATATTTTAGAGAATTAAAATCAAATGGATTGAGAGTAACTAAAGCTAGAATGAGATTAATTGAGGCTTTAGAAGAAAAGCCTTTATCTTTTAAAGAACTCTGTGAAGTAATTTTTAAAAAGGGTAGTACTAATTTAGCGTCAATTTATAATAATATTAATTTTTTCGTTGAACAAAATGTTATACTACAAGTAGAAATTAAAAATGAAAAATATTATGAACTTATTCTTGATAAACCTTATAGAGATAGTATTGATCATATCCATTTAGTTGATTCTGAATCTAAACTTATTGATGAAATATACGCACCAGAAATAGTAGAGTTTATTAGAAAATATGATGAGTTAAAAGATATTGATATTAGTAATATAAAAATTATTATAACTACCAAAAAATAAATTAATTTTTAATAGCCGCTCTTAGTTTCGCTGACTTAGAGCGGCTATTTTCTAATATTTCTTTATCTGATGGTAATATTGGATGTCTAGTTAAAATAGTAAGTGGTGGTTTTTCTGCGTTTAATATAACTATCTCTTTAGGAATATTAGTTTTAGCATTATCTAAAAAGAAATGCTTAACTATTCTATCTTCTAATGAATGAAAAGAAATAACTGCTATTATTCCGCCTGTTTTTAATAAAGGTAAAACTTTTACTAAAGTGTTTTCTAAAATTTTTATTTCATTGTTAGTCTCAATTCTTAAAGCTTGAAATACTTTTTTAGAACTATGACCTTTTTCTTTATAGTTTAGTTTATCACAAATATCTACAATCTCTTTAGTTGTAGAAAGAGGTCTTCTTTCGATAATTACTTTCGCAATGTTAGAAGCGTTCTTTTCTTCGCCGTATTTAAAAAATATATCTCTTAAGCTAGTATAACTATATTCATTAACTATATTAAAAGCACTAAAAGAACTGTTTAAATCCATTCTCATATCAAGAAGTGAATCACTCATATATGAAAATCCTCTAGTTGAATCATCTATTTGAAAACTTGACAAACCTAAATCAAAAATTATTCCGTCTATTTTAGTAATTCCTAATTTAAGAAGTTCTTCTTTTATATATAAAAAATTTGATTTAATAATAGTTAAATTATTTTCATATTTTTGTAACCTAGATTGAGCTTTTGTAATAGCATAGCTATCTTGGTCAAAAGCGTAAAGGTGACCGCTTGTAAGTTGTTTTAAGATAAGTTCACTATGCCCGCCACCACCTAAAGTAGCATCTACATAGATGCCTGAAGGGTTTATTTTTAGTACTTCAATTGTTTCATTCAACATAACAGAATAATGTGTCATATTTATATTATACATTTTTTTTATTATTATTTTTTATAAAAGGAAAAGACACCTTATTTTAGGGTGTCTTTTTCCTTTTTTAGATATACTTTGTTACTTTTTCTTTTTAGAATCTTTTTTAGCTACTTCTTCAGCTTTTTTAGGTTCTTTTCTTTCTAACACTAGTTGACCATTGTAATATCCACTATTTGGAGTAACTCTATGTGATAAAGTGAATTCTCCTGTTTGAGGGCATACTACAAGATGCGGAGCTGTTAGTTTGTAATGAGTACGTCTTTTTCTTTTTGCGGTTTTACTAGTTCGTCTAAAAGGAACTGCCATAATAAAACTCCTCCTTGTTGTTTTTTTATATTAAACCCTAGATTAATAATTTTCTTTATCAACACTAGGATGCAATACCGAATACGGTTTTTCCATATAAATTTGAGCGAATACTATTTCGTCTAAATTTATTTCGCGTGTGAGTATATAATCACTATTTTCTAAATTTGGACCAAAAACTAAAGTTGTATCAAATTCTAGAAAATATGGTACTTCTAACATAGTGATTGCACATGCTAGAATAAGAGAAGATTCAATATGTAAATCTAAGGTCAATATGTCTCCATCTTTACTATATTCTTTTTTAATTTTCCCTGTTACTTTAGTTTCCAAGATATCTAAAAAATCTATTATATCTTCGATATATGACCTTAAGTCAGGATTGTAATTAATATCTAAATTTTCACTAATTCTCTTACTATCTATAATCATACCTATATATTTTAACATAAAAAAAATAAAATGTATTTATTTAGTTGTTAATTTGATATTTGTAAGTTTATTTTATTTTAATTTGGTAAATTTTTGGTAATAAGCGTTATATTTTTTCTCATGTTTTATATCTGTTTGTTCATCATGACCTGGATATACTTTAGTTTCATCATTAACTAGTTTGAAAAGTTTGATAATTGAATCTCTCATCTTTTTTGAATTACCACCTGGAAAATCAGTTCTTCCTATACTTTCTTTAAATAGTGTATCTCCTGAATATAATTTATTATCATATAAATAACATACGCTACCCTCAGTATGACCTGGGGTGTGGATTACATCGATAAATTTATCTATAAATGGGATTCTAAATTTATCTTGTACAAAAATAAAAGATAATTCTTCTTTTTTGAATGGTCTTTTAATTCCAAACATATC
>JAITXV010000097.1 GCA_031284605.1 Acholeplasmatales bacterium | reverse complement strand
TATTAAACTCAGTTAATTCAGAATTGATTCTCAATAACCCTTCTAAATCACCTAAAAATTCATCTTTTCTTTTTAAAGCTTCCGCGTAAAAATCAATATCAGTATTAAAATCAAGTACTTGATCCTCAAAACTAACTACTTCATTTTCTTTTTCAATATTTCTTTTTTCTTCTGCTTCTAATAAAGCATAAGCTATTTTTTTCTTTTTGTTTATTCTATGTACGCCGATTGCTATTAAAACAATTTCAACTATAAATATTAAAACCACTCCTAAAAACCATCTAGTATACATAAATCTAATAGCTTCGTGTTCTTCAAAAAACTTATCAAAAGCCCCAAACCACGGATTTACTTGTAACCACTCAATTATATTGTTCCACATAAACTTATCTCCTTTTTATTTAACTATATTTGTAATAATGAATACTACTATTAAAATAATCGCAATTATCAAAAAAAACTTAAAAAACTTCTTAATTAATCCAAAAACCCCAAATATTATAATTAATACAAGCAACAGAGCACCCAAATATTTAAAAATTTCTGGTACCGGTGAAATATATTTATCATATAGGTTTCTAAAAAACTCATCAAATGGTATTAAACCTTTAAACCAACTATTAACTTTTTGATAAATATCACTAAACCACTCTCCAACCGATATTACTTTTAAGAACATTTTATCTCCTAGCATATTATAATACTCCTTATTATTATATAATAAATTTACAAAAAAGTATTAAAATTTAAACCTATAACAAATATTTGGTAGTTTTTAAATTTAAAAACCTTATCATTTGACAAACTCTCATAATAAATATAAAATAAAAGTATGAGTAAAAAATTTGATGATATATTAAAAAACACAAGTCTAATAAATTACAGTTATAAAACGGTCCTAGCTTCTAATACTAACGTTTTATCTATTAAAGTATTTAGTGATAATATGCCATCTATTGAAGACATAAAAACTATATTTGATGGCTCATATGAACTATGCGGAAATTATAAACTAAAAATAGTTTTTTCTTATCCAATTGATTTAAGTGTTTTAAGTGCTAACATTTTAAAAACTTATATAGATATAGTAATTAAGTTTTATAAAAAAGTAACTGGCTTATCTGAATACACTATTTTAGAAAAGTTTAAGACTAAATATGAAAATGAAACTTTCTACTATATAGTAGATAAAAATAGTGAAGAACTAGGGTATACTGTAGAAAAGATTGAAAGATTACTTCATGATTTAGGTATAGACATAAGCGTTAAAATTGATATAGATGAAAATTTATTAACTAAAAAAGAGGAATTACAAATTAAAAATGATTCTTTAGTTAAAAATGCTAAAGAACTTTATAACGACACTTTACCAAAATATATAAAAATTAACGAGATACCTTATGATAACTACCAAATGCTCCAATATACTCAAACTAGAACTAATAACACAGTTATTATTTCAGGCAAAATAGTAAAAGCATTATTTGAAACTACAGGAAAAGCACCTTATGTAAGCACTAGAATCACTTTTAGTATAAAAGATGATTCAGACGATATAATAAACGCTAAATATTCAGCTTTTAAAAATGCATCTAATAAATTTTCTTCGTTTAAAGAAAACGACAACGT
Source organism: Acholeplasmatales bacterium (assembly GCA_031284605.1). Classification (GTDB taxonomy): domain Bacteria; phylum Bacillota_I; class Bacilli_A; order Acholeplasmatales; family Acholeplasmataceae; genus JAITXV01. The sequence goes on along the minus strand of JAITXV010000097.1, from coordinate 16,286 downwards.
AACAATAACTGGTGATATATTTTTTGACCAATATCAAAAAGAAGTTGTTATTAATATGAAAGATATTGAATATTGTAATACTATTAAAGACGAAGTAAGAGAAGATAACGAAGAAGAAAAAAGAATTGAATTCCATATCCATACTAAAATGAGCCAAATGGACGCGGTTATCGATACAACTTCCTTAGTAAACACTTTAGCTTCTTGGAACCATAAAGCTTTCGCAGTTACAGACCACAATGCTATATATGCTTTTCCAGATATAGAACATATAGTAAATGATGTCAATAAAACAAGAGAAAATAAAATTAAACCTATTTACGGAGTTGAATTAGATTTTATTAATGAAGATTACTTACATATAACAAGAAACGTAGACGAAGATATTTTGTTAAAAGATGCTTGTTTTTGTTTCTTTGATTTTGAAACTACTGGATTACTAGCTAATTATGATTCTATTATAGAAATAGGAGCGTTAAAAACAAAGCCTGGTGTTTTTAATAGTAAAGAAACTTTTCAAAGTTTAATAAAGCCTCCTACTAAATTATCTTCTAAAATAACAGAAATTACCCATATAACTGATGAAATGTTAGAACACGAAAGAAGTGAAGAAACAGTATTTCCTATTTTTGTTAAATTTTTAGAAGATGTAGATATATTAGTAGCGCATAACGCTACATTTGATATTAGATTCTTTTATGAAACTTGTAAAAGATTAGGTATAAAAACTAAAAAGTTTATGGTAATAGATACTTTAATTTTATTTAGATTTTTATATAACCAAACTAACCATAATCAACGTTCTACTCTTCAAAGTGCCTATAATAAATTAGTTTATGATGGTTATATTGAAAGTAAGAAAATAGCAGAGGACCAAACAAGTGGATACCACAGAGCTTTATATGATACAGAGATATTAGGAGAAGTTTGGTTTGGTTTTCAGACATTACTAAAAAAATCTAATATTACTAAATATAATGATATTGATAAAATTTTTAAATCTTCTAATCCTCATCTTTTTTCTAATCCTTATCATATCAACGTTTTAGTTAAAAATAGAGTAGGTTTAAAAAATTTATATAATATAATAAGTTTAGCCTTAACAACTACTTTTAATAATAGAGCTATTACTTTACAAAGCAATATAGTTAAACATAGAGAAGGCTTACTTTTAGGAAGTGGCTGTGTAAACGGTGATGTTTTTGAAATGGCTATTTCTTCAAGTATAGAAGATTTAGAAAAAAGAATAAGTTATTATGATTATATTGAAGTACAACCTCCTGCAGCATACAAACAATTAATTAATGGTTTTGTTAGTGAAGGACTAGAAAAAATCCAAGATGTCATTAAAAAAATAATAACAACCGCTAAAAAATTAAATAAATTAGTAATAGCTACTAGTGACGCTCACTATCTAAATAAAGAAGATAAAATATATAGAGAAATATTCATTAGAACTAAATCAGTAGGAGGTGGATTACATCCGTTAAAAAGATACAAAAGTGAAGATTTACCAGAACAATATTTACTTACTACCAAAGAAATGCTAGATAGTTTTAGTTTTTTAGGTACGGATTTAGCCAAAGAAATAGTTATTACAAATCCAAATTTATTAGAAAAACAAATAGAACATATTAATATATTCCCTAAAGAAAAACTATTTATAAGAGATAATGGTTATTTAGATAGTTTAAATATAGAAAGTTGTGAAAAAGAACTAAAAAAACTAGTATCCCAAGAAATAACTAAACTATACGGAGATAATCCTCATAAAATAATATTAGATAGAAAAGACAAGGAATTAGAAAAAATATTCCAATATAATTATTCATCAATTTACTATACTGCTAGATTATTAGTTAAAAAATCTAATAGCGATGGATACGTAGTAGGAAGTAGAGGAAGTGTTGGAAGTAGTTATGTAGCTACACTTTTAGGAATAACTGAAGTTAACCCTTTACCACCTCACTATTATTGTTCTTCTTCTCATTTTCAATTTTTTGAATTAACAGACCAAAAAGAAATATTAAATCTTGATCCAAGTATAAAAACATTACAAGATTCATTTAAAGGTATTAAATCAGGGTATGATTTACCTGAAAACTTTTGTCCAATTTGTGGTAAATTATTGCTTAAAGATGGTCATAATATCAATTTTGAAACTTTTTTAGGTTTTAAAGGTGATAAAACTCCAGATATTGATTTAAATTTTAGCGGAGATTATCAAGCTTCTGCTCATAACTATGTAAGGGAACTTTTAGGTCACAATTATGCATTTAGAGCAGGTACAGTAATGACAGTAGCCGAAAAGACTGCATTTGGATATGTTAAGGGATATTTTTCTGATAATGAAATCCCTGTTAGAGGTGCTAAAATTGGATATTTAGCTGATAAAATAACAGGAGTTAAACGTACAACAGGACAACATGCTGGTGGAATAGTAGTAGTTCCGAAAGATGCATCTTTATTAGATGTAACACCTTTTCAATATCCTGCTGAAGATGTGACTAATGATTGGTATACTACTCACTTTGATTATCATAGTTTTGAAGAAATATTGTTAAAATTAGATATATTAGGTCACGATGATCCAACAATTGTTAAATTTTTGATGGATTATGTAACTCTTCATCCTAATGAATTTCCATTTAAAGAATATACTGATATTCCTTTAGATGATCCTAACATTTATAGATTGTTTAATGATACTGAAATAATAGGAATCCCAAAAAATAGAACTACTGAAAAAAACAGTGTATTAGGTTTACCTGAATTTGGTACAAATTTTGTAAAAGGAATGCTTGCATCAACTAGTCCAAAATCCTTTGGTGATTTAGTAAAAATATCAGGATTATCACACGGAACTGATGTGTGGCTTGGTAATGCTGAAGATTTAGTCACAGGTAAAACTAAATATGGTAAATTACCTTTTGACAAAATTATTTCTTGTAGAGATGATATTATGGAAACTTTAATTAGAGAATACAATGTTCCTAGTGCTACTGCTTTTGAAATTATGGAGTTTGTAAGAAAAGGAAAACCATCAGAAAACAAAGAGAAGTGGGATAAATATGTAAAAATTTTACAAGAAAACAATGTACCTGAATGGTATATTTATTCTTGCGGGTTGATTAAGTATATGTTTCCAAGAGCTCACGCTACTGCTTATGTAATAATGGCTGTTAGAATAGCTTGGTTTAAATTATATAAACCACTATTATTTTATAGTAGTTATTTTTCAAGAAGAGTAAACCAGTATGATTATGATGTTATGATAGGTACTGAAAAAGATATAGAAAGAGCTATTAATTCAATTAATTCTTTATCTAAATTAGAAAGAAAGAAAACTGATGATGATTTATTAATTACTTTAGGAGTTGCATTAGAAATGGCTAAAAGAGGATTTAAATTTTATCCTTTAGATATTAATTTAAGTGAAGCTCAAACATTTACTATTTGTGAGAACGGTCTTAGGATGCCTTTTGATAGTATAGGTGGAATGGGTTTAAGCGCAGCTAATGATTTAGTTACATCAAGACAAGAAAAACCTTTTACTAGTAAAAAAGATGTTAAAGAGAGATGTATTGTTAGAGAAGGACAAAAAAGAACTATTATAAATAAAACAGTATATGAAAAAATGTTAAATGGAAAAGCTTTTGATAGCCTTCCTGATGAAGATGATAATAGTATTTTAGATATGGGATTGTTTGCGTTTATAGATAATAATTAAAGCTTATTTTAGAATTTAGAATAATAAAAAAAGGTAAAATACAATTCTAATTAAATAAAAAGTGTACGCTTTATGTTTTTTTTAGTCTCATTATAGAAGAATAAAAATTCTTCTATAATGAGTATTATAATGAAAAACTAACTTTTTATTATTAACTAATATCTAGTTTTATAGAATTATATAAGGTTTCTATACTTTCACATTTTTATCTATAAAATGTTTTTTATGGTAAAATAATAGTATATTTATGAAAAGAGGTATATATTATGGCACTAAAAAGTACAAATCCAATGTTTAATAAATTTGACCATAGTGGCTCTAATGAGTATGCAGTAGAATATAAAACTGCTACTATTTTAGGAATATCAATAAAAACAATTATCTTAATTCTAGTAATATTTGCATCATTTGGATTATTTATGTTTTTATTAAATACATTCCCTACTATAGCGCTTGTCTTGTGGGTAGCATCTCCAATTTTAATAATTTTATGCTCAATATTTGGCTATGTATTTCCTAAAGTTTCTAGTATATTTAGTATTATATACGCAGCTAGCTGGGGAATTTTATTAGGATTAATAACCTTATCTCTAAATGAAGCTTTTCCTGGAATAGGATATATAGCATCTTTAGGAACAATGTTAATATTTATTGTTATGTTACTTTTATATACAAATAAAAAAATAAGAGTTACTAACACATTTATAAAAATATTTGCATCCTTTGGTATAACTATTTTTATAACATGGATTGCTGTATTTATTATTGGTTTAATATCTCCATCTTTTATGGAACAACTAAGTTCGTCTTGGCCTTTAATGTTATTAGTATCTGTTGTATTATTAGCTTACGGTGCATTATGTTTAGTTATGGATTTTAATAGAGCATATTTGATAGTTTCAAGTAACGCACCAAAGCATTATGAATGGGTAGCAGCGTTTGGTTTATTAGTAAGTTTGATTTGGATATACATACAGTTATTAAGATTATTAGCTTTAATATTAGGTCGTAGAAAATAAGAAATCCATCTAAAAACACTTAAAATCATACAAATATTATAAAATGTGCTAAAATATATATGAAATCATAGTAGTTATACTAGTATTTTTAGAAAGATAATGGCTGATGAAAATTATCATTATTAATATAACGAATTTCAATTTCTTATCTATAATTAGATAAAAAAAGTTCATATAAAAACAAGAGCTATATTTTATTGTAGAATTAAGGTGGTACCGCGGGAATTATTAATTTATAAACTCGTCCTTAAATTAAGTTTAAGCGAGTTTATTTTTTTTGGAGGAAAATATGAAAGAAAAAATTGAAAATTTAAGAAAAAATTATTTAGAAGATTCTAAAAACGTAGTCAATCTAAAAGACTTAGAAGAATTAAGAATTAAATATCTATCTAAGTCTGGTTTACTATCATCTTTATTAACTTTGTTAAAAGATGCACCAAAAGAAGATAAACCTTTATTTGGTAAAGAACTAAATATATTAAAAGCTGAGTTAGAACAAAACTACGAATTATTAAAACAAGAAAAAGAAAAAGAATCTTTTCTAAATTCACTTACTAATGAAAAAATAGATGTTACTTTACCAGCAACCACTTTTAATTTTGGTTCAATTCATCCTTTAAATAGAGTAATAAAAGAAGTAGAAGATTTATTTGTAGGAAATGGTTTCACTATAGAAACAGGTCCTGAATTAGAAACAGATTATTATAACTTCGAACTAATGGGATTACCTAAAGGACATCCTGCTAGAAGTATGCAAGATTCATTTTATATTACACAAAATACTTTGTTAAGAACTCATACCTCTCCAGTACAAGCTCGTACTATGGAAAAACAAGCCCCTAACCCTATCAAAATTATATGTCCTGGTAAAACTTATAGAAGAGATAACGATGATGCTACTCATAGCCATCAATTTATGCAAATTGAAGGTCTTGTAGTAGACAAAGGTATAACTTTTTCTAATCTATTATATTACCTTGAACAATTAGCATCTCATATATTTCCTAATGTATTAGGAGTAAGATTAAGACCATCTTATTTTCCATTTACTGAACCAAGTGTAGAAGTTGATGTTAAATTTTTAAGAAACGGAGAAATAAAATATATAGAAATTTTAGGAGCTGGTATGGTTAGTCCTGAAGTATTAAGAAAAGGCGGATATGATCCTAAAATATATAGTGGCTTTGCGTTTGGTGTTGGTGTAGAAAGAATAACTATGTTAAAATATGGTATAGACAATATTAAAAATTTTTATCTAAATGATACAAGGTTTTTAAAACAATTTAAAGGTGAATAAATATGAGAATAAGTGTAAAAGAAGTAGAAAGAATACTAAAAAAACCAATATCAAATATTAACGAATTAACTACTTCACATATTTGTGAAGTAGAAGAATATGGTAAACTTTTTGATATTCAAGGTTTAGTAATAGGGCATGTAATAACTTGTGAAATGCATCCAAATAGTGATCATTTGCATGTTACAACGGTTTATCTAGGTAACAAACAAGGAATTAAACAAATAGTATGCGGAGCACCTAATGTAGAAGCTAATCAATTTGTAATAGTAGCTACTATTGGTACTGTTTTACCTGGTAATATAACAATTAAACAAAGTGTTATAAGAGGCGTTGAATCAAACGGTATGATATGTAGTTTACATGAATTAGGGTTTGAAGATAAATATATACCACAAAATTATAAAAATGGAATTTATGTATTTGATACAAATATGAGAAACTATGTTGGTAAAGATGCTTTAAAAGTAATGGGTTTAGATGGTTATTATATAGATTACGCAGTTACAGCTAATCGTCCTGATTTACTTAGTATAGTTGGTTATACAAGAGAAGTTGGTGCCGCAATAAATAAAAAAGTTGAGTATAGTAATTATATTACTGCACTTGATAACACAATAACTGAGTATACGGAACTATATGATGCACCATCTTCATTTGATAATGAAATAGTAGTATCTGCAGATATTTCATATTATAGTATTACTAAAATGAGCAATATAGTTGTTAAGGAATCACCTTGGTGGATAAAAAGTGCATTAATAAATTCAAATATTAGACCTATTAATAATGTAGTTGATATATCTAATTATATAATGATAAAATATGGGTTGCCTAATCATTGTTTTGATGCTTCAATGTTTAAAACTAATACCATTAGAGTAAGGAATGCTTACGATAATGAAAAAGTAGTTACCTTAGATAAAGTAGAAAGGTCACTTGAAAATGTAGATATAGTTATTTGTGATGACTTTACTCCTGTTGCGTTAGCTGGGGTTATGGGTCTTGAAAATTCAATGATTAACGATAGTACTACTCAAATACTTATAGAAATCGCATCTTTTAACCCTAGTGTTGTAGCAGCCACTAGCAAGAGACTAGGATTAACAACTGATTCAAGTCTTAGATTTTCTAAAGGCATTGATGAAAGTGCAATTAATATAGGTGGTGCAAATTATGAAATGTGTTATTTATTACATACTTACGCTAGTGGTACTTCACATGGCTTTAAAGAATATGAAAATAGAAAAGGATTTGTAAAAAATGAAAATCCTGATGAAAGTTATTATGATGAAATAGTACTTAAATTTGATGTAAAATATGAATATTTTAATAAAATGTTAGGAACTATAGTTAATCCAAAAATTGTCAATAAAATTTTATATAATTTAAATTTATATTTAAAAAGTACTCTTTCATATGTTACCATCGGAGTTCCTAATTATAGAACTGATATAAAAGAAGAATCAGATGTATTAGAAGAAGTAGTTAGATTTTATGGATTTGACAAAATAAAAAGTACTCCAATTAAAAATATAAATCCAGGCTCACTAAGTACTCCTATTAAAAAAACTAGAAAAATAAGAGAATTATTAAGCGCGTTAGGATTAAACGAAACTATTTCCTATACCTTAGTTAAAGAACCAAATAAATACGTTTATAGCGAAGATGTTATTAGCATTTTATCACCTTTATCAGAAGATCATAAATATTTAAGAACTACTCTTTTGAATGGTTTAGTAGATACTTACAACCAAAATAAAAACTATGGTGTAAATAATGTAAATATATTTGAAATAGGAAACATATTTAAAAATAATACTGAAACTCCTAGTTTAGGTATTTTAATTAGTGAAAAAATAGTATATTCAAATTTAGAAGATTCAAAACTTGAAAGTAGCTTCTTTTTATTAAAAGGTATACTTTTAAAATTACTTAATGAATTTAATTATCCAGTTACTTTTAGTTCTAGTGAAAATGTTTCTTTTTTGCATCCATACAAACAAGCTTCTATTATTAATAATGATAATGTAGTTATTGGTTTTATTGGTGAAGTGTTAATAGAGAAAAGCTCTAACAAAGTATATGCTTTAGAAATAGATTTAAATTATCTTTTACCAAATGAAACGCTTAATGTTTATACTCCTATTTCTAAATATCCAAGTATCACTAGAGATATAGCTTTTGTAGTTTCAAAAGACATTACTAATAAAGAAATTGAAGATTTAATAAAACAAACAAGTAAAAAATTATTAGTATCTCTTGAACTTTTTGATGTTTATACTGAAGATAAAGTAGTTTCTTCTAATTATAAAAGTATGGCATATCATTTAGTGTTCAATGATAATTCCAAAACTTTAGAAAGTTTAGATGTAGATAAAATAGTAAAAAGTGTTACAAACAGACTAGAGTATGTGCTAAAAGCACAAATAAGAAAATAATGAATAATAGCATATATAATTTATCATATGAAGAATTAGAAAATTTATTATTAAGTAATGGATTTAAAAAGTATAGAGCTTCTCAAATATGGGAATTTTTATATAAAACTAAAGTCAGTTCATTTAAAGAGATGGCTAATGTTGGTGCTTCTTTAGTTGAATTTTTAGAAAAAAACTATAAAATGGGCGTAAGTGTTCCAATATTAGAAAGTACTAGTAGTGATACTACTAAAAAAATATTATATGAACTTTCCGATGGAAATATTATTGAAACTGTACTTATTAATAACAAGTATGGATATTCTTTATGTGTTTCTACTCAAATAGGATGTAACATGGGATGTACTTTTTGTGCGAGCACTCAAGTTAAAAAAGTTAGAAATCTTGATACAAGTGAAATAATTGAACAATTTATGTTAAGTGCTAGGTTAACAGGTGTAATAATTAAAAGTGTAGTATTTATGGGTATTGGTGAACCTTTTGATAATTATGATAATTTAATTAAGTCAATTAAAATATTTAATCATCCTAAAGGGTTAGAAATAGGTATTAGACATATAACTGTATCTACTTGTGGAATTATTCCTAAAATAATTGAATTTTCTAAAGAAAATATGCAAGTTAATTTAGCTATTAGTTTGCATGCATCTAATAATGATTTAAGAACTAGGCTTATGCCTATAACTAAGCTTTATAGTATTAAAAAATTAATTGAAGCCCTAAAAATATATTATAGTGCAACTTCTAGAAGAATAACTATTGAATATATTATGTTAGATAAAGTAAATGATAGTATTGAAAATGCAAAAGAATTATCTGCACTTTTAAAAGGGCTAAACGTATATATTAATTTAATACCATATAATAGTGTAGAAAATGTTAAATTAGCATGCTCAAAATTAGAATCAAGACAAGCTTTCTTTGATTATTTAACAAAAGAAGGATTCGATGTTACTTTAAGAAGGAGCCAAGGTTCTAGTATCAATGCTGCTTGTGGTCAATTAAGAGTTAATAATTTAAATCAAAATGAATAATACTTGTGAAGGTTTAATTATATACAGCAATGCATCCTTATATAGGATTTTATTAGATGATACTAAAGAAGTGATAAGCGCTAAAGCTTCTGGTATTTTAAGATATCAAAAACTAGATGCCTTATCTTCTTTTAATAAATCTAAAAGTGAAAAAACTAAAAAAGAAAAAAGTATAATCCAAATATCACCAAAAGTTGGTGACAAATGTATTATTGAAACTAACAATGGAATTAACTATATTAAAGAAATTAAAGAAAGAAAATCATCACTTGTTCGTCCTGATGTAGCTAATATTGATATTTCTTTGATTCTTTTTAGTGCAACCGCTCCTGTTTTCTCTTTTGTGCTTTTGGATCAGTTTTTATTAATAATGAAAGAAAAAAATATTAAGCCAGTATTAGTAGTTAGTAAAATTGATTTAGTCACTAAAAGTGAACTTGATTTGTTAAAAGAACAGCTCTCATATTACAACAAATATTTAGATTTAGATATTTTTTATGTTAACTCAAAACAAAGTGATACTTTATTACCTTTAAGAGATATTTTTAAAGGTAAAATAACAGTTATTACAGGTCAAACGGGTACAGGTAAGTCAACGATGCTAAACGCGCTTTCTCCTAGCTTAGAATTAAAAACTTCGGCTATTAGTGTAGCTTTAGGAAGAGGAAAGCATACTACTAGACATTATGAATTGTTTAATCTTTTTGATGGTTTTATTTGTGATACTCCTGGATTTTCAAAAATAGAGTTATCTATCAAAAAAGAAGATGAATTAAAAGACTATTATGATGATTTTGTTGTTCTTAGTAAGTCCTGTAAGTTTGGGTATAGTTGTAAACATACTAAAGAAATAGGATGTAATGTGATAAATGAGTATAAAAATGGTACAATATTAAAAAGTAGATATGATAATTATATTATGTTTTACGAAAAAATGAAAGAAAGGAAAAAAATATACTAATGAAAATTTCACCTTCAATTCTAACTTCTGATTTCTCTAAATTAGAAAAAGAAATAAAAAGTATCAGCAAATCCGATTATATCCATTTTGATATAATGGATGGGAATTTTGTTCCTAATATAAGTTTTGGTCCATATATATCTAGTGTTATTTCAAAAATCTCTAATGTTAAGTTAGATATTCATTTAATGGTGATGGATCCCTTAAAATGGATAAGTAAGTTTATTTTTGAGAATACTGAGTACATTACTGTCCATATTGAATCTAAAAATGTAAAAGAAAGTATAAAATTAATAAAAGAAAGAGGTAAAAAAGCGGGTATTTGTTTAAAACCTGGAACTAGTGTAAGTACTCTTTATGAAATATTACCTTATATTGATTTAGTATTAGTAATGAGTGTTGAGCCTGGCTTTGGAGGCCAAAAGTTTATTTCAAGTAGTAAACAAAGGATAAATGAACTTTTAGAATATAGAAAAAATAAAAATTTAAAATTTGTGCTCGAAGTAGATGGTGGTATTAACGACGAAAATATAGATTCATTACGTGAAGTTGATATAGTCGTTATAGGTTCCTATCTTTTCAATTTAAAAAATAGAAATAAAATAATTACTGATTTTCAAAAAAAATAGCAATATAAAAACCCCCATCTTCGGGGGTTTTTATATAATTGAAAATTAGGTAATAATTACGCTCTTACCAAAGTGCCTTTTTTAAGAGCTCTTGCAGATACTTTTACTTTTTTAACATTTCCATTTTCATCTTTTATATGAACTGTTTGTAAATTAGTTTTCCATAAATGTCTTGTAGCATTTAAAGCGTGTGACCTTCTATTTCCAGATAAGATTGATTTTCCTGTGATATAACACTTAGCCATGTGATTAACTCCTTTTTATTTTATACCTACTTATTTTAACATATTTTTAAAAAATTTGCAAATGAATGCAACTTATTATTATTTTTTGTTGAAAAATAGGTCAATATTTGATGTTTTTACAGAAATAAAAAAATTTATGTCAAAAATTATGTAATTTTACTTGACTTTTGGAAAAATGTGGTATAATTTAATTGCTATAACAAAGTTAATACGTGTATCATCTTACACATATAACTCATTAGTTTAGCAACAATTAAATAGGGGAGGTTAATTTATGGGAAACAACAAAACTCTTAGTGCAGAATTATTTAAGAAGATTGTGAAGAATGGTGCTATAAATTTAAAGAACAATCACGAAGAAATCGACCATCTAAATGTATTTCCTGTTCCAGATGGGGACACAGGTACAAATATGCAAATGACAATGATGGCAGGAATTAATGAGATCGAAACTGTTGAATCAAATTCAATTATAGATATATCAAAAATATTATCAAGAGGTTTATTATATGGTGCTAGAGGCAACTCTGGTGTTATTTTGTCACAATTTTTTAGAGGTCTTTCATCTGAAATATCTAAAATTGGTAATATTAATTTGACTGTAAAGGATTTTATTCACGCATTAGTAGGTGGGTATGAGATGGCATACAAAGCAGTTAGTACACCTGTTGAAGGTACTATTTTAACTGTAGTTAGGGAATCAGCTGAGCACGTAAGTAAAAATGAGAACAATTATGACTCAATTGAGAGTGTTTTAGATGATTATTTAGTATTTGCTAAAGAAACTTTGAAGCATACACCTGAACTTTTACCAGTTTTGAAGGAAGCTGGAGTAGTTGATAGTGGTGGAGCAGGCTTTATTAAGGTAATTGAGGGTATGAAAATGGCACTCGATGGTAAAATATTAACTGAGAACGAAACAAGTGCAGTAGATGCTGTTAAAAATGGTATCGAAGCTTTAGGTGAAGTTGATATTAAATACGGATATTGTACTGAATTTATTGTAAAATTAAATAAACCTGATGAATTTGATCCAAAAGGTATAACTAATACTCTTCTTAAGATGGGAGATAGTTTAGTTGTGGTTAATGATGAAGATTTATTAAAAGTACATGTGCACGTTAATGAACCAGGTGAAGTTTTAACACTAGCTCAAAAATTTGGAGATTTACAAAAAGTTAAAATTGAAAATATGAGAATCCAGCATAGTGAAATTATAGCTCCTACTTCTACTAACAAAGTTGTAAGTAAACAAAAAGTAGAAATTGCTATTATAGCAGTTGCTAGTGGTTCTGGTATGAAAGATACTTTTAAAGGATTAGGCGTTGATTATATAGTAGATGGTGGTCAAACAATGAACCCACCTGCTGAAGATTTTATTAATGCAATCAAGAAAGTTAATGCTAAACATGTAATTATTTTGCCTAACAATTCTAATGTAATTTTAGCTGCTGAACAGGCTAGTAAATTAATAGAAGACTCTAACACAATAGTTTTAAAAACTAAAAATGAAGGAGAAGGCTATAGTGCATTATTTGGTTTTGACCCATCTGTAAGTGTTGAACTTAATGTTGAAAATATGAATGAAGCTTACCAAAGGACAACCTCTGGTGAAATAACTTATTCTATTAGAGACGTTGTGATGGATGGAATAAGCGTTAAAAAAGGTGACTACATTGGTATCTCAAAAAGTAAAATGACTGTAGCTAATAAATCTAAAGTCATGGCTGCTAAGGCTCTAATTACTAAGATGTCTAATGAATACATAAGTATAATAAATATAATTACTGGTGCAGATGTTACTGAAAAAGAAATTAATTCTTTACAACTTTTTGCATCTAAAAAATATCCAGATGCTGAAATTGAAATAATAGAAGGCAAGCAAGAAGTATACAGTTTCATAGTAACTGTAGAGTAACAAATCAATTATTAAAAAAGCTAAATAATAAATATTTACTTTATTTAGCTTTTTTTATAAAATAAAATTTATTAAATATAATTATAGTATATTTAGGGGGAATTATGAATATTTTAGACAGTTTTTACAAAGGTAAAGTTTTTGATGGTTTTCACATCACATATTTAGTAGTATCAGTTATAATTTCTGTACTTTTGCTAGTATTAGGCAAACGTTATTTAAAGAAAGATAAGCAAAAGAATATTTTCTTTATGGTTTTTGCTTTTCTAGCTTTTATCTCACATATTTCTACAATATGGGTAGATTTTGTTTTCTCTCCTCTAAATGAGGGTATAAATGGAGCTATTAGCGGTTTTGGACATATTTCTGATAATATATTGTTTGTGGTATATCCGTGTAATTTTGTTATGGTATGCGTTTTTATAATGTCACTTATTAAAAATAAGAAATCTAAATTTTTTCAAGGAATGGCAACATTTTGTTTCTACACAGGTATTATAGGCAACATAGCTGCTCTAGTGTATCCATCTACATTTTATCACCCACAGTTTACTTATGCAATTTTTAAAGCATTCTTGTCTCACAGTACCTTATTAATAGCTTCAATTTGGCTCTTAGTAGGTGGTTATTTTAAACCAAGGCTTACTAATGTGATACCATTTGCGGTTGGAGGTCTTTCTATGATTACATTAGGATGGATAAACATTGGTATATTTTCAATATCTGGTCATAGAACTGATTTTATTATGTTTTTACAATCCCCTGCAGTTCCTGGAACTTTCTTAAACGCATATGTACTATATGGTTTAGCAATTGCTCTAATAGCGTTATTTGGCTTCTTAATAGAATTTAAAATAAAAAAAGAAGAAAGGTCATATATTAAATTTAAGATATTTGACAACTTAGAAAATATTCAAATTACAGACAATTCCCAAGCAAACTAGAATTTCTTATTTATTTTAGTCATTTCACAAGAATTGTTTTGTACTAAAACCAAAGGAGAAAAAAATGGAAGAAAAGAAAAAGAGATCCAAATTATTACCAATATTTTTAATTGCAGGTGTAGTAATTATTATTTCGCTAGGCTTAGTTATTTACTTTAGCTGTTTTAGGAGCGGAGACGATAATGTTTTACCTAACGCAAAAACCTTTACTGTTACATTTGAAACTAATGGTGGTTCAGCTGTAAAAAGCCAAAACATTTCAGAAGGTGGTCGTGTTACAAAACCTCAAGACCCCACTAAAGAATATTATATCTTTGACGGATGGAGTTATAGCGAATCTTCAAATGAAGAATATAATTTTTCTAGTAGACCAAGTGGCAGTTTTACTCTATATGCATTTTGGAGACTTGACCTAAATAGCGATAATGTATATAAAATAAGTTGGACTGTAGATGGTGTAGGCATCTTAACTAAGTACGCTTTAATAGGCGAGGAACCTCCTGTCTATGATGGTCTAACCCCAAATAGAGAATCATCTGCCCAATATGATTATCATTTTGCTTCATGGGATAGTGTGACTTCTAGCATTACAAACGATATAACTTATACCGCAGTTTTTAGTAGAACTTTGAGGTCTTATCAAATCACTTTTAATAATTATAATAATACCTTATTAGAAACTCAAAGTTTTCCTTATGGAAGTTTACCTTTTTATACAGGCTTCGATCCTGTTAAAACAGGCAACGATGAATTTGATTATATATTTACTTCATGGGATCCTGTTATTACAGAAGTTAGTGGTAACGCTACCTACACCGCAGTTTTTGAACCGTCCGTAAAAAGCTATTTAATCAAGTTTTTGAATTACGATAATACTGTCTTACAGTCAGGCTTAGTTCCTTATGGCTCTGTACCTGTCTATGAAGGAGAAACCCCTACTAGACCTAGTGACCAACAATATTCTTATACTTTTAGTGGTTGGAACAATCAAATAGTTAATGTAACTTTTACAACAACTTACACGGCTACTTACTCAAATACATTAAACCAATATGAAGTAACATTTAGAGATTTTGATAATACATTTTTAGATTCTAAGTTTGTAGATTACGGTTCCTCAGTTGTTCCTCCATTAGAACCTGACTCAATGGGAGATTATTTTTACTTCTCATCGTGGAGTCAGCCGCTTACTAACATAACAGATACGATCACTATAATTGCTCAATATCATTATGTGTTTGGATACGAAGCTATTGAAAATCAAGTCTCTATATTTTCCTACCATAACAAGGGTCTCTTAGATGTGGTAGTTCCGTCTTCTATTGAAGGTTTACCAGTTACTAAAATACTTTCTAATACTTTTAATACTAGTTCACCTATTACCCAAATATATGTTCCATTATCGATAACTAATATAGAAAAAGGTTCATTTAGAGGTTTAAGATATCTTGAATCTATAACTTTACCTTTTATAGGTTCTAATCCAAACGATTTAGCTACTAGTTATTTTAGTTATATATATAACGCTAACGATGGTCTAACAGGAGGAAACGTTGTACCTGGTTCGCTAAAAAATGTTACTATACTTGGTGGTACCGTTATAGGTGATTATGCATTTTATGCTTGTATGAATATAGAAAGTATCGTTATTCCTTCCTCTATTTTGACTATTGGCGACCATGCATTTGATTTTTGTATTGGTTTAAAAAACTTAAACAGTGAATTTGATGGAGATTTTATAGTTCCTTCTTCAGTTTTAGATATAGGTTTTAGCGCATTTGGTAATTCATCATACATAGAAAAGATTACTTTACCATTTATTGGTAAAAATACTACTACTAGTGACAACAGTCATTTTGGGTATATTTTTGGTGCAGAAAACTTTATGGGTAATCAAGGCTTTACACCAAGTTCTATAAGCACTGTTATTATAAAAGGTGGTACTGTAGTGTATGAAAACGCATTTTTAGGATGTGAAAATATAGAAAAAATAGTATTACCTCTTACAATTACCGAAATTCAAAACAATGCATTTAATGGTTGTAATTCCTTAGATTATTTAGTAATA
>JAITXV010000069.1 GCA_031284605.1 Acholeplasmatales bacterium | reverse complement strand
ATTCGCTTATGCTGTAATCTTCTTTAGAATTAAGCAATGCAATTTCTAAACACTTGATAATATTACTAACTTTTTTAACTGTTGTGTCAAGTGGATATCTTAACAATGAAGCTTTAATTTTGAATGTTTCATTTGATATACTACTAGGTAAATAGTTTTTTAGTTTTTCAATAAATAAGTTTGTAGTAGTAGTTACGCTTCTAATATCATTTATATCAAGAGCTACTATAACACTGTTTTCATTATACCTATAAAATTTAATAATATTTTTTAAATTTTTGGAAGTAAAATTAATAAATTCCAAAAAATAATTTAAAACTTGTTTTTTAGGATATATAATAGCGATGTCATTAGTTAGTTTAATCAATAAAAAAGTTGTTTTTGAAGAAAAATAACCATTACTATCATTTTCAAGTGCCTTCATATTGTACAGCGATGTTTCATAATCAATTATACTTTCATTTTCTAATTTCTTCATTGAATCATTTTGGATAGTTACATCATAAAATAAGGATATATTATTAACTATGCCATCTATAACAAAAGACACACAGTTTTCTTTAATTAACTTTGAAGAATTAGTATAATAAATAATTTGTGTTTCACTCTCATTTCCAAGAAGCATTTTTTTGTTAGTTGCTATATAGTTTTCTTTAGAAGAAGGTACGATTAATGAAAAAAAGGTTTCAATAGGTGCGTACGCACTAATATCAAACATTTTAATAGCACTTGCATTGTAAGTTGATTTATTATGAGTTTGAATTCTAACTGCTAAAAGCGAAGATTCTAAAATACTCTCATATAGTTTTATTTTTCTATTCATAGAAAAATTATTTTTATACTCAGTTAACAAGTAATAAACTAGACTTGAAAGTAAATGAAAAAAATCATAATATGGTGAAAGATCTATTTCATCAACTAAATTAATATAAAAAATAACATTAGTTGAAAGTGGAAAAATAATAACTTTATTAAATTCATCTTCATATTTTTTATTAGTAAAAATATTGTTAAGATCTGATAAATTATTTTTACTAATAATTTTTTCACTTCCGTTTACTATAACATCATATAAAGGCGTCATTTTAAGAATAGGTATTTGGATTTCTTTTTTATATAATCTGTCAACTTTATACAAATACAAAGTGTTAGAATTAGTTAGAAATGTTCCGTATTCAACATTAGATATGATTTTTTTAGTTTCAATAAATAATAGTCTTAGATTATAATCAATTTCTTTAGCACAATTTAAATTACTAGCAAAAATAATTAAATCGTTTATATTATTTATTATATCTACGTATTCTTTATAATTAAAATTTGGATTAGAATTATTTATATTTACAATTACGTTTTGTGTTTCTTCTATTAAAGGTTCATCATTTTCTAAATTATCATTTAATAAAGAATCTTTTTTTAGTAGTCTCTTATATTTTTTATTATATATTTCAAAATTATATTTATTTGAATCCTTTTCATATAAATCCATTAACAATTTATAAATATTTTTTCTTTCTATTTCGCTAAATGTATCAAAAATCCCACTATACTCAGCATCTATGTTTATTGCTTTATGATAAGAAAAAGTATTTATATATATTTTTAATTTATTTTCAATAACAAATGCTTCATCCATTTTATTATTCTGTGTAATTTCTAATTTTAATAAAGCTTCATCATATTTTTGTAATCTTATTAATAAAATTATTTCTTCTTTATATAAAGCTTCTTTATTTACATTATCTAAAAGTAAAAAGTATTCGTACGCTTCTATGTTCATATTTTCATTGTAATAATATAAAAATGCTTCACGTTTTAAAAGAAATGACACTTTATTAGGTAACACCATTTTTAGCGTATTTAAAACTATTTGGATATAGGGTTCATTAGTTATTTTATTAAGATTGATAATATCTAAAAAATATAAGTAATTTAAAGAAATTTCTAAATAGTCTTTTTTAATATTTATATATTTTCTTGTTTCATCATATCTTTTTAAAATAGTACCGGAATATATTATATAATCACATATTATAGTTTTTTGCGTATTATTAATATATTCTTTTTTACTGTTTAGTAAAAAAAGGCTATCTTCAAATAATAGTGAATATGATTGTAAATCATATTCTACTTTTAACAAATGCAAGTAAATATTTATGTAGTCAGTTGTAGAAAATGAATTCTTATTTAAATAATTTTTAATAACACTTAGGTTATCATATTCACTTTTTAAATTAAGTATATTTTCTATATCCATTATAATTCTAAATCAGCACACAAAGAAGTAGCCGCTTCTAAATAATCAAGTGCTATTTTTTCAAAATCCATTTTAAGAGTTCTATCCATTTTCATATTATGTTTAGCGCTAGCTACTAAATACCACTGAAGTACCTGGTACATACGGTAATATTTAACTTTTCTAATACATAAATCTATATCTTCAGTAGTGTCTTTAAAATATTCTTTTGTCAGTGCTTCCGCATCTTCTATCCCATTATTTCCAAAAGATGCTAAGTCATAGTAGACGCTATTAGCTGCACTAAATTCAAAATCAATTATATATAGTTTACCTTCATCACTTAAAATAAAGTTACTTCTTTGGGCATCACAATGGCACATTACTATATTTTTATCTCTAAATTCATTTTCATAATGGTCAAACCAAATACTTTTTAACTCAAAATAGGTAGGGTCTATTTGAGGAAGTAAATTTTCAAATTTTTTTAAATTAGCTACGAAATTAAAACAATAAGGAAAAAATCCTTTTTTATTATGAATTTTTTTAAGTATTTCAACTATTTGTGGTAAATGAGGTTCATAATCTATACAACTTAAATCAACTCCATCAATAAAAGGCAATACTTTCATACCAGATTGATAATTAAATACATAATATTTAGGAGTAATATCTTCATCTTTTATAAAATTTAGGGCTTCTTCTTCTATTTTCCAATCTACAAAAAGATGTGATTCTTTTAATGGAATCCTAATAACAGAAGTATTACCTGAATATTTTACTTTATATACTGCATTGCTCATTCCACTAAGTAACACTGTTATATCTTCTATTTCATTTTCTTTTACACTAAGTATATCCATTATTTGTTTTTTTACTGTAATTCTATTCATTTTCTAACTTCCTTTTTAATTTTGTAAGAGCTTTTCCACGGTGTGATACTTTATTTTTTTCATCAGTACTTAATGTACTAAATATTTTTTTACATTTGTTACAATAAAAAATACTATCATAACCAAAACTATTTTCATTTTCTATATAAGTAATAACTTTTCCTTTTACTTTTCCACTAAAGAAATAATATTTTGAAGGATTTATATACAAACACAGCACTGCTTTAAAGTAAGCATTTCTTTGTTTTTTACCACTAAGCAGTTTTAAAACTAAATTATTATTATCTTTTGGGGTACCTCCACTAAAACGTTTAGCATTAATACCAGGATCATTATTAAGAGCTTTAACATAAAAGCCTGTATCGTCAGCGATTACTGCTTTATTATATATACCATAATAATAAACAGCCTTGATAAAAGCGTTCTCTTTTAGGGTTTTACCATTTTCAATAGGCTCTACTATATCTGCATCAACCCCTTTATAAGAAGTGCCTAATGAATCATTTATTTCTTTAATTTTATGTTCATTTTTACTACCTATTATTATATCCATAATTAATATTTTATCATAAAAATGAGATTTTTATCTCATTTTTGATATAATATATTATATGCAGTAATGTGAGGTAATAAGATGGCAGATAAAAATGAACAAGAAATAATTGACTTTGACGAAGAATTTAAAGAGTTTATACACGAAGAACCACAAAAAATTACATCTAAAGAAATATTTAAATATATAGGGGGCTTTTTAACTTTTTTTGCAAGAGAATTAGTCTTTGTTGTTTTAATGGCGATTATTGTTCTTATTCCTTTTTTTGTTAAAAATTATAGTGAGGAAGAAACGGTTATGAACTATACTTCTTCAAAAACAGAAGCTATAGGTTATGTGCTAACTTATGATATTACTGAATTAGATAGTTATAGTAAATACCTAAATGTTTATGAATTTAACATAGATGGAACTAATGCTTATATTTTTGTAAATAAAAAGAATAGTTTTTATTCTAATAAAGAACTTACAGAGAATTATGAGTTTGATTCGTATCTTTTAGAGGTTATTTCAGGGAATATTGAAGTTACTAAAAAAATAGATTTAGTAATGACTTCTTCTTATTTTGAAGTAACTGACGATAACAATATTTTTAGAAAGAATGCAATTTTTAATATATATAAAGCAAGCGAAGACTCTACGATTACTAATACAGCTTCTATTATCTTAAATTTACTTGGCTCTCTAATAATTATGGTTCCGCTATATTTTATCCTTAAAAAAGATATAATAGAAGACTTTAACTTATTTTTTAGAAAAAAGAAAGATGATTCTAAGAAGAAAAAGCATTGGTCTATTATTGCACTTATCAATATCGCTATTGCGTTAGCTGGTACTATAGCACTTAATTTCGTAATCAATGCATTTTCTAATTTAATAAATTATCATGCTCCTGAGTCTGTTAATCAAAGTACCATTGATTCGCTTAGTTCAACAACTCTTGGGTTTATAATGATGCTTGTACTATCAGTAGTTTTAGCACCTATCGTTGAAGAGTTAGTATTTAGAAAATCTATTTTTGGATTATTTAAAAATAAAAAGTATAATTGGATACCTTTAATAATTAGTAGTATTTTGTTTGGTTTAATCCATGTCACTACTGAATTATTTAGTGGAGATTATAAAAGTTTACTATTTAATGGTGTTAGTTACATAGGCACTGGGTTAATTTTTGGTTACATATACATTAGGAATGACAAAAATATCTGGGTTAATATTTTAGCTCATGCGGGTTATAATTTTATCGCTATGATATTAAGCATACTTCCATTTTTCATAATACACTAATATAAAAACCTCTAACTACTAAAGTTAGAGGTTTTTATATTTATTAATAAATAATAGAATTAAAAAAAATTATTTTTTTAATCGTTATCAAAGTTTTCATTAGAAATACAAAGTTGATAAGATTTTAAATTAAATTCTGTATAATCCCAATCTGAATGTATCTCCCCGTTTTGTTTAATAACAATATCATAGAGTACGTTATAAATTGCACTATTTTCTACAGAAGGAACTTTAATTTGTGAATATGGTAAGGTTTGGTGAAAATATACATAATTACCGTTTGATAGTAAATACTTGATATCTGTGCTCTTTCTTGTTTTTATATACTCTTTACTTTCAAGGCTTACGTTATCATGAATTGCTAATTTTTCAATTGCTAGGTTAATGTAAGAAACTAACTTGTTTGTTTCTACATTTGCATCTAAAAGGTGAAAAGGGGTAGTATTCATATAGTCTTGTCTAAATTGGATATCAAAATTTTCAAATCTTTTAATAAAATCATAAATTAAGTTTTCATTGATTGTATCCTCAGTATAAAGAACTGAATGGATTCTTACAGAAGTTATAAGTTTTAATTGCCTAATAAAACTATCAGATCTTTCTTTTACATACGGGAATATATTTCTACTAATGTTTAAACAAGTAATGATATTACTATACTTTCTAACAAAATCCAATATTTGTGTCTCATCTTCACTAATACTAAGAGGAAGTGAAGTATTAATAAATACTCTATGCTTTGTTTTAGTTTTAGTAGATATTGTCTCAATAAAAGTTAAAATAAATCCTAAACCTTCTAAAGATGCAAAAGGTTCTCCTCCTGTTAAAACTATATCACAAGAAGGTGTAACCTCGTGTAGTTTATTTAGACTTTTAAATATTTTGTATACTGCAGCGTAACTTCCAGCACTGCTAGCATGCATATTACTGTATTCTTTTTTATTCATACAAAAAGGACAATTGTTTTCACAATCGTATGGAACAAATATACTAATTGTAGCTCCTAATTTTTTTGTTTTATATTTTATATCGTACAAATCCTTATCTCCTTTTCTTACATTTTTATTTTCATAAAAATTAATTCTTTAACTAAAACTTGTTTTTTATGTAATAATTCAACTTTGTACAAGATTTTTGTTAAAGAAACATTTTAGAAAATGTCTTAAACCATTTAACACTAAAAAATTACTAATAATTTCTTTTTTATTTTGCATAATAAATTATGTAAGAATCACTTTTATTTTTTTTTAGTAATTCTTTAACAATTATTTTGTAAATATTAGTTACCTTATTTCTTGCTTAATTTAGTAGTTATTATAATACTTATTCTTTTACTGCTTCTATTTTATTTATAAAAGTAGTCTTTTCAACAGGCATAATAAAACATACGCCATTAGCATTAGTTTTAGCACCTACTTCTTGCTGGATTAAAGAAACAATATTTTTAGCAGTAGCTTCGCTAGCTAATGAAACAATTATTTCTTTTTCAGGTTCAATACTAATTCCTAATAAGTTTACAGCATCCTTTGTGCTTCCTCTACCACTAATAATAGTAGCACCAGTAGCACCAGCTTCCCTTATAATATCAAGGGCTTCATCTGTAAACCCCGCATTAACTACAACAAATACAACTTTATTCACTAAATCCATTTCTATATCCTCCTATGCCTCAAGTGGTATTGAAAAACCAACACCAGTGTTTTTGTTTTTAAAATTACAGTTTTCATTCAAAAATTCAAAGAAACTATCAACGTTTTCGCTTTTGCATAGTAAGAATAATACTATTTTCTCAGGAGTTTCCCTAAAACCAAATAAATCAGCTAATTCCTTGTTTCTTAACGTACCTTTTCCATAAGTGCTCATTAGAAGGTAAGATGCAGTTTTGTTAATCTCATTTAACAAAGCATCCTTATACTTTCTATCACTAATTATCATTATCATACTCGCTTTACTCATTATTTCCTCCTAATATATCATCAAGTACATCACTCTTTGATTTAGCTTGCTTGTTAAGCTTAAATCTATATACTATACCAAGTAGTAGAATAGCTATTATTGGTGTACAACTAATATA
>JAITXV010000064.1 GCA_031284605.1 Acholeplasmatales bacterium | reverse complement strand
AATTACTCTTCCTATGCCATCATAATAGGTTTCATTAACATTACCTATACTATCTTTACTAAATACTATTTTACCCTCTTCATTATATTCTAACAAATCTGTACTAATATCATCGTATAAGTTAGTAGATACTATTTTTTGTGGTTTATCACCAAAAAAGTTTGTATAAGAGGTAGTTTCTTTTCCACTAGTAACTTTAATTAATCTATCATAACTATCATAATCATACATAGACCAATTACTTCTTGAAGTAACTGCTTCATTTACCCAATAGATAGGAATCTCTATATTAGAAGTAACAGTTATTCTAACTTTATTAATAACTTGAATATCTGAGGGTATATAAATAGGGAGCACAAGCATTTGATTGCTAGGATTGACATAAGTAATTGTTCTAATTGAAGAAGACACAGTATTTTTATGATTTACAATCTCACACTTTAGTGTAACATAGTAATTACTAGAACTTAGTGAAGGTCCTGTTTTAAATGAAAATACATACTTGCCATCTATAGTTTCACCCTTGATAAAATTAGCAGTTCCATTAGATGGTGATATTGAAAAATATAATATAGTCTCACTGCCACTAATTGTCTCGGTTACTGGTTTTTCAAGTGCTACATTCCTAGAACTTGTAAATAAGAGTTTATCATTATCGTATAAAGAAGTAGTAACATAAGAAGAAGTTTCTTCGTTTATAACTCTTCCATAATTATCAAAAGTATAAGTTGTTTCATTAGAATTTTTGTTATCTATTAAAGTAATCTTTAAAGGGGTTAGCGGATAATCAAATGAATAATCAAATATATGTTCTAAGTTATTACCACTGCCTGAAATGTAATTTGAACTTACAAAAACAAAATTAGCTATTTTTTTAATACCTGATAAGTTATTGTTGTTATAAGTAATAATAGTATTATAAGAATTTCCATCTTTAATATTAGTAATAAGATTATTAGAATTATATCCAAAAAATAAACTTTCTTGATAGGATGACTGTTGATGTCTTGAAATTTTTGAAAGTAGGGAGTTGTTATAAGTAAAATATAGTTTTCTTCCCTTAACATCTATTAAGTAATCAAGTAAGCCGTTTATATTATCATAATGAAAAACAACTTTGTCTTTAGAAGATGAGACTTTAACTAACTTTTCTTCTTTATATTCAATTTCAATTTTATTTTCAAATGAATCTTGTATCATTATAAGTTTACCATAATAGTCAAAACCTAATACATTACATTTGCTATCTATGATTAAATCATTGATATTGTCTTTTTGTAAAGTTGTTAGATATTCTTTTTCTTCTAAAGCATTATCTAATGCTATACTATATTCATCTATTTTCATAGAAGTTAGTAACAACTGTGTACAATATGACACTCTAGTTTCATATAAAGGAATTAATGATAGTTGTCTAGATACTGCTATAGTATCATTAGAGTAATTTGCTTGATTTCTAACTACATCACCATCGCTACCAAAGGTATTGTCTGTTAGTTTTATTTGAACTTGAAAACGTGAAGCATCTTTAGAAGTCTGCTCTATTTGAGTATCGATATTAGTTATAGCTTTTTCTATATTTGTTCTTGAATCAGACAAATCTTTTAAATAATCTTTTATACTTTTTATTTTTGATATTATCCCAGTTAAGTCACTATTTTCGTGTACAAGTGAAATATCATCAAATATATTTTCCTCTGTTACTCTTAGATACATTTTGTTTTTTGGTGCTTCATTTAAAAATTCATGAGTTCCAGATCCGCTATATAATACAGTAACTTTTCTACTAATTAAATTAACATAATAGCCGTTTTCATCTTTAAAAACAGGTAAAGAATAAAAATGAGTATTATATACTGTACTAGAAGATGTTCCAGAAGCACTGGCTTGTATATATGATACTGTTTGTGGATCAACATAATCCCATTTTTTCCAGGTGTCATTATAAGAAGTAATACTATCAAAACAAGAGCTTGGATTTGTATACCACTGTGGTCTACTACATAAAGAACCTGCTATACCATCTGCTGTAAAATGCGGAACAGAGAGTGTTCCATTAGAAGACATCTCTAGAGTATATAAGACATCTAAAAGTTGAAGTTTAAATGTTCTTTTTATACTTTTTTTGGCTTGTTTTTTATAATCAGATAAAGAGAACACTGATATTAGTTGTAAACCATCATCACTAACTACCTCATACTTGACTTCATAAATAGTTGTATTTACCTTAGTTTTAAGCTTATTATCATTGTCTAAATATACATTATCCCTATCAACATAAGTTTTAAGTCCATTTGTTGTAATATAAAACCAACGTTCATATAAACTATGACTTCTGTTGTCACCATCAATATAAAAAGTATCTCTAGAACCAACTAAATTATTTTGACT
This sequence comes from Acholeplasmatales bacterium, assembly GCA_031284605.1. Classification (GTDB taxonomy): domain Bacteria; phylum Bacillota_I; class Bacilli_A; order Acholeplasmatales; family Acholeplasmataceae; genus JAITXV01. Next base: position 2,407 of record JAITXV010000064.1, on the reverse strand, counting down.
TGTTTTCTTAATTAAGTATTGATGTAAATTAGTTTTAAACCCACCCATATATGCATCCTTAATCACATACAACTCTGGCGCAGAGTTTCTTAGTATTCCACTATTAATAAGGTTAATAGGAACGCTTAAAGAACCATCTTTAATTATAGAAGCAGATACTTTATATAGATATTTTCTATCAAAAATATTAATATCAATATTATCTTTATTAGATAGTGGTAAAGATAGTGTTTTAGTGTCTGAATACTCTCCTAAACTAAGATACTCAAATCTTAATTTAGGTCTTAGTTCTAGATCTATGTAATCGCTAGTATAAATTGTTACATTGTCAAGTGGGTAATTTATTGGAGTACCATAAACACTTGAAGATGGTTCATCTAGTTCAAGAATTATTTCAAGTAATGAGTTAGAACTATCACAGATATATTTAGTAATATCTAAAGTATATCTTTTAGATGTATCAAATTTAATTCCACTCTCAATTACAGTATTATTTGTTTTAAAACTAAACCCTAAAGTAGTGGTGCTAAGGGTTGCAGTATCATAAGAAAATGATAACACATAAGAAGCTTTTAAATAATCTGTATTGTTTTTTATAGTTTTTCTGTTAAAAATAAATTTTGCATAATTTTTATTAGCTGAACTATTTCTTCCTACTGTTATTTTACCGTTTAATGGACTAATAACATTACCATTTTGTAAATAGTTAGTTAAAGATATTATTTTTTGTTCTATAACTTCGATTGAAGGGTCAATAGTTACAGGAAATACTCTAGCACTAGAATTAATCCACTCAGATAATGCATCTATTGTTAAGATATCATTTTCTAAAAAAAGAGTTATTGCATTAGAACAAGTTTTAGACATATCTTCCATAAATAAAGAAGGCATCTTAAATACTTCTTTTTTAGTAGTTTCATCTAGAAATAGTATTTCATTATCATCTACTAATACTGCTACTAAATTAGTTAATAATAGTTTGAACTTATAAGTATAAGTATCTCTTTTTGTTTTAATAACAATATCTTCTTTTAATCCATTTTCTTCAAATGAATATATAATATCATCTACTCCATTAAAATTAGTGAATACTATTTTATCATTAGATAAAGTACTTTGCACGCTTTTTGTAGTTAGTGGAATCATACTAATACTATGTTTCCCATCATTAAATAATATTCCTTTTGATTTAGATAGTTTTGTAGAAATATCTGCACTATATAAATCATTTTTACCAAATAATTTGGTTTTACCTTTTGTTAACATATTAGGTTTAATATGTTTTACCTCACTAAATGTAGCACTTCTTTTTTTGCTTTGTAAAATTGGTGAGTGTACATTTGTGAACATGTTTTGTTCTTTAATAATTTGTTTTGTTTTGAATGTTTTCATTTTTTTACATTCCTCCTTTGTTTTTTTAATAATTGTTTCTACTTTTAAACTTATTTAATAAGTTTAAAACACATAAAATAAATCTCTTTTGAAGTTAGGGTTTAAATCTAAGTCATTTATATCACCTCCTGTTTTTAAATCAATATGAAGAGAAAACAAATTACCTAAATAAGATAATAAAGTTAAATAATTTTTATTATCTTCTTTATAGTTTTGAAGTATACATATTATGTCTATATCACTATAAACATTCATAGTATCTCTACTAGATGAGCCAACTAGATATACACTCTTAACATTATAGTTAAGTAATAGGTTCTCTTTATCTTTTAGTAATTTAGTAACTACATAGTTCCTATTAAACAAATCATGTTTTATATTTTGAACTTCTGTTTGTTTTTTCATATTATTAATTATATTAAAAGCTTCTGTGGTATCACCAAACTTATAATAAGAATTTAATAGTTCTGTTGCATCTTTGTAAAATATTATAGGATAATCATTGTTTAAAAACCTTTTAGCGTTATACACAAAAGGAATAAAATGGATATCTTCATCAAACAAATTTGATTCAATTATGTTTTTATAAATAAGTTCATTGTTTTTATAGTTTAATAAATGAAGTATTAATTTTTCTTTTTCTTTAGTAAGCTTTAAATGCATAAGCATTTCGTATACTTTATTAATAGTACTAACAATATTAGTACTATTAATATTATACTTTAGATATTCATAAGCTTCTTTATATTTTAGAATTTTTATTTCAGTATTAGTTATAGGAACTTCATTACCAAAATAAACTTGTTTTAATCTAGTTTCATTCTCATTTGTACTACCAATTATTAAATTTTTACAAAACTGATAATCTAGTTTTGGGTTATATTCTTTTATCATTTTATTTCTCCTACATATATACAAAGAAGAGATAACGTGTTTTATACACATAATTAGTAGTTTTATTTACAAATTGATTATTACGCTAACATTTTTTTTAACATTTTTCTAAATCTGCTTA
>JAITXV010000127.1 GCA_031284605.1 Acholeplasmatales bacterium | reverse complement strand
TGTATTAGGCTTTGTAAATTGAGGTAAAGAAGGCGGTGGAGTTGGATTATAATTAGAAGCAGATACTTGATTTTTTGAACTAAAATCTATATTTATTTTTAGTTCATCAAATATTTGTTTTTGATATTGTTCTTTTATAATTATTTCCGCATGAGCAAATGATTCACTAACGCCAGCTTTGAAAGTAGTAATTGAATTAATATCATTAACATCTAAGTTTCTTTTATAATATGAATAGATGAAGGCATAAGGAGAATAGATATTATTTTGAAATAAAAACTCAAAGTTTTCAGGTCCGTTTTGCCTAATGAATTCATCTGGGTCTAATTTATCTGGAAATGCTAATATTTCTAATTTTAAAGAAGCTTTAATGAAATGTGGTATAGCTTTAATCATTGCTTTCGCCCCTGCATCATCTCCATCGAAGGCTAACAATACAGATTCTGTTTTTTCTTTAATCAATGAAATATGGTTTGGAGTTATACTAGTTCCCATCATAACTACTACATTTTGGATTCCAGCTTTGTAACTTTGAATTAAATCAAAAAATCCTTCCATTATTATTACAGATTTATTTTTTCTAATTTCATCACTAGCTTCAAAGATATTATAAACTGTTTTACCTTTTTTGAATATTGGGGATTCAGGACTGTTGACATATTTAGGTTGATTATCGTTTTTTTCTATTAACCTTCCACTAAATGCTACAACTCTTCCGTATCCATCGGTTATAGGAATCATTAATCTATTTCTAAATAAATCTATAAAAGTTTGATTATCGTTTTTAACTACTAATCCAGCTTCTAATATATCATTATCAGTAAATCCTTTAGATTTTAACATATTATAAAGTCCGTTGTTAGTTTGAGAAAATCCTAGATGAAACTTTTTAATTTCTTTAGAGGTTATCTCTCTTTTTTGTAAATAATTAGTAGCTACTTTACCTATTTCTGAAGATGACAAAATAGTTTCATAAAAAGCACAAGCTAAAGTATACATTTTATAAAATTTATCATTTACACTTGTTTTTTTAATATCTGATGGAATTTCTAAACCAGCCCTCGCTGCTAAATAAATTATTGAATCAACAAATGATACATTTTTAATTTTCATATAAAAGTTTACAGGGTTACCACCTGTTTTACAAGTAAAGCAATTACATAAGTTTCTTTCGGGGCTTACAAAAAAAGAGGGGTTAGTATCAGCGTGAAACGGGCATAAACCTTTGTAGTTTTTACCAGCTTTTTCTAAAACTATTCCGTTTTCTGTAACTAATGAAACTATATCATTTTTTTCATTGACTAAATCAATAAATTTAGGATCAAGTGCCAATTATTTACTCCTTAGTAATTAAACTTTTTTCTATTATACGGTTTAATGATGATATTTTAACTCTTTCTTGTATCATAGTATCTCTATATCTTATTGTTACAGTAGATGTATCTTTTGTTTCAAAATCAAAAGTAACACAAAATGGAACACCTATTGCATCAGCTCTTCTGTATCTTTTACCAATACTTCCTGTTTCATCATATAAAACACTATATTTTTGACTTAATTTTTTAAATATTTTAGATGCATGTGCGCCTTGTTCTTTTTTATTAAGTGGAAATATTGCAACTTTATATGGAGCTAGAACAGGGCTAATATGAAGAACTGTTCTTGTATCATTATTAGGAAGTGTTTCATCTTCTAAACCATTAAAAAGGGTTGCTAGTAATAATCTTTCAACACCTAGACTAGGCTCTACTACGTATGGTATATATTTTGAGTTATCATCACTATCTAAATAAGATAAATCTTCGCCGCTTAAAGTTTGATGAGCTTTTAAATCAAAATCAGTTCTTGATGCTATACCCCATAATTCATCAAATCCCCATGGGAAGTTAAATACTATATCACTTGTAGCGTTTGAATAATGGCTAAGAGCTTCTTTAGGATGATCATAAATTTTAAAATTATCTTTTTTAATTCCAAGAGATAATAGAAATTTACACATTTTGTTTCTATAATAATTAAACCATTTCTTTTCTGTGTGAGGCTTACAAAAAAATTCTAATTCCATTTGTTCAAATTCTCTAGTTCTAAAAATAAAATTACCAGGAGTAATTTCATTTCTAAAAGATTTACCAACTTGACAAACCCCAAAAGGTATTTTCTTTCTTGATGTTCTAGCTATATTTTTAAAATTAATAAATATACCTTGAGCAGTTTCAGGTCTTAAAAATATCATATTAGCGCTCTCTTCTACTACTCCTTGATAAGTTTTAAACATCATATTAAATGATTTAATATTATCAAAATTAGATTCCCCACAACTAGGGCATTTAACCTTATGACTTAATAGATATTCATCCATATCTTTAAAACTAAGAGTATCTACATTTATAGTTTTATCTATTTCTTCGATTAGTTTATCTGCTCTATAACGTTGGTGACAACTTTTACATTCTGTTAATGGATCACTAAAGTTGCTTGTGTGACCAGATGCTTTCCAAACTAATGAGTTTAAAAGTATAGATGAATCTAACAATACGTTATTCTCTTTTACATAAAAAGATTTAAGCCAAGCACTTTTAATATTATTTTTTAAAAGGGCTCCTAACGGACCATAATCATAAGTGTTTGCTAAACCACCATATATTTCACTTCCTTGATAAATAAAACCATAACTTTTTGCATATAAAACTAATTCTTCTAATGTATACATATGTTCTCCTTCTTTTACTTACGCGACATATATTATTATACGTATAAATATTTGTTTTTTAAATATTAATCTAATAAATTATCTAATTGTAAAGATGTATGTAATAAATAATATTGATAACAAAAGTTAACAATATTATTATATGTTTGTTTTTCACAAATTATATTTTCTATATCTTGATTATAATATAATTTTAATAAAACAGTTGAATCTTTTAAATTTAAGTCTACCGGCACTTCACTATCTTCATATATTATAGATCCTTCCTTAATAGAGATTCCTTTTACTTTTTTATTTTTAGGAATTAAATCAAGTGCGTATCCTTCTAATCTTAATATGTTAAATAAAAAACTAAGAGTAGATAACTTAATATTATTTGAAGATAAAGTATTAATGACTAAATTATATATTTGAGTGTTTAAAACTGGATCTATTTTTTCATCTAACAAAAACTTATCTATTATTAAAGTAATATTTGAAACAGTTTTATATAATTTCATATCAGTTTTAATAGTATTATAATTATTTATAAGAGATGGGCTTTTTAAATTTTGTAAGTTTCTTTTCTTTTCATCTGCTTCGAAACTTAATAAAGTTAAATATTGTGATACCGTTCTATACTCACTTTTATAATTAAGTGCTCCTTTCGCAAGCAAAGAGTATTTACCATTTTTTGTAAATACAAACAATAATAAAGAAGATTCATCATATCTAGTAGTTTTGTATATTATACCTTCCAAATTAGATTAATCCAATCCTTTTTAAATCTTTTTCATTACTTTTCCAATTTTCATTAACTTTTACGAATAACTCTAAATCAACACTTTCACCTAAAGTTCTTTTAATATCCGATTTAGCTAATGTGCGAATTTTTTTAATAACGCTTCCTTTTGTTCCGATTATTATTTTCTTTTGATTATCTCTTTCTACAACTATATTAGAAAAAATATGTCTTTTACCATTTTCTTGTTTTATGTATTCTATTTCTACAAAAAAAGAAGAAACAACTTCTTGATAAGTAGCGTAAATAACTTTTTCTCTGATTAAGTCTTTTATTAAAGAAAGAGTAGTTATATTAGTAACTTCATCTTCAGGATAAAGAAGAGGTCCTACTTGTAACTCTTTTAAAATAGCTTCTTTTAAAAAATTAACGTTTTTACCATTTTTAGCACTTAAAGGAATATATGCTTTATAATCATAAACATCTAAAAATGATAATATTATTTTATCTATTTCAGTGTTATTTTTTAATAAATCTAATTTATTAATCGCTAAAATAACTGGGGTGTTAGAATCTTTATATAAATCTAACACGTAATCATCCTTTTTTGTTCTCACAGAATCAACTAAATGAATTATTAAATCTAATCCATCTGTAAAAGATGAAATACTTTTTTGAACTATATTATCAAAGAAAGATTTACTTCTTTGAACACCAGGAGTGTCTAAAAATACCATCTGATAGTTTTCTTCAGTTAAAATTCCATATATAGGGAAAAGAGTAGTTTGTCTAGAATCTGCAGTTATAGAAACTTTTTGGTTGATTAAAGTGTTTAATAGGGTTGATTTTCCAGTATTAGTAATTCCAAATATCCCAATAACTCCACTTTTAAATTCATTTTTAACATCACCCATTATTTTTTATCCTTAAAGAAATCAAAACTATAAGGTAATAAATAAGAAACACTAGTTTCTTTTATATCAAATTTATAATTTGATAAATATATTTTAGTATCTATAGGTAAAAGTTCAGCTAAAACTTGACGACATGCGCCACACGGTGATATAGGTTCATTAGTATTTCCAACTATTACCATAGTTTTAATATCTTTGGGGTTGTAACCTAAGGATATTAAACTAAATATAGCACTACGCTCAGCACAATTAGATAGTCCAAAACTCGCATTTTCAACATTTACTCCAAATATCTTAGTACCGTCTTGTAAAACTAGTAATGCACCTACATTAAATTTTGAATAAGGTGTATACGCTCTTTTTGAAACATCAATAGTTTCTTTAATTAAATCTTTTATATTATTATCCATTTCTAACTCCTTAGTATATTAGCATCTTCTAATATTTTATTTTGTAAATCTTCCATTATTTTTGTGTCTATTTCATTTTCGTGATCATATCCTATCAAGTGTAAATATCCGTGTACCGCGAGGAATGATATTTCTCTAAGTGATGAATGGTTATATTCTTGTGCTTGAGTAATTGCTTTATTATAACAAATAAATATATCCCCTAGACTATATCTATCATCACTTTCAAATGATAATACATCTGTTACATAGTCTTTATTACGGTAAGTGCTATTTAAAGTTTTAATATATTCTTCACTACAAAATATTAATTGCATATTTTTTTTGTTATTTATTGTTTTAAATAAATCAAGCAATTGTTTTTTGATATTTTTAATATCATAGTTATCAAGATTGTGAATTACTATTTTCATATTTTTCATACCCCTCTAATATTTTTTGGACTAATGGATGCCTTATAACATCGATTGTATCAAAACTAACTATTTGTATGTGTTCGATACTGTTAAGAATTTTATTAATATCTTTTAATCCTGGTTTAATTTTTTGTGAAATATCTACTTGACTTGGGTCTCCTGTAATTACCATCTTAGAATTAAAACCTAATCTTGTTAGAAACATTTTCATTTGAGTGGATGTAGTATTTTGAGCTTCATCTAATATTACAAAAGAATTTTCTAATGTGCGTCCTCTCATATATGCTAGTGGAGCAATTTCAATTACTCCCTTATCTATTAAACTAGTCATATTTTCTTTACCTAAGAATTCTTCTAAAGCTTCATAAAGAGGGATTAGATAAGGATCAACTTTTTCTTTTAAATCACCTGGAAGAAAACCTAATTGTTCACCAGCTTCAACTGCAGGTCTTGTTAGTATAATTTTCTTAACTTTGTTTTGTTTTAAATAACTAACAGCTAGTGCTACAGCTAGGTAGGTTTTACCAGTACCTGCAGGTCCAATTCCAAATACTAAATCATTGTTATAAATTGATTCAACATAATATCTTTGATTTAATGTTTTAGGATATATAGATTTTCCTGCATCATTAATTAGTATGCGTTTTCTATTTTTATATAATTCTAGTAAGATATTTAAGTCTATATTTTTAATTGCTAGTTTAACTATATATACAATATCTCTTTCACCTAAAGTAACCATATTTTCAGTTAAAGAGACAATACAAGAAAAGATATTCTCTAATATAGAGATATTTATAGGGTCAGCGTCTGTTATTATTTCATAATTAAGTATATTTATGTTTACACCAAGCATACTTTTAATTATATATAAATTTTGATCTCTAACACCTAATATTTCTTGTAATTGTTTTGAATTATTTATTTTTATGTTTAATTTCATATTCCTTTAAATAATATAACTGCATCTAGAGTTAGATGCAGTTATATGTGTTTTAATATTTACTATTTGTGTCTTTTAGCTCTAGCTTCACGAATTTTGTTTTTTCTTTTCACACTTGGTTTTTCATAAAATTCTTTTTTACGAGCATCTTGAAGCACGCCTGAACGTAAAACATCTCTTTTAAAACGTCTAATTGCATCATCGATTTTTTCAGTTTCTCTTACGACTGTCTTTGGCATATTCATTCACCCCGCTTTCTTTTACAATATCGCTTATATATTATAACATTTTTTAATTATTTATGTATTAATAATGATATTATGGATTATTTGGTGAAATTGGTAGGTTATTTTAAATAAATTAACATAAAAGTATCCGTGTTTATTTTTTTATTTTAGATTTTAATTTTTTCTATTAACAATTGCACAATTAATTTAGTTGTTTTTTTTCTTTATATTTACATTCTTATAAAAATAAACTAAGAAATGCTAAAATGGCTGCTTCTGTAGAAAGAATATTTTTACCTAAGGTTATAATATTAGTTTTTTTAGTTTTTAAATATTCAATCTCTTTTTTATCAATTCCGCCCTCAGGACCAACAATAACTGCTATGTTTTTGTTAATACACTTACTAATATCTATTCTGTTGTTATCCTCATCTTCATAAGCTAAAAAAATATCATCAAAAATGCTAAAATCGATATCAGAAATTGAATTAACTATCTCAATGTTTGGTATATCAACTCTTTTAGATAAATTAGATGCTTCTACTATTATATTTTTGTATCTTTGTAATTTACTTCCTGGGTTATTAATAGTTGGAATGCTTCTTTTCATATACGTAAATATAATATTATCTACTCCAAACATAGTAGCGTATTTACATATAAATTCAGGTTTTTGACCTTTTGGATATCCTTGTATTAAAGTAATATTAGTTTTTTTAGATATTTTATCATATTTTTCAACTATCTCAAAATTAATAGAAGAAGATAAAACATCTGTTATTTTAACTTTATAAGAATTTACATTATCATATAAAATAAAAAAATCACCTTCTTTTTTCCTTATCACATTCGCAATGTGATGGAAAAGATTATCGGTGATTGGTTTATTAATGTCATTAACAAAAAACGAAAACATTACCAGCGAATGTCTATAGAATTAGAAACTACTGTCAAAATAATAAATAAAACTACAGAAACAATAATTGTATAATTTAAGAATAATTCACTTCCTCTTAACTTTTTGTTTTTAAATAAATCTGACTTTTCTCCTGAAAAAGCACCATACGCATCATCTGCTGGTTCTTGTAACAAAGATGCAATAATCAATACAAGCATAACTGGAATTATTAAATAGTCTACCCAAATCATAAAAATACCTTACCTTCTTTTTTATAATATATCTATTATAACAAAAAATAAATAATTTTGGGTAAAAGTGTAACAAATTAACATATTTAATTTTTTTTAAACTTAAAAATGTGATTTTACTAATTATTTATATATTTTTTGTATTTATATTATCAAAATATTATATAATAGATATGTAAAAAAAGGAGTATATGAAAATGATATGTAAAAAATGTAACAAAGAAATCGAAGAGGGTAGTACATTTTGTCCGTATTGTGGAGTTAAAGTAAGTGAAAACACTGTTACCCAAGTAGATAACGGGGTAAAACCAGTAGAAGAAAAAAAGTTATTTTATTATGTGCAGCCTAGACCTGTTATCGCAAAAAAGAAAATGTTAGTCCCTGTAATTATTTTATCATCTGTCTTAGCATTTATATCATATTTAATATTTTCTATAAATTTAGAAAAACTAGATAATAGAAATATCCAATATGCTGCTGCATCTAGAGAAGAAGCTAGCATAGCTTTTGCTGTTGCTACTATTATATTAGCTTTAGCAATTTTTGTATCATCTGGAGTGACTATATTATATGCTGCTTTAAGTGCTTCTAAAAATACAGCTAAATATAAAAAACAATTGTTTATATTTGCTTTAGCGGTATTAGTAACAACTTCACTTTATTTTGTTTTGTTATTAATATCTAGAATAATTGGTGAATCTGCCTATTCAACAGCTATTCTTTCAGCAGTTATACCATTAGTTATTATGGGTGTCGCTATATTTCTTTTATCCAAAAATAGTTTTAATCAAGATTCCAAAGAATAATTTAAAATACATAAATAAAAAATAGCAGTTTATTAACTGCTATTTTTTATTTAATAACTAGCGATAATATCATAAGTCTTAGTAATAATAACATAAACATCGATTGTCTCATTAATAATAATATTTTTAGATGTTTTTATATAAATATAGCCATCTTCTCCTCCCGCTATTACATAGCTATTGTGAGCATAATACATTTTCTTTTTAGTGTCGTATCCATCTACTATGACACTAATGTT
>JAITXV010000090.1 GCA_031284605.1 Acholeplasmatales bacterium | reverse complement strand
TAATATCAGATACAGAAACTTTATTGTTATATGCTAAGTGGCAAATAATAAATTATAATATTTCATATGGAAATTTACAAGGTACTACTCACGCTGCTACAACTTCATATAATATTACAACTGGAATAACTCTTAGCGCTCCTTCAACATCTAGAACTGGTTATACATTTGGAGGTTGGAAAGTATATAGTAGTGTTGAAAACTGGGTAAAAGATACAGTATATTTTGAAGAAACTCTAGAAATTCCTGCTGGAAAATTTGGAAACGTCACTTTAAATGCAGTTTGGATTGCGATTAGTTACGAGATAGTATTTGATTACTTATATGCTCAAGGGGGCAGTGAAGTTACTACAGGTAGTGTATATTATGATTCTCAATACGGCGCTACTCTACCTACCCCACAAAACCGCACAGGATTTGGTTTTGATGGATGGTACACTCTTGATGGTAGTATTAGTGAAGACTGGGGAACTAAAGTAGATGGTTCTACAGTATATAACGTTGTTTCACCAAGTAATCACACTTTATATGCTAAATGGATAGCAGGTAGTATTACAGTTACATTAGTATATAACAATGGTACAGGAAACGGAAGTTTTTCAACAGTATATATTAATACTTATGGGGAAAATTTAACTAGTCCTTTAAAAACAGGTTATAGTTTTATAGGTTGGTATTACGATAGTGACGGAACAGAAGGTATTGACATTTCATCAGATACTTTAGTTACAGGAGCATCAAGCATTGTATCACCTGAACATCATATTTTATATGCAATATATGAAATCAATAGTTATAATATTACTTGGAATGATGCAGATGATTTAACTATCGATGTTACTAGCGTTCTATATAACACTTTACCTGCTCACGCATTACCATCTGACACTGCAGCATGGCATTATACAGGCTGGAGTCCTAGTATTGTTGTAGCTAGTGAAGATACTGTTTACATAGCACAAAGAGAAGTTAGATTTTATAGTATTACATTTAACGATGCAGATGGTACTTTAATAGAAGTAGTTAATATCTTTTATGGTAACACTCCAGTATACGGATTGCCTAGTGATAACGCCCAGTGGCATTATACAGGATGGAGCCCTGAAGTTGTTAGTGTTACAGGCGAAGCTACATATACAGCAGTTAGAAATGTTAAGAGCTATACTATAACATGGAACGATGTTGATAACTATTTGCTTGGTACTACTAATGTTGAATACGGAAGCATTCCTGTATATGAATTACCTGCAGATAATGCCCAGTGGCATTATACAGGATGGAATCCAGTTATAACAAGTGTTGTTGGAAGTGAAACTTACACTGCAGTTAGAGAATTAGTGAGCTATGAAATAATTTTTAAAGATAGTGATGATACTATATTAAACAGTTCTTTATATACTTACGGTTCTTTACCATCTTTTGATTTGCCACTTGATAGTGTTATGTATCACTATGTAAGTTGGAGTCCAGCAGTTATAGTTGTAGTTGGAAGTGCAACTTATACAACAGTTAAAGAATTAAGAAAATACACTGTTCAGTTTAATGATAGCGATAACGCAGTAATTGAAAGTGTTCTAGTAGAATATGGAAGTGTTCCTGAACATAGTTTACCTTCAGATACTTTGGTATGGCATTATACAGGATGGAATCCAGTTATTACTAGTGTTAATGGAGACGCTGTGTATACTGCAGTTAGAGAGTTAGTTAAATATACTGTTTCTTATGTAGATAGCGAAGAAAACTTATTATCTAGTGTCCTTGTAGGATACGGACTAAATCCAGAATTACCAGAAAAACCAATTAAGAGTGGATATTATTTTGTAGATTGGTATACTAGTAATGATTATAGTAACAGAGTTATATTTACAGAAGTAACAGTTAATGGTGATACTAAAATATACGCTTTATTTAGACAAAATATAGCTATTAGTTATAGTGGTGAACAGAGTATTACTAGAGGAGTTGGTGATAGTTATAGCGATTTAGAAGCATATATTCTAAGTAAGATTAGTCTTACAAATAATGTATTAAATTTAGTTCCAACTGTATCTAGCCAAGTTGTATTCATAGATCAAAATGGAAAATTGATATTAGGTAGATTTAATTTAGTTGTTACTATACAAGACTTCCAGTTTTATCAAAATAATATTAACATTGAACTTGTTGTAAAGAGCAAACCAAATAGTTCACAATTAGATGAGTTGTTAGTGGTATCGGAAGGTTTATCTAAAGGAAACGCTAGTGATAAAAGTTGGGATGCTTTAGTAGAAGCTATTGAAAATGCAAAATCAGTTTTAGCATCAGCAAATGTTTCACAGCAAGAAATTGATAATGCTTATTTAGTTTTATTAAATGCTAAGTTAAACTTAGAATATAGTGCAGCACCTGCTATAGTTCCTACAGAAAAAGCTAATATTGCGTATATTGCATTAGGAATAGTTAGTATTCTTGTTATAATAGGAACTGCTAGTGCAATAATATTTGTATTAGCAAAGCCTAGAAGACATTAGTTATTAGTTAGTAATTTAGTAATAAGAGTAGATGGGATATTCCTCATCTACTCTTATTTTTCTTTCAAATATTATTAGATATATAAAAGCATTGCAAAGCAAAATTATAATGTTAAAATAAATGAAAAACTTAGGTAAATGAATATTATTCATTTATGCTGAAATCCATTTTTTAAGATTAATTTCAATTCGTAATAATTAAACAATACAATACGATATATCATGTTAGCTATTCATCCTCTAAGTTGTACTATCTAGAAATTTATTTTAATGAATGACTAATAATATATTTCGCAAGTGTTAATCTATGAACTTTAAGTTTCTTGGCTATCTTTGTTTTGGAGATTTTAGACGCTAAAAGAATCTTTATTTTATCATCCATTCCATTTAGTTTAAAATGCTCAGGTTTGCTTGACCCTTTTGGTCTTCCTAAAATAATCCCCTCTGCCTTTTTTCTATTAAGCGCTTCCTTAGTTCTTTGAGATATTAAGTTTCTTTCAATTTCAGCTGATAATCCGAATGCGAATGCTAATACCTTTGACTGAATATCATCACCTAGTCTATAATTATCTTTTATAGTCCATACTTTTGCATCTTTAGAAAGACATATGTTTAGTATGTCCATTATCATAAATAAGCTTCTTCCAAGTCTTGATAATTCGCTGCAAATGATTAAATCATCTGCCTTTATCACTTTTAGTAAAGCTCCTAATTTTCGCTTATCATAATTTTTAGTACCGCTAATTGTCTCCTCTATCCACCCGCTAATTTTAATATTAGAAACATTGCAAAATTTTTCTATTTCAAATCTTTGATTCTCTACAGTCTGTTTATCACTGCTGACTCTTATATATCCGTATATCATTTTTTTACTCCTTTATTTTTTTTATTTTTTTACTCCTATTTAGTATACTCAATTTTAAACCTTTATCAATAATATACGCAGATGTATAAGTAATGCTTTTTGTAGATTTTGTATTTTACTTTTAGTTAACTATAATTATTTTCAAAGCTCATAATAAGTTATTATAATTGAGCGATTATATTAGACAAAATTCAATTTCTTTTAAGCTAAAAGTTGGTGATATCTGGGCAATATTATCTCCTATTGAAATGAATATAAAAGAAAAAATAGAAAAATATGGAATACC
>JAITXV010000041.1 GCA_031284605.1 Acholeplasmatales bacterium | reverse complement strand
TTATTGTTAAGGTTATTGTTGTCAATGAGAATATTCGTTAAATCGTCACTTTTGTTAGTTATTTTAGTTTTATAGCAACCTTTACTATCAAGAGTTTCATCAATTAAATAGTATGTATAACCATAGTATTCTATTATTTTATGGTCTACTCCATCAATACTTTGTGTTTTACCACTAAATACTGGCTTAGGAACAGGGGTTGGTTTAAAAGTATAAGTATATTTAATAGATTTATCTGGTTGTTCTGTTTCAGTTACTTCAATGGTAGTTTGTTCAGTATAATAAATAACTGCCCTATCATTTCCGTCTGTAAATCCAGTTCCAAATATCTCATTTACTAATATATCACCAAATGACATTTCAGTATTAGCAGTGCTAATATTAAAACCATTGTTTATTTGTTTTAATAAGAAATTAGAAAATAAAACACCCATAATAACTACTGCTCCTGTAAATAGAGTTAGTAGTACTGACTTAGCACCATTAAATAATATTTTAGTGAATGGTTTGACTTCACCGTTCTTTTCTTTAATATGCAAGAAACTTCTAATTACAGCTATTAGTGTAATTATTATTAACACTAGAAAAGCTATCCCTATCATCACCATAAAAACTGTTGTAATTACATTTTGATTAAGTAACCAACTAATAAGAGTTCCATCATTAGATGTAACTGTTTTTCCACCACCAAAAGTATTCGTTGAATCTAATCCACTAAATAAAGTGAAAAAGTCACTAATATACTTTAGTATGTAAAATAATCCAACTAATAATGTCATTAACATTTGATAAATATAATATACCATTTTTTACTCCTCCTTTTTTGATGAAGAAGTATTTTGTACTTCTTCATTTATATAAGTAGAATAATCGGATTTTAAATTCCTAACTATTCCCATTAATACTTTTTCATTGTCTTTAGTACTATTATTATCTTTAGCAGAGTTATAATATTTAGATAAAGCATATTGAATAATACTATGATTTAAATTTTCTAACTCAGGCCTTACTTTCTCTAAACTTTTAGTATATCTACACCTATAAATTACTTTCACTATTTCATCAACTATTGTTTTATCTGTATAGCTAAAACTATCATAAAATATTTCTTTTTTAATCAATTCATAGTTTTCACAAACTACCTTTTTCTGAAGAGCTTTAGGTAAGTTCATCTTATCGGATTCAATTTTTTCACCTGTATTTTCTATTGAATTATTTAAACTAATATCACTATTATTATATCTATTCTCTTGTCGGACAATGTCCGCCTGTGCGCTAATCATAATTACCCATTTATTTTGACGTGTATTACCTATATTTTTAAGAATTCCCTGTTCTTTCAAAAAACTTATTATTTTATCTATATATCTGTCAGAAAATTTTGTTTCTTCCCTTATTTGGGCAGTTTTTATCGTTGGTTCGTCTTTTAAAATATTTAAAATATTTAAATAATTTTCATAATTTTCAATTTTTAAAATTTTTTCAGATAATGTTTTTATTTCAGTTTGATTAGCGCACGGAAATATTTTGATTAGCGCACGATTAGCGCACACATCGTGCGCTAATAAAGTTTGATTTTTAGAGACTGAATAAGACAATTCTTTACTTGCATTTTCTCTTCTTAACTTTCTTTGATAGGATTCTGTAGTTTGATCCCCAACAAATTCTTTATCTGCTATTTCCAAGAATCCATGTTTATTTTTAAAAAGCCATTTGATATTTAGATAATAGTCTAATCCCATTCGTATTGTTTGGTTAGTTAAGGTAGGAATTATTAAGTGAAAAAAATCTTCGTCAAAAAGTACTTGCATGTCTCCTTTTGTTTCACCCAATATCCCGTTCGTATTCTTAGTATAATCTAAAATGTAAAACCATAATAGCTGGATTTCATTACCACCAGGAAGAGAAAGTAATCTTTTAAATTCATTACTTCTGATTGTTGTTTCCCATATTTTATACCAGGGGTATTTTTTATTGTTATTATTTTCCATACTTTTAAATCTCCTTTTTTAGCAGTGTAATTACACCGCTTTTTTATATTAATAATGCTTGATTTTTTTTCTTTTTTTTGGTATAATAAAAGTATTAAATATTTTTATTGGAGGAACTAGATGAAGAAATTATTATTACTATTATTGTTACCATTTATTGCTATAAGTTTATTTTCTTGTAAAGTTGATACTACTAAATTAAAGACCGTTTGGGATTTATGTGGATACGATTATTATTCTTCTTCTATATATCCTTACAAACTAAGATTTGTGAAAGAAAAACAAAAGGATAATTTTTCAGTAAGTTTTTATTGGAAGAAAGAAGATAAGACACCAGCAAATTATGATATTTTTAATTATCCAGAAAATGTGACAAATGATTTGTATTCAATTCATATTAGATCTGCTCTTACTATTGATCTTGATGGTAATCAAAACATTGTTGTTATCCATTATTGGGGGTATGGTACATTTTTTAATGTTTCTACTAGAGTTAAAATTAAATAGTAGTACATTTCTTTCTAGCGGTGTAATTACACCGCTTTATTTTTATTAATTTTTGTAATATAGATTGTTTATTCATATCCACTCTCCTTCCATATTAATACCTAGTAATTCATCAGGTGATACTTGGTAGTATTTGCATAAAATAATTAAATCTTTAG
>JAITXV010000040.1 GCA_031284605.1 Acholeplasmatales bacterium | reverse complement strand
AAAGGAGAAAAAAATGGAAACTAAAAATACAATTGATAATATGATTAAAGAGAAGGGGTTCGTTACACTACGATATTACTTTTCTGGTAGCCCCAGTGCAGTAAATTATTATGGTGGAGAATGCTATTCACTTGAACAACTTAAAAAAGATATTACTGAATATGACACCGCTTCAAGAAGTTTTGAAGAGCAAGCAAAGCAATATAACAATTACTATAGTTCTAATATTTATATTATTGAGCTTCCAGAGTTAAGTGAGGAAGAACTACTAGCATTTTCAAATGAAGAAGTAGATTACTTTTCGCCAAAGAAAGCAACTACTAAAAATGAAGGTCAAAGTAGATAAAGGAATAATAAAGTAGATAAACTACTTTAAAATAAAAAAAGGAGAAAAAAATAAAATGAACAAAGTAGAAGTAGATGGTCGCTTAACTGCCGACCCAGAAGTAAAAGTTCTAGAAAGTGGAACTAAAAGAGTAAGTTTCACTCTAGCTGTAGCTAGAGCAACAGAAAAATACCCTGATTTAAAACCTAGTTTTATACCTGTAGTATTATGGGGTGAAGAAGCTAGCAAGTTTGGTGGAACTAAAGGTGATTTAGTTTATGTCTCTGGAGAATTAATAACAGATAGTTGGGTTAAAGATGATAAACATTATTCATCATTTAACATTAAAGGGTTTAAGGCTGAAATTAAAACTAAGAAGAAAGAAGCTTCATATGAAGCTAGTAACAGTAGGTAATTACTGTAATAAAAGGAGAAAGAAAAATGGAGCTTGAACAAACAACTGAAGAAACAGCAACTGAAGAAGAAGCTCTAATTATAAACGGATTAAATCCAACCACAAGTGAAGCTTGCATTAAAAATTTATTAAGAAGTAACAAAGCAAGTGATTATAAATCACTAATGAATGGCACTTATTTTGATGAAAACTTCAAAAGATTGCTTTTAAAAGACCAGATAGAAATTTATCAAAAAAGACTATTTGCTATTCTCACTTACTTTAGTGGTGGTAAACCACTAATGGTAAGTGAGATAGCTAGTAAGTCTAAACTGTTTGAAAACAATACAAATGTTAAAGAACTTAGTGATAATTTTGTAAAAAATTATATGGAAAATTTTAAAAGCTATATTAATAATAAACCACCTGTACAAGAAGAAGTTAAAGAGAAGCCAAATACAAATTAGTAGGTTAGCAATGAAGGAGACTAGATATGCAAACACAACAAAATATATTTTCTAAACAAATAGATTATTTGATTAAATATTATAAAGATAATGGAAACTATGACAAGTATGAAGCTAAAAGATTGCTAATACTTGACAGCATTCCACAAGTACTAAAAGATATAGGATTTAGAGGTGATAATTTAACTTTATCTGTTACTAAGTTTTTTGGTATATTGGAAAAGCATTCAGATGAACTAAACGAAAATATATTGAAACAACTTCCTGATAAACTAGCTAATCCACTAGCAATAATTAAATCTAAAAAGCGTGCTGATTCTATTGTAATGATTATAGATTTAGATAATGAATATGGTCATAAATTAATTGTTCCTATATCTTTACAAAATAACCATTCAGAAACTGATGTGTTAGGTGTTACTAGGGCAGCTAGTATTAATATATTAAGCACATATGGAAATAATGATAACTATGATTCAAGAGCTATTGAACTATTAGAATATGCAGTAAAAAATAAAGAGGTAATTTATATAAATAATGATTCAAATGTGTATGATATTCTAGAAGAACTAGTACCTGATATAGTTTTTTACAAAAAAGGTGATTTGTATGACTTTAAGAATAATGAAGCTAAAAACTTTAATTCTCAAAACACACAGTATACACCTTAAATAAAAAAAGACTTGGTCTTCCCTTCCAAACAGTTTCGGCTACAATTGCCTACGCCTATGGGATGCGTTACAAGTCTATACTTATATTATACACTAATTTGAACTAAATGTCAAGTAATTTAATAAAAATGAAAAAGGAGAATTAAAAAAATGAAAACAATAGTAATAAGTATTAGACCAGAAAACGTTTATGGCATACTTCTAATGAAAAAAACAATTGAAATACGAAAGACAGCACCAACTAAATATCCAGATGTAAGTACAGCTTACATATATTGTACTAAAACAGCACCCACTTTAGCAATCAAGAATGAAAAAATAGTGGTATTTGATAATCGCTATTATAGTTGTTACTCAAATGCTGAAGAAGTCTTAAATGGAAAAATTGTTGCTAGTTTTAAAATTAAAAAAATTACTGCTTTAGAAATAAATAATACAACTGATGAGATATTAAAAAATGCTTGTATCACAAGGAATGAATTAAAAAGATATACTTGGTGGGAAAGTGAAGAAGGATATGAAGGATATTATACCTGGAATATTACTGATTTAAAAATATTTGAACACCCTAAAAAGCTAAGCAATTTAGGACTAACAAAACCACCACAAAGTTGGCAGTATTTGGAAGATAATAAGGTGATTGAATAAGTTAGTTAGTATTACCTAGAGAAATGCTAATAACAAAACATACACCTTAAATAAAAAAAGACTTGGTCTTCCCTTCCAAACAGTATCGGCTACAATTGCCTACGCCTATGGGATGCGTTACAAGTCTATACATATATTATACACTAATTTGAACTAAATGTCAAGTAATATAATAAAAATAAAAAAGGAGAATTAAAATGAAAAGTGAAGAAGAACTATTAAAATTAGCAAAAGAAGATGGATGGGATTGGGTATGCAGAAATCAGAAGTTAAGTGAAGAGTTTATTGAAAAGCACGCAGAAGATGTGAATTGGGTTTGGATATCATACACACAGGTATTAAGTGAAGAGTTAATAGAAAAAAATAAAAGAAGAGTTAATTGGGTTTGGATATCAACATATCAGGAGTTAAGTGAAGAATTTATAGATAAGCATATTGAAGAAATATATTTGAATGGATTGATACAAAACAAAAAACTAAATCCAATCCTTATTGAGAAGTATACCAAACAATATAAAGAAAGAGTCCAAGATTTTATGAAAAAAGCCGCAAGTATAAGTGGAGAAGTAGATTACTTTTCACCAAAGAAAGTAACTACTAAAAATGAAGGTCAAAGTAGATAAAAGGAGCAAGTCAAATGAAAACTGAAAAAGAATTATTAAAATTAGCTGAAGAAAAAGGATGGTGGTATATCACTAAAAATGAAGAACTTAGTGAAGGGTTTATAGAGAAGCATATTCAATATATAGATAGGATGCATTTATCATACGAACAGAAGTTGAGTGAAGAGTTTATTGAGAAGCACGCAGATAAACTAGACTGGATTGGTATTTCATACATACAAAAACTTAGTGAGGAGTTCATTGAAAAACACGCTAAAGAAGTGGATTGGGAGTGGATTTCAGTAAAACAAAAATTAAGTGAGGGGTTCATAGAAAAGCACGCTAGAAAGTTGGAGTGGTATTGGGGTGGCATTTCAGAATATCAGAAGTTGAGTGAAGAGTTTATTGAGAAGCACGCAGATAAAGTGAAGTGGTGGGATATATCAGTATATCAAACACTTAGTGAAGAGTTTATTGAAAAACACGCTAATGATGTGTGGTGGGATTTTATATCAGGATATCAAAAGCTAAGTGAAGAGTTTATTGAAAAACACGCAGATAAGTTGGAGTGGTGGTGGATATCATACAAACAAAAACTAAGTGAAGAGTTTATTGAGAAGCACGCAGATAAAGTGAAGTGGTGGGATATATCAGTATATCAAA
>JAITXV010000024.1 GCA_031284605.1 Acholeplasmatales bacterium | reverse complement strand
TCGGAATGAAACCAAATTAAATGGGTAGACTATTACTAGCCTACCCATTTAAAATAATATCTATTCAGTTACTGGTTCATTAACTTTAATTAAATTCAAATAATTTTGATATCTGTTTTTAGCATCTAACAAATTACCATCTAATAACTCTTGAGCTCTTGAAGGATTAATTTGGAATAACTGCGCATATCTAGTTTCTGATAATAAGAATTCTTGATATTTAGACCAATCTGGTTCTTTACCAACTAAACTAAATGGATTCTTATTTTGTTCTTTTAATCTAGGATCATAACTAAATATTGGCCAATATCCACAATTATTAGCTAATTTAGCTTGACTAAATGTATTAGCTAAACCACCTTTAATACCGTGTTCAATACATGGAGAATATGCTATAACAATAGAAGGACCTTTATAACTTTCTGCTTCTTTTAATACTTTTAATACATGATTAGCATTAGCACCGTGTGCTATTTGACCAACATATACATGACCATAACTAATTGCTATACTAGCTAAGTCTTTCTTTTTGATATTTTTTCCACTAGCTGTAAATTTAGCAATTGAACCCATTGGGCTTGCTTTACTAGATTGTCCACCTGTATTAGAATATACTTGAGTATCAAGAACTAAAATATTAACATCTAAATTATTTGCCATAACATGGTCAAGTCCGCCATATCCAATATCATAAGCCCAACCATCTCCACCAAATATCCATTGTGATATCCTAACAAAATATTCTTGTAAACTTAAAAGTTCTTTAGCATATGATTCTTCATTTACTTTTTCTAATTCTTTAATTAATAATGGACTAATTTCTTTAGTTATTTCATAACTATCTCTATTTTCTAACCATTTAGTAACTAATGAGCCTAAAACAGGATTCATATTGCTTAAATTATTAATAAATAAATTTTGAATTCTATCTCTAGCAGTTTCATAAGCTATTCTCATACCAAAACCAAATTCTGCAGCATCTTCAAATAATGAATTAGCCCAAGATGGACCTCTGCCTTCTTTGTTAGTAGTATAAGGAGTTGAAGGGAATGAACCTCCATATATAGAAGAACATCCTGTAGCGTTAGCTACATTCATATGATCTCCAAACAATTGAGTAATTGATTTAACATAAGGGGTTTCACCACATCCACCACAAGCTCCACTAAATTCAAATAATGGTTGTCTAAATGATTGATACATAACTGTATCTGTACCTAAATCTCTATATGGAACGTTACTATGTAAATAATCGAATATTTTTTGTTCTTTTTGTTCTTCTTCTAAAGATTTCCAACTTAATGATTTAGTAGGACAAACATTAAGACATAATCCACATTCTAAGCAGTCGTTAGCACTAATAGCTAATGCATATTGATATCCTGCACCAAATACATTTTCTGCTTTTTTTGCAAGAGCTGGTTTAAGAGCAACTACTTTAGTACCTTCTGGTAAATTTTTAGATTCTAAATCACTTACTAAAAAAGGTCTAATTACTGCATGAGGACAAGCAAATACGCAATTATTACATTGTATACAACTAGCACTATCCCAACAAGGAACGAAATTGGCTACACCTCTTTTTTCATAAGCACTTGAACCATTATCCATATGAGCATCTTCATATCCTTTAAATGCAGATACAGGTAAATCATTAGCTTTTAAAGCGTTAAATGGATCAGCGATATTTCTTACAAAAGAAGGTCTATTAGCATCTTTAATTTCATGTACTTCTAAGGAAGCCCATTCTTTCTTAACTGCAACTTCAACTAATGCAGCTTCAGCTGAATCTATAGCTTTATAATTCATTTCTAATACAGCTTCACCTTTTCTAGCATAAGTCTTTTTAGCATATTCTTTCATATATTTAGAAGCTAATTTAAATGGTAATAACTGTTCATTTAATTTAAAAAATGCAGATTGCATAACTGTATTAATTTTTCTTCCTAATCCTAATTCATAAGCTGCTTTAGCAGCATCTATTACATAGAATTTAATATTTTTAGAAGCTAATTGTTTTTTTAGTCTAGCAGGTAGATAGTTTTCTAATTCGTCACCTAGTAAATTTGTATTTAATAGAAATACACCATCTGTTCTTAAACCACTACATAAGTCATATTTATGAACATAAGATTCAACACTACAACTAACAAAATGTGGATTATTAACTAAATATGTTGAATGGATTGGTTTTGGTGAGAATCTTAAATGCATTCTTGTTATACCACCACTCTTTTTTGAATCATATGCAGCATATGCTTGTGAAAATAATTTAGTATGATCTCCAATTATTTTAGTAATATTTTTAGATGCTCCTACTGTACCATCAGAACCTAATCCATATAATAATACTTCAGTAGCTGGACTAGTTTTAATATAATTAGAATAATCAACAGGAATTGAAGTGTTTCCTAAATCATCTTCAATACCAACTGTAAAATGTTCTTTAGGTTTTTTATTAAATAAATTATCGAATACTGCGAATATAATACTAGGAGAAGTGTCTCTTGAAGACAATCCATATTTACCACCTATTATTAATGGTTTAGTAGCTTTATCATAAAATACACTTTGTACATCTAAAAACAATGGTTCACCAATGCTACCTGATTCAATAGTTCTATCTAATACAGCAATTCTCTTTACAGTTTTAGGTAGAGCTTTAAAGAAATATTTAGCACTAAATGGTCTATATAAGTGAACTGATAATACACCAACTTTTTTGCCTTGTTTAGTTAATACTTCTACTGCTTCTTTAGCAGCTTCAATCATAGAACCCATACCAATTATTATATGAGTAGCATCTTTAGCTCCGTAATATGTAAATGGTGCATATTTTCTGCCAGTTTCTTTAGAAATAGCACTCATATATTCATTTACTGTGTCTGGAACGCTTTCGTAATATGAATCTTGAACCATTCTTGTTTGAAAATATACTTCTTCTCCTTGAGCAGAGCCTCTAGTAACTGGGTGAGAAGGATTTAATCCTAATTTTCTAAATTCTTCTAAAGCTTGTCTATCTAAAAGTTTATCATATACACTGTAATCTAAAACTTCGATTGAGTCTACTTCATGAGAAGTTCTAAATCCATCAAAGAAATGTAAGAAAGGAACTCTTGATTTAATAGCTGCTAAATGAGCAACACCAGCTAAATCCATTACTTCTTGAACAGAGTTAGTAGCTAATAACGCAAACCCAGTTTGTCTAGTAGCCATAACATCTTGATGGTCACCAAATATTGATAATGCTTGAGCAGCTATGCTTCTAGCTGCTACATGTATAACTCCTGGCAATAATTGCCCAGCAATTTTATACATATTTGGAATCTTTAATAATAAACCTTGACTAGCTGTATAGGTTGTTGTTAATAAACCCATTTGTAAAGAACCATGAACAGTTCCAGCAGCACCTGCTTCACTTTGCATTTCGATAACTTTAACTGGCATTCCAAATAAATTTTTCTTACCTTCACTTGCCCACAAATCAACACTTTGTGCCATTGGGGTAGAAGGGGTAATAGGATAGATACCAGCAACCTCAGTAAAAGCATAAGATGCATAAGCAGCTGCTTCGTTACCATCCATAGCTTTAATTATTTTTTTAGTTGTACTCATTTATAATCTCCTTAAAATAATATATACTTATATATTATACCAATAAAGATGAGTATATTTTTTAAAAAAGAGTAAAAACGACTACTTTTATATATTATATATATAGGAGGTAATAAATATGGGACTAGATATGTACTTGTATAAGTTTAAAAAGAATTGTAATTTTGAGGATAGGTTGTGGATGCAAATAGTGTGGTATGTGTTTGACACTAAAACAGTTGAGAGTAATAGCTTACGTAATTTTTTAAAAAGCTATAAAATGGACAATGACAAAGATGATAAAAGAAGCACTGATTTATTAAATATGTCTATATACTGGAGAAAAGCCAATATGATACACAATTGGTTTTATGAAAAATGTGTGTTTTTGAATGAACCAGATAATAAACCAATGTTAGTAAAAACTACTCATTTGATTGAACTGCTTGATTTATGTAAAAATATTTTGTTACATAAAGAAGAGACACTTAGTGGAAAAACTGATTATGTGATAGAACATTTACCAACAAGGTCAGGGTTCTTTTTTGGTAGTACTAAATATGATGAAGACTATTTTATTGATGTAGAAGATACAGTTAAGCATTTAGAAGAAACTATTAATAAAGCAGAAGACAATGAACTATTTATGTATGTAGCAGATTACTAAATTTTAGAACAAAATTATTATTACCAAATAAGGCACAAGAATAATATCTCTTGTGCCTTATTTAGATATTGTTAGATGAATATTTAAGAAAAAATAAACAGACATAACTATTTAAAAAAAATGTAACAACGAAGATATTTTAGTATAACTATTTTTTAAAAATAATTATACTTTATTTTTAATACTTATAAAATATATATCTAAAAACTTATAACTTTTAGATTTACTTCGATATTTTAATATTCTAACCTATAAAAACTAGATATTTGATACTTTGTTCTATACACAAAAATATCTATGTGGTAACAAAACTATATAATAAAAAAACTTTAGTAGGATAATATATTGCATAATAATTAGATTTAGTAGTATAATTAATAATATAAAATAAAAAGGATGACCTTATATGAACAACCAAAATGATAATATTGTTGTAAGCAATAATGATGTTTGTAAAGTTTCTGGATTTTGGAATGGTGAACATTTCCAAGGAAGCAGAAATATTTCTTACACAGAGTTTTTAAAAAATGCGATATCTACTATAGCATATGTAGAGTCTTTTATTAAGAGAAGATCAAAAAGATTTATAGTGTTTTTGATACTATGGTCAATAGGAGTTACAGTAATGTTTTTTACTAGTTTTAATATTCAACATTTATTACCATATGTTCCACTAAGTTATTATATATTTAATTTCAATACATTTATGTTTGTTGTTGGTTTTATAATAGCTGGTATTCCTGCTGCTAGTAGTGCTTTTGTTATAGCTAAAGAAATTGTTTCTGGATTTTGGACGTTCTTTGTAGCAGTAATAGTATTCATAGCTGTATTAATATTTAAAATAGTAACTTTCCCATTTTCCATCTATTCAATTATTAAATCTAATCATAATGATGCTGTTTACGCAAATTCCTTAAGAAATCAATATAAGGAGTTAATCTAATATGGAAATAATCGCTATAATATGCCCTCAATGTGGTGGTAGGGTTGAAAGTGTTGGAGGAGTAACTAAATGTAGTTATTGTGGAACCACAATAATGGTAAAGCAAGAACAAGCAGCACATATTTCTTCAATTGTACGCAATTCAAATGTGTCTAATAATGCAGATTTAATCAATTATAACAAAGCGGGGTGGGATTTTATTGAACTTGGTTTTTATGATAAATCAAAAGAAAAATTTGATAAAGCTGTAAATGAAGATCCAAGAGATATTAATTCTTGGACAGGTTTAATTATTAGCCAAATAAAAATGAAAACATTCACAGATCTTTTTAGATATATAAATGCTGCTTTTAAAATGGCAGATTATAATCAAAAAAATGCGATTATAGATGCAATTGTATATGAAAACAATTTCCCTCCAAGAGATTTTAAAAAAGTAATAATTAACTTATTAACTTTATTGCCAAACAATGGTAAACTATGGTTAAATTTGTATTTAACTACTATACTTTCAATTTCAAAAGAAGTTTCTTACGATGTACAAATAGGCGCTGTGGCACTTTCGGTTTACCATCAAGTAACTGAAAAATTACAATCTATAATAGATAGTAATGATACGAGTATAGAAGAAAAACAACTTGCAAAAGATAATTTAGAATATGTTAATACCGATTATGAAAAGAATTACAAAACAAGAGCAGAAGTAGCTAAAAATAAAATAGAATCTAAAACTTCAAATAAAGGTTTGGTTATTATATCAATATTATTAGGTATAATTGGCCTTATTTTTATAGCAGTGATTATATATAATATAATAACTAGTATTAGATAAAAAACTAAATATTTGTTAGAACTAGTAAAAAAAACAACCAGATATACTGGTTGTTTTTGGTTATCGGGCTCACTTATGGTAGAGCTTCTCCAAGGTTATCGGGCTCACTTATGGTAGAGCTTCTCCAAGGTTATCGTGCACACTTTAATTACTGGCAGGGCTTCTCCAAGGTTATACATATATTATACACTATTATTAACTAAATGTCAATAGTAAATTAAAAACGTAAATAACTATTGGAAATTACAAATAAAAAATTATCTTTATTCCCTTTTAATCAGTCTTTTGGAGATTTAGAAGTGCTTGCTTTATTTTTAGATTTATATTTATTTGCATAAATATGTGCATCATTTTATATAAATAAATAATATATTATCTTTCACAAAATACAAATCTAAACACTTTGCTTTCCTATTAAAAAAACAACCATTTAAACGGTTGTTTTTGTTTTTACTTCCACTTATCGGCAGGAACTCTCCCAGTATTATACTTCCACTTTCGGCAGGAACTCTCCCAGTTATACGCCATAAGGCATACTTATATTATACAATACTTTCAACTAAATGTCAATATACAAATATGCTTATTTCTCCTCTTAATATTTCCAAAACTAACTTTCTAAACAATTTTAAAAAACTTGGAGACGTAAATAACTTTTAGAAGTTACTCTTTAATTTTTTATTTCATAAATTCTTGACATTTAATTAATAATAGTATATAATATTAGTGTAGACTTGAAATGTATCCTCGAGGCAAAAGCAATTGTAGCCGTCCCCGTTGACAGGAAGACCAAGTCTTTTTTTTATGTTACTTGACATTTAGTTAAAAATAGTATATAATATAAACCTGACTTAACTTAGATTTTCCCTATTTTTGTGGAAATTAGCTAAATTTATCATCAATTAATGCAGAAAACACCTATATTTATATCTAATATAGGTGTTTTTTATATATTTTTAATTGGTAATGTGATTTACTTTTTTACTTGTTTTTTGTCTTCTTCTTTTACTATTTTAGTATACTTTATTTTTTTTAATTCTGCTTTAAAGTTTTCTACTCTCATTACACAATAATCTAAATTTATAT
>JAITXV010000005.1 GCA_031284605.1 Acholeplasmatales bacterium | reverse complement strand
TATCAGATTCAATTTTTTCACTTGTATTCTCTATTGAATTATTTAAACTAATATCACTATTATTATATCTATTCTCTTGTCGGACAATGTCCGCTTGAGGGCTAATCAAAATAATCCACTTGTTTTGTCTAGTATTACCGTTGTTTACTAAAATATTTGTGTCCTTAAAAAACTTAATAATAGTATCAATATAACTACTTGCAAATTTTGTTTCTTCTTTTATTTGGGCTGTTTTTATATTAGGCTCATCCTGCAGAATATTTAAAACTAGAATATAGTTTTTATAATTTTTTACATCCTTTAGAACACTTAATATAGTACTGTTTTTTTGCTAAGTTATTAGCCCTTGGATTTACATCTATTAGCCCTTGATTAGCCCTTGGATTAAGGGCTAATCTTTGATTATTTTCTTTAGAATAGTCTGCTAATTCTGTATTCTCTTTTTTTCTTCTTAACTTTCTTTGATAGGATTCTGTAGTTTGGTCTCCAACAAAATCTTTATCTGCTATTTCCAAAAATCCTTGCTTATTTTTGAATAGCCAATTGATTTTTAAATAATAATCTAAACCAAGCTGAATTGTTTTTATGTCAGTTCCTGGCATTGTAAATCTTGAAATATACTCTGCATCATAAACAAGTGTAATACCACCCATTTGTGATGCTAATATTCCGTTTCCATTTTTTGTCAAATTTAATAAAAAAATCCATAATAGTTGTATATCTCTTCCAATATTTCCTGGATAATTAAATAGAGATAAATATTCCTGTGAATTTATTTGTTTTTCCCACAATTTGTACCAAGGATATTCTTTTTTTGTATTTTCCATTCCTTTTGCTCCTTTTTATTTGTAGTTTCTCTTAAAATGTGGTATACTAATAGTGGAAGAAGTGTTAGCAAGGTAGTCAGCATTTATGTTGCGAAGCCTGTCTGTAACTACTTCTTCTTTTTATTTAGTTATTTATTTCCCAATTATAATAATCACTTTCAAACATAAACGTTTCTAGACCATTTTCATAAATATACAGCCTGTCTACGCACTTTCCTATAGTTACTTTATAACTGCAATCATAAAATACCCAATTTTTTTCTAATTCAAGACTATCATCAGCTATCCAACCTATAGTCTCATCTACTTCAAAATTTAGTTCAACACATATTAGTGATGCTTTTTTAAGTTTCACCCCTTTTTCTCCTTTTATCAATTTGGTAAGTTAGCACCTTTTGTAGCTTGATCAATTATTAGTGTTACTACTGGTGGGAATACTATTACTATAATTAGCAGCACTATCATACCTTTTATAAAGTTAGCCAAAGCTTCTTTAGCTTCTTTAACTTTTCTTTCTTCCCCCTGAGCTGTAGCGAACTTCAAGAAGATAATTAATCCCCATATTAGTCCTGTTGCTGCTAATACAGTTCCTGCTATTAGATACGCCCAACCAATTATTTCAGTAAATTTGCTAGTAATTGGTTCCGTAATTGTCTCTTCAGCCATCACTTTAATTAAACTAAAACTTAATTTTTGTAATATTAATTTCATTTTTCTTTCTCCTTTTTTTATTTTTATCTTTGATTAACAGACGCTTTAGTCTGTTTAGTCCTTTTTGATATTAGCTTTAGTCCATTTAGTACTTCTTCATAGACCATAGGCACTTCCCCATATAACCCTAATCTGAAGGCTTCTTTTAATTCACCCTCCAGTTCATATTCTTTAATATTAAACAGGCTACAACATATGTTAAATAGAACTTTATCTATTTGTAAAACATTTTGAAGAGTTGCTTCCATATCTCTCACTTGGATTTTATAAGTATTTAATTCTTTTGCTAATCCTTCAAGAATAGCAGTAGTTCTGCCCTGTTCATCTGAAGCTAATATTTTTCTAGCTCCGTCTATCAAACATTTCTCATAGATTTCTTTTTTCCTCATTTTTGGATATAAAGCTTTCACTTTTTCTTCCAAAACTATGAATTCCCCTGGAATGGGATTTAGTTTATAACTGAATTCTTTTTTTGGTTCAGTATTTTTATCTTTTTCCATAATTCTTCTTATTCTCCTTCCTTTATTTTTTTGTAAAACTTGGTATCCAAGTTGTTCTCTTGCTACCATTTGTGGGAGCAATTTACTATTATCCTGCTATATCACCCCATCCCCATTTTTTCAAGCATTTCTACCACATAGGTTGGAACAACCTATGTACTAAAATAAGTTTTTAGCCATATTTTAAGATTAAAATAGACTCATTATTCTTAATAATATTTATAGCTTAATGTAAAAAAAGAGTGGAATTTATGAGTACTAAATTAAATCTAAAACAGATTTTTTAATTTCATAATCCCCACATATATTCATATTTTTAATATTATAATTTAAAAAGCCTTATAACAACATTTTTACCCTTATTACCGCTAATTAAACTTAAAAATAGACTTATTAAACCTTGTTCGCTAAGTTTAAGTTATCAATTGCGTATTTGCTAAGTTTATATATTATATTTGTAATGGTTGTTTTTTTATTGTTAATTAATATTTTTATATTATAATTTCTATAATTACATAAAACTAGATGTTTAGTAGCTTTATAGAACTTAAAATGAACATTTTTTATTAAAAAGTTATATAATATTAGTAATACAATATTTTGATAAAAGGAGATTATTATGAAAAAATATTTATTAGAAGGTATTGGTACTGCGTTATTAGTTTTATTTGGATGTGGAATAGCTGTTGTAAGTGGCGTAAATTTAGTAGCTACTGCATTAGCTTTCGGTTTAGTTTTATTTGTATTAATATTAGTAATTGGACCAGCTACTGGTTGTCATGTTAATCCTGCTGTTAGTTTTGCGTTAGCATTACAAAAGAGAATTAGTTGGAAAGATGCAGGATTTTATATCCTTAGCCAATTTATTGGTGGATTAGTTGGTGCTGCTCTAGTATTTTTATTTGTTCATGGTAATGGTACAGGCGCAAATGCTATCCAACCTATTTTAGAGTCTGGATTAGAAAATGCCGAATGGTTACAATGGATTAATGCAATTGTAGTTGAATGTGCGTTAACATTTGTATTTGTTGGATTAATACTAGTTGTTACTTCTCATCATTCAAAAGCTTTAATTGTTGCATTGTCAATCGGGTTAGCCTTAACTTTAGTTCATTTACTTGGAATTCCATTAACAGGCACTTCAGTTAATCCTGCAAGAAGCTTTGGTCCTGCAATATTTAGTATATTTGTTGGAAACGGAACTACTGTAAGCATATCTCAACTTATAATATTTATAGTTGGTCCTCTAGCTGGTGCTGCTTTAGCTGCTCTAGCAACAAAACCTTTATTAAAAAAGGAAGAAGAAAAACACGAAGAATGTTCTTGTTGTGATGAACACAAAAAAGAATGTGAATGTGCAAAAGAAGAAGAAAAACACGAAGAATGTTCTTGTTGTAAAGAAAAAACAGAAGAAGCTGCTAAATAAAATTTAAACAAATAAAACCACTATCACAGTTCATTAAGTGTGGTAGTGGTTTTTTATTTTTATATCTTTATGGGATACTAAATTATTCACAATTTTTAAATATCATTATTTTCTTTTTATTTAGTAAGTTTGTTACTAATTTTATCAAATTTCTGAAAGTAACTTTCGAAACAATCTTTAAAAACCTTAAAACTTATAAGGCTATTAGAAGTTGCTAAATGTATATTGTTAATTCTATAAATGGTAGATTTTACTATATTTTTGGTATAATATATAAAATATAGCTAGAAAGTGAGGGGGGTTGTATATGCAAGACACTGTACTGTTAGAAATATTAAATTTAAGAGAAAAAATAAATAAAGCTAATTATGAATATCACACTCTTGATAATCCTACGATAAGTGATTATGAATACGATAAAGCTATGTCTAGATTGATATCGCTAGAAGAAGAATATCCAAACTACAAAGATCTTTCCAGTCCTACTAACAAAATAGGTGGAGTTATACTAGAAAATTTTACTAAAGTAATCCATAATCCTCCAATGATGAGTTTAGGGGATGTATTTAATGAGTATGAATTATTAGATTTTTTTGTTAAAGCATCTAAAGATGCATCTAATTTTACTCTTGTTTCTGAACTTAAAATAGATGGATTAGCCATTAATTTAGAATATATAAATGGCGTATTGTTTAGAGCCTCTACTAGGGGGGATGGTAATATAGGAGAAGACGTCACAGAAAACGTGAAGACAATCAAAAGCATCCCACTTAAGTTAAATAAGCCTTTAGATATTAAAGTAAGAGGCGAAGTATTTATGCCTATTAAAAGCTTTATTAAACTTAATATTCAAAGAAAAGAAAACAATGAACAATTATTTGCGAACCCAAGGAACGCCGCTAGTGGAACTATAAGACAACTAGATTCCAAAATTGTATCTAGCAGAAACTTAGATTCATTTATATACACATTAGTATCACCGAGCACCTATAATATTCACACCCAAAGTTCTTCTTTAGAGTTTATGCGTGGATTAGGTTTTAAAGTAAATAACTATTATAAACATATTACTTCTATAAATGAATTAGCTCCTTTAATAACTTATTATGACAATTTAAGAGAAGAAGTTCCTTATGATACAGATGGTATTGTAATAAAAATTAATGAATTTAATTTATATGATGAAATAGGATATACAGCTAAAGCACCTAAATGGGCTGTTGCCTATAAATTTCCACCTAAAACTAAAAAAACAAAACTCTTAGATATAATATTTCAAGTTGGAAGAACGGGAGCTATAACCCCTGTTGCTGTATTTGAAAGTGTAGTAGTATCAGGTTCTAAAATATCAAGAGCATCTTTGCATAATGAAGATTATATCAAAGATAAAGATATAAGAATAGGTGATATCGTTGAAGTTCATAAAGCTGCTGAGATAATACCAGAAATACTAAAAGTAGTTTTAGAACAAAGGAATATCAATTCTGTTCCATTTGAGATGATTAAAAACTGCCCTATATGTAATTCTCTTTTAACTAGAGATGCATCTAAAGCTGATTATTTTTGTACAAATTTAGAATGTCCTGGAAGAAATATTAATTCAATAATCCATTATGCTAGTAGGAAAGCACTTGATATAGATACTTTAGGAGAAAAAGCTATCGAAGAATTTCACAACATAGGAATATTGAATCGCTTGTCAGATATATATACTTTAAAAGACAAAAAAGATATAATTTTAGAGCTTGAAGGATTTGGAGATAAAAAGATTGATAATATTATATCTTCAATAGAAAAAAGTAAAACCATATCATTAGATAGATTTATATATGGTTTAGGTATTAAAAATATTGGAGAAAAATATTCCAAAATCTTAGTAAGGCATTATAAAACTATTACAGAACTTTTTCAAGTAGATGAAGAAGTGTTGGTCAATATTAATGATTTTGGGGTTGAAAGAGCTTCTAGTGTATACCAATATTTTCATAATGATGAAAATATAAAAGAAATAAAATTATTACTAGGTTACGGAGTAAATCCAGTTAGTGCTAATGAAAATGTGACTAAAAATGATTTTTTCGTTAATAAAAAAATAGTAATAACAGGTTCATTTACTATATTTACAAGAGATGAATTAACTTCTTTATTAGAAAGTTACGGTGCTAAGGTTTCTTCTAGCGTCTCTAGCCAAACTTCTTATTTAATAGTTGGTGAAAATCCTGGATCTAAACTAGATAAAGCTCTTTTACTAGGAATTAAAATAATTAAAGAAGACGAACTTAAAGGATATTTAACAAATGGATAACACTAGAGATTATATTTATATAAAAGGAGCAAAAGAAAATAATTTAAAAAACATCGATGTTGTGGTTCCTAAAAATAAACTAGTAATAGCTACTGGTATTAGTGGAAGTGGAAAAACAAGTCTTGCTTTTGATACACTCTATCAAGAAGGCCAAAGAAGATACATAGAAAGTTTATCTTCTTATGCTAGACAATTTTTAGGTTCATTTGAAAAGCCTAATGTTGAATCTATAGAAGGATTAAGCCCATCAATATCTATAGATCAAAGAACAACATCAGCTAATCCAAGAAGCACAGTTGGCACTGTGACTGAAATATATGATTATCTAAGATTATTATATGCTAGAATAGGAATTCCTTATAATCCAGTAACTGGTCAGCCAATAACAAAACAAACTATTTTAGAAATGGCCACTAGAGTTATGGAATACAAAGAAGATACTAAAATATATATACTATCTCCAATGGTTAAAAGGGAAAAAGGGACTCATAAGAAATTATTTGAAGAATTGATAAAAGAGGGTTTTGAAAGAGTATTGCTAGATAAAGAATTATTATTAATAGAAGAAATTCCAGAGTTAGATAAAAATAAAAACCACGATATAAGTGTAGTAATAGATCGTATTAAGCTGAACCATTTAGAAGCTACTAAATCTAGAGTGTATGAATCATTAGAATTAGCTTGTTCTAAAAGTAATGGATTAGCTCAAATATTAGTAGATGACAAAGACTTAATATTATTTTCTGAACACTACAATATAACTGATTTAGATTTTAGTATTCCAGTACTTGAGCATAGACTTTTTTCATTTAATACACCACTTGGTGCTTGTCCGCATTGTAACGGTCTTGGTGTAAAATTAACAATAAGTGAGGATTTATTACTTTTAAAAGACAAAAGTTTTAATAATGGAGGTCTTTTGTCTAATAAGAACTTTGAAGAAGGAAATTTAAGTAACCAAGAAATTGCTCAAATAGCTAAAATATATGATATTGACTTAGATATTCCAATTGCTCAAATTCCTAGAGAAAAACTTGACATTATTTTATATGGAACAAAAGATCATAAAATTAATTATACTATCAAATCCAATGGTAATCACACCTACGAAAAAAATAATTTTGAAGGTGTAATAACTAATTTAAATAGAAGATATATGGAAACTACAAGTGATTGGATAAGAACTTGGGTTGAACAATATATGACTGAAGAAATATGTCCTGTATGTAATGGTGCTAGATTAAATAAAGCAGCTTTATCAGTAAAAGTAGGAACTTTAAATATATCTGAGCTTACTAGTATGTCAATTGATAAGATATTAGATTATTTTAATAATCTAATATTAAACAATGAACAAAAATTAATAAGTGAATCTATTTTATCTGAAATTAAAAATAGATTATCGTTTTTATTAGATGTTGGTTTAGAATATTTAACACTTTCAAGAAACGCAGGAACACTTTCAGGAGGTGAAGCACAGCGTATTAGACTAGCAACTCAAATAGGTTCTAAACTTACAGGAGTATTATATGTCCTTGATGAACCTTCAATAGGTTTACATCAAAAAGACAATCAAAGACTAATTAATACTTTGAAGAAAATGAGAGATATAGGTAACACTTTAGTAGTAGTAGAACACGACTTAGATACTATGAGACAAAGTGATTATATAATAGACATTGGTCCTTATGCTGGTGAAAATGGTGGATATTTAGTAGCTGCTGGTTCACCAAAAGAAATAGAAGATAACCCTAATTCAATTACAGGAGCTTATTTATCAGGAAGAAAGACTATTCCTTATAATATAAAAAGAAGAACTAAAAAAGGTGAAATAATTATAGTTGGAGCTAAAGAAAATAATCTAAAAGATATCACAGTAAATATACCTACTTCTGTATTAAATGTAATAACAGGAGTATCTGGTAGTGGAAAATCTACTTTAGTCAACGAAATATTATATAAAGGGTTAGCAAGTAAACTTTACGCTACTAAAGATAAAGTTGGTAAACATGACTATATTATAGATAATGGAAATATTGATAAGATAATTGAAATATCTCAAAGCCCAATAGGTAGAACTCCAAGAAGCAATAGCGCCACATATACAGGAGTATTTGATGATATTAGGGATTTATATTCTTTAACTACTGAAGCTAAAGCTAGGGGATACCAAAAAGGTAGATTTTCTTTTAATGTAAAAGGCGGAAGATGCGAAGCATGCGCAGGAGACGGAGTTAAAAGAATACAAATGCATTTTTTACCAGATGTATATGTTCCTTGTGAAGCATGTAAAGGTACAAGATATAATAGCGAAACTTTACAAATTAAATATAAAGGTAAAAACATAGCAGATGTTTTAAAAATGAAAGTAATTGATGCATTAGCTTTCTTCGAAAATCATCCAAAAATCCATTATAAATTACAAGCTTTGCATGACTGCGGTCTTGATTATATTAGCCTTGGACAAAGTGCAACCACTTTGTCAGGTGGTGAAGCACAGAGGGTAAAACTAGCAGCTGAGTTATATAAAAAATCAAACGATAAAACTCTTTATATTTTAGATGAACCTACTACTGGTTTGCATAGTTATGATGTTGAAAAGTTATTAGAAGTTTTTAATAAAATAGTTGATAATGGTTCAACTATGGTTATAATAGAGCATAATTTAGATATAATTAAAAATGCTGACTACATTATTGATTTAGGTCCCGATGGGGGAGATAAAGGTGGTTATGTAGTATGTGCAGGAACTCCTGAAGAAATAGCTAAATGCGAAAAAAGTTACACTGGTGCATACTTAAAAGGAATCTTAAATGAATAACAATAATTTAGATCCAAGTGAAATAGAAAAAGAGATTTTACAAAATAAGTACAAAAGGTTATTATATAATCCCAATATTTTTATTCATATATTAACATCTATTATTACTTGTTTAGTAAGTTTTGTAGTAGTAATAGGTATTACTAACTATATCTACCCACTACTTAGTTTTAACTTTGTAGAACTGTTGTTATATGTTTTGTTATATAGTGTATCTGTACAAATTATTAAAATACTTATTATTAGATTTTTACTTAAATATATTTTAACAGCTTATCCATTTATTTTATTAGTTGTTAAAATATTGTGTTTATATTTAGCCTCTATGTTATTTGAAAATATTATTTATAAAACTGTATCCACATTCATAGTTTTTTTAATATTATTGCTTTTTTCAAACTTATTAATTGATTATATATACAATAACATAAGACATTATTTTAAAAAACAATAATTTGTGAGATAATAAAAGATATAAGGAGATAATCTATGGAACCTAAATTAACAATTTTTGAATTAGCTACCCATTTAAAATTACAAGTATTAGCAGGAAAAGAAGGATTGACTAGAGAGATAACTAGTGAGATGATAGATAAACCAGGCATAGAGCTAATGGGATTTTTTGATTATTTTTCTCCTCATAGGATTTTGTTAATAGGATCTAAAGAAAATGCATTTTTAAAAACCTTCTCTATAGAAGATCAAATCAAAAAGATTAATGATTTATTTAAACTAAATCCACCAGCACTATGTTTTTCTAAAAACGTTAAAGTAGAACCATACTTTTTAACAATTGCTAACTCATATAATATTCCTGTTTTACAATCTTTATTAGAAAGTGTTCCATTAACTAGTGTAATGTATTCATTTCTTCATGAAAAACTTTCTAAAAGTTTAGTAGTGCATGGCGTCTTGTTAAGTATTCACGGAATTGGTGTATTATTAATTGGTAAAAGTGGAATAGGTAAAAGTGAAGTTGCGTTAGAATTAATTAAAAGAGGACATATATTAGTAAGCGATGATAGGGTAGATTTATATGAATTGTCTATTGGAAATATTGTAGGAAAAACTACTGAACTATTAAAAGGTTTAATTGAAGTTAGAGGAGTTGGAATAATAGATATAGTGAGAATGTTTGGTGCCACAAGTTATATTGAAAGTGGAAGTGTGAATTTAGTTATTTGTCTTGAAACATTACAACCAACTAAAGTATATGATAGGATGGGTTTAGAAGAAGATACAATGGTTTATTTTAATACCTCATTACCTAAAATAACTATTCCCGTATCTTCAGGAAGAAGTATAGCTAATTTAATTGAAACTGCAGCTCTTAACCAAAAACTTAAAGATATGGGATATAACGCTGCTAAGGTGTTAATGGATAATATAGAAAAAAATATTTTAG
Source organism: Acholeplasmatales bacterium (assembly GCA_031284605.1). Lineage (GTDB taxonomy): Bacteria > Bacillota_I > Bacilli_A > Acholeplasmatales > Acholeplasmataceae > JAITXV01. The sequence goes on along the minus strand of JAITXV010000005.1, from coordinate 3,574 downwards.
AAAAAACCAATAAAGGAAAAAAAGAAAATGAATGATGAAAATAAAAAACCCCAAAAAGAAAATAAAGAGCCTTCTAAATTTAAACTCTTTGTATTGAAATATAAATTTTTAGTTTCTTGTGCTGTTATTTTGCTTGTATTTTTTATATTGTTAACAATAGCGACTAAAGGATATTCATTACATGGATTTTTAGAAGAAAACAGGGTAGCTATTAGATTAGGTGAAATAGAAATAATGTGGTATGCTATATTTATTATTTTTGGTATGCTTTCAGGAGTATTTTTGGCTTTAATGGAAGCCAAAGCTAAAAATATTAATTTAGATGATATATATACTGGTCTAATAATTTTTGTTCCTGCTGCTATTCTTGGACTAAGAGCTTATTATTTAGCATTTGATGGAGTTCCTGGGAACTTCTTTAGAGACTTTTTAAAATTTAATGAAGGTGGATTAGCAATAAATGGCGCTATTATAGTAGTATTAATAGGTATTTTTCCATTTTGTAAATGGAAAAAGATTCCAGTTTGGGCTTTATTAGATATTGTATTACCTGCATTTTTTATAGGTCAAATATTTGGAAGATGGGGAAACTATATGAATGGTGAAGCTCACGGTCCATTATTAACTAGTCCTTTTTTAAAAGCTATAATACCATCTTTTATATTAAATAACTACGATAGTGGTGGACCATATCATCCTACTTTTTTATATGAAGGATTATGGAATTTTGTTGGTTTATTATTAGTATTTATTTTTAGAAATAAAGTGTTTAAAAATGATAAAAAATTTATCCAACTTGGAGACATTACTTGTTTTTATTTGTTTTGGTATGGATTAGGCAGAGGTGCTATTATAGAACCTCTAAGAACCGACCCTTTACAAATTGGAGATTTAAGACTAAATGTTATTGTTAATATTGGTTTAATGGTGCTAGGAATTGGCTTAATAATAGCCAAAAGGATAATATATAGAAAAAAACCATTACCATATTATTTTGATTATAGATTTATTCCTGCACCACCAAAAGTAAAACAAAAGAAAGTAAAAACCAATACTAAATAAAATGTCATTTTCTTTAGATTTAAAAAACGAATTATCTATTATTTCATCTTCTAACAAAGATGAAATAATATACGAATTAAAAGCTTTATTTGATTTTAATAAACACACTTTAACCAATGGTGTTGTTGTATTTTCAACCGGAAACAAAACAGCTAGCGATAGATTGTCTTTTTTATATGATAGTTTGTATAGCAAAGAAATAATAGAAACTAAGAGAATCGTTAATAACAGAGTTATCAAGTATGATACTTATATTGACAATGTTAACTTTTATAATGAGTATATAAATAAATATGAAGATATAGAAAAAATAGATGAAACCTTAAAATATAGTTATTTGAGAGGAGCATATATCAGTTCAGGAAGTATAAGTGATCCTAAAAAAAGCGAATATCATATGGAAATATATAATGATAATTCATCAAAAATAGTATATTTACAAAATATTTTAAATTCATTTGAATTAAACTCTAAAATAACCAAAAGAAGAAACGGATATATTTGTTATTTAAAAAAAGCAGATAATATTATTTTGTTTGTACAAATGCTTGGTTCACAAGAGATGTATATGGAATATGAAAGCATTAAAACTTCAAGAGACGTAAATAATTTAGTTTCTAGGAGAACTAATTGTGATGTAGCGAATAGCATAAAGACAATAGAAAACGCTAATGAACAAATTAGGTTAATTGAATATATTGAAAGTAAATATGATATTAATAGTTTAGATGAAAAATTAAGACAAGTAATAACTATTAGAAAAGAAAACGATAGCGCTTCACTAAAAGAATTAGTTGAATTATATTGTAAAAAATATAATGAACAAATAACTAAATCAGGGCTTAACCATAGGTTAAACAGATTAAAAGAATTGTTTGGTAAGAAGGTGTAATATGAGAGTATTAATTCAAAGAGTTAAAAGTGCAAGTATTAATACAAACACACAAGTTATTGAACATATAGGTAAAGGTATATTGTTATTTACTGGTTTTACTCAAACTGATACAACAGACATTGTTGATAAAATAGTTAGTAAAATACTGAAATTAAGAATATTTGAAGATGAAGACCACAAAACTAACTTATCTGTAAATGATGTTAGTGCAGATATTCTTAGTGTTTCACAGTTTACTTTATATGCAAACTTAAAAGGTTACAATAGACCATCATTCACTTCTTGTTTAGAGTATAATGAAGCTAGTGAGTTATTTACATATTTTAATAATAAACTAAAAGAATCATCATTGAATGTAAAATGTGGGATATTTGGTAGTGATATATTAGTTAATATTGTTAATGATGGTCCTTTTACTATTATTTTAGATTCGTTGTCAATATAAAATTTATTTTAATATTTCCCAGTAACCGTTTTTCTTAGTCCCAACTCGTCTTATGTAATTAAGTTCCATAAGACGAATTATATAACGATAAACAGTTTTTTCACTTTTAAATATTAAAGAAGCAATTTCTTCATTTTTTATAGTTGGATTCTTTTTTAATAGTTCTAGTACATATGTTTCACTTTCTCCAATATTATAATTTCTATTTTCGTTTGAATATAATGGTTTTCTATATATTACAAAAGTAAATCCCTGATTGTTATTTATATATTCATATTTGATGTTTTCATCATCAAGCAAAGAAAATGCTCTCTTAAAACCAGTACCGAATGCTTCAATTTGGCCACATCTAAATAATATATCAGCTATTTTTGGATTTCTAAATGAAGAACTTTTGTTTTCTTTAACAAAACTATATGGTTCTATATTTTGTGGTAAACCACCTGGGTTATAAAAAGTAATTTTATTTGGATAAATATCAATTTCATGTGCAGTATCAGTATTTTTATAGTTAGAATGTGTAAAACAGTTGACAACTATTTCTCTAATTGCATTTATTGGGATTTCAGGAACATCTACTCTTTTTACATCACCAATCTGTGCTTCCCATCTTATATTTTTTGATATAAATTTCATTGATTCTGCAATGCATGAAAAGATGTTTGAGTGAACTTGGTTCATATCTAAAATTGTTATTTTTTGTTCTGTGGCGAAAACACCCATTTTAAGCCAAATCGGTTCTTTATTTGAAAACAATAGATTTCCAGCATTATTTAAAAATAGTTCATTTAGCAAGCCTAGTTTCGATAATGAAATTTCTGGGTTTACATAAACATCTGATATTCTCCCCATTTCAAATCCATCATTATAGTTTTTTTCCAAAACGTTTGTATCAACATCATTAACGGTAAAATTAGTTGGTTTAAGCTCCCATTCCTTAGATACATCACTAGTGTTAAAGAAAAATTCTTTTAATTGAAATGGCGTCATTTCTCTTGATTCATCTGTTACCCTATAGTAATACCTTCCATTTACTGAGTAAGGCAATTCAAATCCGTTAAACACGACTATTATGTAAGACTTTTTATCGTCAAATGGAATTACATTGATAGTTGTGTTTGGAATCGGTTTAATTTTATCATATATTTTTTTACTTATATCTCTTGATGTCT
>JAITXV010000018.1 GCA_031284605.1 Acholeplasmatales bacterium | reverse complement strand
TGTCTTCCGTACCACCCTCCATTTGCTAGTAAATTGTCATAATCATTTTTCCACCCTTCCATTACAGCATTTGGAGGTAAGTCAAAACCTGCAAAATCATATGTAGCTACAAATTTGGTTAAAAAGGTCACACCGCCATAAATATAATCATCAAAGTCACTATTTATAATGTCGCCTGGTAAACAATGAATTTCACCATTAGTTTCAATATTCTCACTTTCTAGTAATCTCCAATAAGCAAAAGGAGTATTACGAACATATATGTATTTTATTAAGTCAACAGTTATTTGGCTTTGTGGGATTCCGTACAAAAATGAAAATATAGCTTTATATCCTAATATTAAATCAATATCCGATTCACTAATATGGTTTGAACCGTATATTGGTATATCTAGTGGCACAGTAATTGGAGTTCCGTAAGTCTTAGATACATAAATTCTATCATCTTCATTTATACTACTACCGTTATAAAATGTTATTGTATAAATCCATTTAGCATATATAGTTATATCACCGTAATGCCCAGCAGTTATACCATTTATGGGGTTAATATAGTCACTTTGGGTATACCATCCTGCAAATGCATAACAAGGATCGTTATTTACGTTTATACCTCTAGAAGGATCTAAAAATACAATATTATCTTCAATAGTATATTTATAGACATTTGCTATATTATTAATAGCTGGATAATTATCTTCATTAGTGTCATTAGGATAAAATTTATTTTTTTGTGCTAAATCATAAATAATATTATATTCAATTACCCAAAATTCTGCGCTAAATGTTTTATCACCATAAGAACCTGTAGGAATATTAGCTTCCTCGTGCCAAGTAATAAAATTATAACCTGTTTTAGAAGCTGGTTTTAAAGTAATAGTTGAAGAGATAACTGTATAAGAAATAGGGTTAGTAGGATCATTAGTTCCACCATTTAGCACATAAGTAATGTGATAAGTAACTATACTCCAATTAGCATATAAGTTTACTGTTTGGTTTGGCATTACACTATATGGCTCTTCTAATGGAAGGAGGAATGTATTATCATCAAAATACCATCCAGCAAATGTATAGCCGTTTTTAGTAGGATCTGTAGGAAAAGTTACAAGCGAACCTGGAACATCATTAATAGTTTCAACATAAGTTCCACCATTACTATCAAAATTAATAACTGGATTAATAACCCAATATGCATATAAAGTAATATTTTCTAAATTCAAAAAATAAGTTGAGCTATAAACTCTATTATGAAAATCTGCATCTAAAAACCATCCGCCAAAATAGTAATTAGTTTTAGTAGGAACTGGAAGAGAACCATAAATGTTGCCGTATTTTACATCGGATGAAGTGACTAAATTAGCGCCATCTGCACCGTTGTAATTAAAAGTAACAACAAAAGGTAAACCTTCTAACTTTACATATATGTCATAATCTTTAGTAATAGTAGGAGGATTATCAAAAACGGAAGTATAAAGTTCGTCATTATAAAATCCTATTACATTATAACCTTCTACACTAAATAAAGATAAATTAAGCGAGTCACCTTTGTATATTTTTACTCTTTGATTTCCAGAAGGATACAATAAATTAATTGTATAAGCGATATGTTCAAAATGTGGATATATTGTTATATCTTGGTTTATATCATATGGGAATGTTATTTGATTAGTACGTTCTAAGTCAAGATAATAGCCTAGGATATTATAGTTACCATTAAGAACTATAGAAGATATATTTTCATAATAGATTTTTTGCCCATCTAAAAATTCTAAGGTGGTGGGAACTAAAGAACTATTATAAACGTTTGCGTAATTTATATGAACAAATTTAGGATATATAATAGTATCATAGTTTACTTTAAAAACTTCAGTATTAATTTGGATTTTATATTCGTTATCATAATACCAACCAGTAAGTCTGTAGTGATCTTTAGTTAAAACAGGAAAATTTGAAAATTTAGTACCACTTTTGTATTCTCCAATAAAATAATTACTATTTTCATACTCATAAGATAGTTTTACATTAGGTACTTTTTTACAAGATACTAATAAAATTGTTAATAATAATATAAAAAATAGTGCAAAAAATTTTGATATATTTGATTTTATAAATGTCATTTGGTTGTTTCTCCTTTTCTTAAATAAATTGGTACAATTATTTCTTCAACTTCGCTTGAAGAAATAATTAAATCTATAATTTTATTTACCATTTTTGAAGCTATTAATTTAGGACTTTGAACTATAGTAGTTAATTCCATCAAATTAAAGAAATTGTCATTGATTCCATCAAATCCAATTACATTTAGTTGTTCAGGAATTTTAATTTCTCTTTTTAAAGCTTCCTTTATTAAATACATCGCTATATCATCATTTTCACAAAATACACCTTTTACATTAGGATATTTATCTAAAAATGAATTAGCTAATAATACAAAGTCTACTATTGGGTCTTGTTCTATAAAATCAATATATTCAGTATTAGACTGCGCAGCTTCATCCATAAAGCCTTGTCTTCTTTTAACTACTTCAAAATCGATAATATTTTGATAAGTTCCAATATAGGCAATGGTTTTACAACCTATATCTATCAAATGCTTAGCAGCTAACTTTCCACCCATATAGTTGTCACTAGATATTGTAGAAACTCTGTTATTGAAATGTCTATCAAAAGTTATGATAGGAAAGTTAATATCTACGTATTCGTCTATAAGTGAATAAGTAAGAGCGATTATTCCGTCTACTCTTTGTTCTTTAAATAAAGATAAATAATATATTTCCTTTTCTTTATTGCCGTTAGTATTGCATAACAATACTTTGTATCCTTGTTTTTCTGCATCCATTTCTATATAATAAGCAATTGATGAATAAAATGGTAATAAAATAGAGGGAATTAAAACAGCTAAAGTTTTTGTCTTTCTAAGCTTGAAACTTCTAGCTAATTCATTGGGTACGAATCCTAATTCATTTATAGCTTTTTCTATGCATTTTATTGTTTCTTTTGAAACAGTTTTAGGATCATTTAAGTATCTAGATACAGTACCAACTCCAACATATGCTTTTTTCGCAACATCTTTTATAGTTACCATACATTAATTATATCATATTTACATAAATGTAAAAAAAAGATGAATTATGAAGGTAATTAATAATTACTTCCTCAAAATATCTAGGATTTGAGATAATGACTTTATTTTTATATTAGCATCTTTATAAGAAGATGCATCTCCTAATCCAATACTTAAAAATCCGCCTTTATTAGCAGCGTCTATTCCAGCGTGAGCATCTTCTACAACTACACATTTAGAAGGTTTTAACCCTAACATTTCACTAGCTTTTAAAAATACTTCAGGATCTGGTTTAGTTTTAGTAATATTATTACCATCGCTTACGCTATCAAAGTAAGAAAGTAAATTAGTGCGCTCTAATATGTATTTAGCATTTTTAGAACTACTACCAATAGCTAATTTGTAACCCATATTTTTTAATTCACTCAAAACATATAAAGTATCTTCGCTAATACTTTTTGGTGAAAGTTTATCTAAAAGTTGTTTATATATTTCATTTTTCTTTTTGGCTATTTCTTCTTTTTGGGATATACTAAGTTTTAATGATGGTTTTAAGGATAAAACTATTTCTAAACTTTCCATTCTTGAAACACCTCTTAAACGGTTATTATCTTCTTTAGTAAAATTAATATCTAATGAAGAAGCTACTTCTTTCCATGCTTCATAATGAAATTCATCAGTAGAAACTAGTACTCCGTCTAAATCAAAAATAATTCCTTCCTTAATAACTGTATCGTAATTAATTCTCTTTTGATTTTCTTTATCAAAGAAAATTGCTTTATCTATACTAAATAATAAATCAATTTTTGAGTGAGGAGCTATTTCTACAGATGTTGATATTACAGCAACTAAAGGCAATAAACCAAGACTAAAAGTAATATTATAATTAGACCCAAGCAATTCTAAAACATCTATATTAATATTTATAGTATTAAGTTTATTTTTTTGATTATTGTAAAAAATATGTTCAGGTCTTATACCTAAAACTATTTCTTTATTAACATACCCTAATTCTAAAAGCATTTCATATTGAGCGTTATCTAAAGTTAATTTATAATTGTCAAAAACAAACTCTTTAGAAGAGTTAACAACACCTTCTATAAAATTCATTCCAGGAGTTCCAATAAATGATGCAACAAACATATTAGATGGGCTGTTATACACTTCTTTAGGAGAACCTATTTGTTGAATAAAACCATCTTTCATAACAACTATTCTGCTAGCCATAGTCATAGCCTCAACTTGATCATGAGTTACATATACTATAGTAGTGTTTAACTGCTCGTGTAATTTAATTAGTTCCGCTCTCATTTGAACTCTTAGTTTAGCATCTAAATTAGATAAAGGTTCATCCATTAGTAACACTTTTGAATCTCTTACAATAGCTCTTCCTACAGCAACCCTTTGTTTTTGACCTCCTGATAAAAAAGCAGGCTTTCTATTTAAATAAGGAGTTAAACTTAAAATATTAGCTACTTCTTCAACTTTTCTTTTTATTTCTAGTTTAGGAGTTTTATGAATTTTAAAATTAAATGCGATATTATCATAAACACTTAGATGGGGGAAAAGTGCATAACTTTGGAAAACAAAAGCGATATCTCTATTGCCTGGTTCTTCATCATTCATTAGTTTATTGTCAATGTAGATATACCCACTTGTTAATTCTTCAAGACCTGCAATCATTCTTAAAGTGGTGGATTTACCACACCCTGATGGTCCTACAAATACTAAAAACTCTTTATCTTGGATTTCAAGATTAAAATCATTTACTACATAGTTTTGATTTTTTGAATATTTTTTGTTGATGTGTCTTAATGATAAATTAGCCATAATTATCCTTTCATCTAAAATTCTTTTATTTTAGAGTTTGTGTGATTTACATATATGTTATATTTTTTGTTATTATATTTTATATTATAACTTATACTTTTTATTTTTGATGGTAAAGCTATAGAAACTTTAGGGGTTTCACTAGATAAATCTAAAGAAGTAAAACCATATATAGCGCTCATATAAGCACCTCCAAAAGAAGCGATATGGCTTCCACCAATGTAAACTTTACCTGCGTATTGTTTGGTTTTACCTTCTAAATCAACACTAGCACTTTTTATAAAATGCTCGTATGCATAATCGCTTTTACCAATTTTTGAGGCTATTAAACTATACATACTGCTTGATAAAGTAGAGCCGTGTTCGGTTTTTGGCTCATAATAATTAAAATTAGCTTCTAATACTTCTTTACTAAATAGATTATTAAAAAGATATAGCGCAGTAATTGTATCAGCTTGTTTAATTATTTTAGTGTCACCCGCAAGACCGTGTCCTCCTAGATATTCATTTTTATCTAATTTTTGAGATAACAATTCTTTTAAAGAAATATCTTTTAGATTAAAATAACCATCAAACTGTGGAATTACATTGTGCGCGTTAGGAGTTGGAATATAAATATAATTATATATATAAGTAGCTTTTACTTCTAAAGCAACTGAAGTAATACCTAATATTTTAGAAGCCCTTAAATAAACAAATAAAGTGTGTTTTATTATATAGTTAGTATAAATATTATTATTTACTCTTTCGTGATATTCATCAGGTCCTAATACATCTAAAATATCTACAGTTTTGTTCATTAGATTAGTTTTAGCGTATGATACATAAAATAAAGCACATTGTTTTATAAGTTCGTAAGAATCACGTAATACTTGTTCATCCTTAGTGAAATTATATAAACTGTAGATAGCATATACTATAGCACCGTTTATATGGATTTGTTTATCTTTAAAATAAGTTCTAACAGGTCTTGAAGTAAATACATCTACTACGTTATAATCACTACATGCGTCTATACCATTTTCTATGCTTTCCCAAGCATAAAATGCTCCTTGATATCCATAAGAAGCAGCTTTTTTAATAGCTTCATCTAAACCTTTTATTCGGTAATTAATAATTTGGTAACAACTTTTTATATCGTTTAACAAATAGAAAGGAAACATAAACATTTCAGTGTCCCAAAAAATTGCTCCTTTATAAGTTTGACCACTAATCCCTCTAGCAGGAACGCTTGAGTTATTTCTTACAGAAGGCTCTAAAGATAGTAAATTAAATATAGCATGTCTCAAACTTATATCTGCTTTTTTATCTCCATCTATTGTTACATTAGAAAAGTCAAACTTAGGATGCCATATTTTGTGGTGATTAGTTATAGCTAATGAAAATGTGTTATTATCTATTATATCTTCTTTATCCAAAACATCTAAACCAAAACCATCCATATCTTTATAATATATAGTTATCTTTTTGTCTAAAGTATATTTAATATTAGGTAAAGCGTTGATATTTAGGGATATAACGTGCTTATTATTGTCAAGTACCATAGAAGCAGTATTGATATCTAAATTATTTGAAAATAATGAAACTCTTACTGTAACACTTACGTTTTTACTTTTTGTATAGAAAGTATAAATAATTGTATTTCTACTTTCTATTTTGACATCGTAATTATCTTTTAAATGATGACCCTCAAGCTCGTATAAATCTAAATCGATACCTGCTTTTATGTTAACTAAGCAGGTTTTATCAACACTAAATTCATATCTTGAATAAATATTATTAGGAATATCAGCACTTACAAACCTTTGTGAGTTTATAAATGTGCTAATGTCTGCACATTTATAAGTAGTTTCTCTAATAAAACAGTTATTTCTAGTATCAAGAATAAACTTATTATCAAATGGTTTTATTTTTTCTGGAGAGAGTATATTGTCATTTACCCTTAGCACAGTATATAAAGGGTTACAAATATTTACACTTGTAGTCCAAAAATTAGGATTAGAGTCATCCTTATCATACAAAAGAGGTAAATTGATGCTAGCGTTTTGAATTTTTGTTTCTTCTTCTAAAAAACCTCTAACTCCAATAAAAAGGTTACCAACTAAAAAAGCAGTTCCTCTAACGTTAAAATTATTTTTATACCCTTTTTCTACAATTAAGTTATTCTCTTTCAAATACATTACCACCTTTTTTAATATCTCTTAAATATTTATATATAACAATACCTTCTTCTATATCACGGTCACTTTCTATAACAATCTTTTTAGCAGTAACTGTTATTTTAATGTGAGCATTTAAATATTGAATATTAAAACTATATTTAGTCCAATTAGAAGGAATAGTTGGAGCTAATTTTAATGAAACATTATCACTTCTAAGTCCTCCAAAACCGTATACAATATTTACCCAGGCAGCTACTATGCTAGTCATGTGAAGACCTTCTAAAGTATTATTGTTGTAGTCATCTAAATCTAATCTAGTTGAAAAACTAAAAAACTTGAGTGCTTCATCCATATACCCAACTTGTGAAGCTAATATTGAGTGGATAGAAGGACTAAGACTTGATTCGTGAATAGTTCTTGGTTCATAAAAATCATAGTTAGCTTTAATTTGAGCAACACTAAAATTAGAATTGTATAAAAACATCAACATAAGGACACTAGGTTGTTTTATCATATCATTTCTATATATTCTATCATAACTCCAAGAAGAATAAAGTGGAAATTCACTACGTGGGATTTTATCAATATCAATATGAGGAAGATCGTAGTAACCCATATGCTGTTCATATAATAAAGTTTTAGGATCATAAATAATATACATTTTTTCGTATATATCTTTAAACTGTTTTATTTCATCCTCAGTTAAAGCGGTTAAAGATATGGTTTTATTATATGATTCTAAGTCTTCATTTTTGATATATTCAAGATAAAAAAATAAAATACCTAAACATTGTTTAGCCATATAATTAGTATAAGTATCATGGTTAACCATTAATTGAAACTCATCAGGACCCATTACTCCGTAATAACCATAATAGTTACCTTTTGAGTTATAGTCGCCTCTAGAAGCCAAAAATCTAGCGATTTCAATTAACATTTCTAAACCATATTCTTTTATAAAACTTATATCATTTGTTACTTTTACATAGTGGTCTATTGCGTAGGCCACTCCAGTAGTAGGCTGAATTTGGGTTAACGCATGTTGCCACAAATCGCATGACTCATAACCGTTAAGAGTAGCTATAGGATAACAAGCACCCTTACAATCAACTTCTATAGCTCTTTTTTTAGCCATATCTAAAGTGTGATATCTAAATAATAATAAATTTTTTGCGGCTTTTGGGTCATTAAATAAATAATAAGGTAAACAATAAGTTTCAGTGTCCCAAAATGCATGTCCGCTGTAAGCTTCTCCAGTTAGCCCTTTAGCTCCTATATTATCATTTTCACTATATCCGTGATAGCACTGTGCTAAATTAAATATACAAAAACGAATTCCTTGTTGGTTTTCAGGGTCACCCTCAATAGTTATGTCACTATATTTCCATAAATTATCATAAAACTCAGTATTACTAGATAAAATATTTTCAAAAGATAGCTTTTTACTTTGTTCTTTTCTTAAACTCTTACTTAATAACCTAATTACATCTTTAGATGAAATGCTTTCATCTTTAGAAACTATATTAATAATATGTTTAGTAATAGAAGATTCGATATTTTTTTCTAAATCAAGAGTTATTTCTTTTGCAATAATTTTGCCTATCTTTACACTTTTGGCACTGTAAGAATTATTTATTTCTAAACTAAAAGTTGTAGCTATAGTCTGAGAAGTCGCGTTTCTTGTATATAATATGTTATTCAAAGCAGAACTTTTAATAACAGTCCAATCATTATATTTACCCCAATGTAAAATAGTAGGATCAAGACCACATAATACGGATATTTTAGCGGAAAAATTAAGAGCCTCAAAAGTAATTTTTTGGTATGTGTGATATACATTTTCATTTGATACAATTCTTTCGAATTTAATTTTAATTTTGAAAGAATTTTTTAAAGTAGTCCAAACGAATTCTCTAGTCAATAATCCTGTTTTTAAATCTAATACTCTAGTAAATGAATTAAAATCAATGTGTGCTAAATCTAAATTTTCATCATCACAAACAATTCTAGTGTATAAAAAATTACAAGAGTTAACCATATGATGTCCTCTTTTAATAATACCCTTATAATGAGAATTAACAGCTTCTTTATTCCATTCGTAAACTCCGTTAAAATAAGTTCCTACTAAAGAAGGAGCATTAATCCCTTCTTCAAAGAACCCCCTAATACCCATATATTCATTACCTAGTGAAAATATACTTTCACTTTTTTGGTTTTGGGTTATATCAAATCCATTCTCTATTATTTTGTAAGGATCAGTTACAAAATACTTATTAGCAATCTTTCCCATATCATTTCCTCTTTTCTACTTAATTCCAGTTGTAGCCACATTGCTTGTTATATTTTTTTGGAAAATAAAAAATATAATTATTGGCGGTAACATTGTAAACATTAATAAACACAAAAATTCATCTAACTTAATCATATACGGAGCCATATTAGCGTTTATACTAAATACTTTAACCATTACTGTCCATAAACTATCGTTTTGGATTACTATATACGGTAACAAGAAGTCATTCCAGGATGCGGTAATACTAAATATACCAACAACCATCATAATTGGAACACTTAGTGGTATAACTATTTTAAAAAATATTTGTAATTTAGTAGCACCTTCTATTTTAGCCATATCAAATAGATCTTTTGGTAAATTATCAAAATGAGTTTTAAATAGTAAGAAATTAAACGGACTAGCTCCTGCTATTAACCAAAACGGTATGTAACTTAAATATGTTCTTTGAACATTAGCTGCGTTACCTCCTAAAATTTTACCTACTATGTCATATATCCAAGTGATATTTTGAAATAATGGAACTAAAGAAACTGTTACAGGTACTAGCATAGAACCTAATATTAAATAAAAAATTACTTTACTACCTTTAGGTTTTAGAATTGATACAACGTAAGCTAACAAACCATTAAATACCACCGAACAAACAGCTGCACCTACTGCTATTATAGTACTATTTAATACGTTTTTTAATATATTTGTTTTTTTAATAACATCAATATATTTTCCAAAATCCATAGTTTTTGGAAAGAAGTTAGTTGAAAATATATCTTGAGTAGGTTTAAAAGATGTAAAAAATAACCATAAAAAAGGAACTAAAACTACTATCATCCACAAAATAAGTAATAAGTAGATAGCGTAATATAATATTCTATAACGACTGCTTTTGTAGTCAGAAAATGTAACAATACCGTCTTTTTTCTTTTTAAATATTTTTAAAGCGTATTTTTTAGTAGTTTTTCTAGTGATATATTCAAAAAATGAGTTTATTTTAGAAAATATAAATTTAAAAAATAATCCTATTTTAGTAAAAAACCATTTAATTGATTCACCTATTTTAATTAAAATTCTATATGCCTTACTTTTTTCTATTCTGAAAGCTCTTTTTTTATCCCTAAGTTGTTCGTTATAAAGCATAGTTTCATAAGAAATATACTTTTTAAAAGTAGGATTTTTACTATTTGTGCTTGTTGACTTGTCTAATACTAAATACAAAGCAGTGAGTCCAAGCAATATAAATAAAGTGATTACTCCTAAACTAGCAGCGTAGCCCACATTTTGAATATCAGTATAAATAAATTTATAAATTAGAAGACCTAAAGTGTTTACGCTGTCATTAGTATTTCCCATAAATACTAATGGCTCATAAAATATTTGAAATATTGAAATAATTTGGAGAATTAATAATAATTTAACATTTTGAAATAGAGCAGGTAAAGTTATATATCTAAGACGTTTAAACAAAGAAGCACCACTGCTTCTAGCAGCTTCATATAAACTTGAATCGATAGTATTAAGTGTCGCTAAATAAATAAGCATAGTAGACCCAGCACTTTTCCAGGTAAGAGTTAAAATAATAAGTGGAATAGTTAAAGCATCGTTGCTTAGCCATCTACTAGTGTTTAAACCTAAATTAGATAGTATCACATTGAAAAATCCATATTGATTAGGATCCATCATAATTTTCCACATAAGAATAACTGCTATTGCAGGAACTATATTAGGAACATAAAAACTAATTTTGAATAAACTTTTAGAATGAACGACTTCGCTTATTAATAAAGCTAATATAATTGGGATAACAAAACCAATAAGTAATGAAAAACCTACATATAATAAAGTATTTTTCAAAGCTTGTAAAAATAAAGGATTTCTAAAAACATCTATATAGTTACTTAAAAATACAAACTCAGTTTTATTAAATCCAGATGTACGGAAAAATGAAAGGGAGATATTTTGAAGTATAGGTAACCAAATAAAAAAGAAAAATAACAATAAAGAAGGCACGGCTATTAACCATGCCACCAAGTCACTAATTATTCTCTTAGTTTTCTTATTCTTTATATCTTTTTCTTTTTTAGCTACTTTTACTTGCATTTTAATTTCCAAAATATTTTCTTAATTCATTTTCAAAAGCTTGATTTTTACTATTTAGTCCACTAACTATATCATAAGCAGGATTTTGTAATCCTAATACCACTTCATCTAAAAATTTATACATTGTTTGAGTAAGATAAGGTTCTTCAGGCATCCTTGAAGATTGAATATTAGTATAAAAATCATTAAAGTTAGGCATACTTACATTTACATAAATTCCGTTTAAATAATTATTATATTCAACATAATCAGGGTTTATCCAAGGAGATATTGATGGTAGTATTAACATTCCTTGTTTTGTAGCGGTGTTCATACCATCAAGCATAGCCTGTTTAGATATATCACTAGTTTCAGGACTTCTTCCCATATATTCTAAAAATTTAACGGCACCTTCAACTGCTTTATCACTAGCATAAGCGCTAAACATATACGGTGTTCCACCAAATAAAGTTTTTTTAATACCATTAGGTCCAGCAGGAATTGGAACAAATGCTAAATTTTCTTTAGCCATTCCGCCACTAGTAACAGCATCATTAATTACGTCATTACCACATATTGCCATACCTATTTTATTTTGTCCTAATAAAGTTTTCCAAGAAGAATAATTTTGAGTACCAATTGGAGCTACTTCTTCTAAATAAAAGTTCTTTAAAAATTGCATAGCTTCTACTGCTTGTGGACTATTTAAATTAGATTTCCAAACTCCGTTTTCTTCAACTTGTAATTTTGCACCAAAATTCCATGCTATATTTGAATATTGCCAACCACCGTTTTTATCAGCGTTTAATACTATAAAACCATTTTCTCCTGTATTTTCTTTAATTCTAACAGAATATTCTAATAATTCATCCATAGTAGTAGGATAATACTTAATACTAGGGTTATTAGGATCAACAATATCAATTATATTATCTCCATCTAAATCAGAAGCTAATCCTGCATCTTCAAAAACTCCTAAATTAATAATAAGTCCTAAGCCATATCCATCACGAGGAATACCATAAAGTTTATCATTAAAAGTTAAATAGTTTCTTAATTCAGGATCCATTTTGTCATACCATCCTAAATCTTTAACTATTTTAGTAATATCTTTAGCATGTCCTCCACTTACTATTTCTTCAGGTTCAGTAAACCATGTTTGGTAAACAGTTGGTAAGTTTTTAGCAGTTGCTTTACTAACAAAAGCTTCCTTAGTATAATCAAAAGGTTCTCCAATCACTTTATATTCAGGATAATCTGCAGTAAAATTAGCAGCCCAAGTATTGAACATCGCTACACTGTTAGTGCTTGATGATTCAGGCCACATACCAATTGTAATTTCAATTTTTTCATTATTAAAACAAGAGGCTAACAAAGTTAAATTAATAATTGTGATAATAAGTAATAATATTTTTTTCATATATACTCCTTTTTTATATGTATTTCTTAAGTATTCCAAAAAAATATTTAAGAAATACATATAACTGTTGTCCCCTAAAAATATTTTAGGGGACAACATATTAAATTGTATTTGTTTTTTTAAATCTTATTGTTGATCTTTTTTAAATCCTTTTTTTAAGATAAAGAATGCAAGAATTCCACCACCAACTAATACAACAACTACGATAATAACAGGGATAACCCAACCAGGGATCGCACTTTGTGCAGGAGCAGCGTTTACACTAACAGTAAATGTAGCAGTTTTATTTCCATATGTAACTGTTATTATTTGAGCACCTGTTGTGTTCTTATCATATCCGCTTACTGTATAATCTGCACTTGAAAGTGTAACTGCAGTTTCATCTTCATATACAGCTTTTACTACTAAACCAGCTAAATCTAATTCTTCACCAACAACATATGTCTTTTTAGTTACTTCACTAGTTATTGTTAAATGATCTAATTCTCCAACAGGTCCTGAAGTTACAGTAACTTCAAAAGTATCAGATTGACCATTAAATGTAATAGTAATAGTTTGTTTTCCAACAGTTTGAGCATTATATCCACTAACAACATATTGAGTATCATTTAAACTAACTTCATCGCCGTTATTGTAATAAGCAACTACAACTAAACCAGTTAAATCTAATTCTGCACCAACATGATATACTAATTTATTTGGATAAAAATAAATAACAACAGAAGATACAGCAACTAATGATACATTAACTACGAATGTAGAAGTTTGACCTTGATAAGTAACAGTAACTGTTTGAGGTCCTGATACTGTAGGGTTATAACCACTTACTGTATAACTACCAGGAGTTAAAGTAACAGTTGAAGCATCATTATAGTTAGCTACTACTACTAAACCAGCTAGATTAAGACTTTCACCAACATAGTATGAAACTTTTGTAGGAG
>JAITXV010000110.1 GCA_031284605.1 Acholeplasmatales bacterium | reverse complement strand
TTCTTCGTGATGGAAGGCGGGGTGCAATACAAATAAAGGTTGGTTCATCTAAAATAGATGAAGCAGCAAAAGAACTAAATTTATTTATAAACAAACTTGATTTCAAAAAAACAAAGAAGACTTCTTTTATAATGATATTAACTGGAACCGAATATTCTTATACTAGAAAAGATGGGATAATAGTAGCACCATTAGGATTGCTAGAGCCATAATAAAAAAACAATTATAAGTTTTTTAACAAATTTCATATCATGATTCACAACAAAATTAGTATTTTAAAAAATACTAACATACTAATAATTTAATATATTAAACAACTAATTCTATAATTACTTTTTTAAATTAATAATTATTATTTTGTTTTATAACGCTATTTATTTGGTATTGTTTATTTTAAACAAATTAATTCTTAACGTATTTAAAATAACTGATATACTAGACAAACACATACATAGTGCCGCAATCATAGGATTAAGCAAAAATCCATTGATTCCGTATAATAATCCTGCTGCTACCCCTATACCTATAACATTATATCCAAAAGCCCAAAACAAGTTTTGTTTGATAGTTCTTAATATTTTCTTACTTAGTTTAATAGAAGTACTAACATCTACTAGATCATTTCTCATTAAAATAATACCTGCCTCTTCAATTGCAATGTCAGAAGCACTAGCTACAGCTATTCCAATATTAGCACTAGCTAGTGCTACACTATCATTAATTCCATCTCCAATAAAAGCTATTACTTTATTATTATTTTTTAATTTTAATACTTCATTTTGTTTTTCACCTGGTAGTACTTCACTTACTACATTGTCTATTCCAACTTCATAAGCTATTTTAAAAGCTACTTTACTTGAATCACCTGTTATCATATAACAATCAATTCCCATATCTTTTAAAATACTAATTGCCTTTTTACTAGTTTCTTTTACTTTATCAGAAATACTAATAACTCCTTCTAATTTATTATCAATACTTATATAAACTAAAGTATCACCTAAGTTGACTAAATTATAAAAATCATCTTTGTTAATATCTACTTTTTTTAATAATTCCTTATTTCCTAAAAGTACTTCTTTATTTTTATATATTCCCCTAATTCCTTCCCCTGCTTTTTCTGTAAAATCACTTATCTCTTCATATTCGATATTTTCTTCTTTTCCTGCATTAACTATCGCACTAGCTAGTGGATGGTTAGAATATCTTTCAATACTAGCAGCTATTTTTAATAATTCATCTCTAGTATAAGACCCAACACTTACCACACTACTAACAACAGGTTTACCATAAGTAATAGTTCCAGTTTTATCAAACATTGCTGTATTTATTTTACAAGTATTTTCTAATGCTTCACCATTTTTAAAAAGAATATGATTTTTAGCCCCAAATCCTGTTCCTACCATTATAGCAGTTGGGGTTGCTAATCCTAGTGCACAAGGACACGCAATAACTAAAACTGATACTGCTATATTAATACTAAATGAAATATCTTTTTTAATAATAAACCAAACAATAAAACTTATTATAGCTATTACTAAAACAGAAGGCACAAATATATTAGATACTTTATCTGCTAAAGCAGCTATAGGAGCTTTACTTTTATTAGCATTTTCTACCATTTTTATTATTCCTGCTAAAGTAGTATCAGATGCAACTTTTGTAACTTTGTATACTAATACTCCGTTTATATTAATAGTTCCTGCATATACTTTATCACCTACATTTTTATTATTAGGTAAACTCTCCCCAGTTAAGAAAGATTCATTAACACTGCTGTTACCGCTTATCACCTCTGCATCTAAGGCTATTTTTTCACCAGGTCTAACTATTACGTTGTCCCCAACCTTTATTTCTTCTATAGCTACAATTTCTTCAACCTCATTTTTTATAACAGTTGCTTTTTTAGGAGCTAATTCAAGTAATTTTTCAATAGACTTACTAGTTTTACCTTTAGACTTACTCTCAATTGCTTTTCCTAATAATACTAAACAAATAATAACCCCTGCACTTTCAAAATATAAATTACTAGCAGTATCCATCTTAACATCCATACTTTTGTTTAAAGATATAAAAAAGCTAACTAATCCGTACAAAAAAGCAGCTAAAGTTCCTATAGTTATTAAAGCGTCCATATTAGGTCTTAAAGAAATAATACTTTTAAAACCTCTAATAAATATTTTATATCCTATTATTAAAACCGGTAACACTAAACAGATTTGTACTAACATAAAATTAATTGGTTTGGTCATTGGGTCCATAAAACTAAACAAAGGAGCACCTATCATACTACCCATCGCAATGTATAGTAACAATACGCTAAAAACTAAAGTGATATAAAATTTAATAAACAACTCTTTTTCTTCTAAATTTTTTCTTTTTTTATACTCTTCTAAACTTTCTTTATTAACTATTAACTTGTACCCTGATTTATTTACGTTTTTTATCAAACTATTGATATTAAAAATACTGTCATCATATTTAATGAATAAAGTTTCTAAATTAAAATTAACACTAGATTCAATTACTCCTATAGTATTTTTACTAACAGTTGTAACAGTGTTAGCACACACTACACATGTCATTCCACTGATTTTATAACTAGCTTCTATTATCATTTTTTCTCCTTTATTTAATTAAAGAATTAATAGCTTCATTAATATCTTTAATTTTACTTATATCATTCTTTTCAATAGCTTCTACCATACATACACTAAGGTGTTCATTTATCATTCTTTTACTAATATTTACCACTTCTGATTTCACTGCTGCTAGTTGTATCACTACATCAACACAATCCCTGTCTTCACTAACCATTTCTCTAACTTTAGTTAAATGACCGATCGCTCTAGCTAAATCATCTAATACTTTCTTTTGATGTTCACAACTTCTCATATTAATCCTCCTATCCCCCATATGGGGATATAAATATTATACAACAAAACCTAATTATTAACTAATAATATGCATTTATGATAAAATATTATATGTATTAGAAAGGAATCATACAAAATGTACCAGAAAGTAAAAGGAACTTATGATGTATTACCAAATGAATCTCCTTATTGGCAGTTCTTAGAACAAAAGATAAGAGAGATTTGTGCAATTTATAATTTTAGTGAAGTTAGAACTCCTATTTTAGAGCATTATGAAGTAATTCACAGAGTAAATGAAGATTCTGATATGGTTAAAAAACAAACTTATGACTTCAAAGATTTAAGTGATAGGTTATTAACCTTGCGTCCTGAGCAGACTGCAGGGATTATAAGAGCTTATGTTGAAAATAAATTGTATGCCAACCAAGACATTTCTAAATTTTATTACATAGGACCTAATTTTAGATATGAAAGACCTCAAAAAGGAAGATTTAGACAATTTTCTCAGTTTGGTGTAGAAGCGCTAAACAGTGATTCATACCTTCTAGATGCAGAAATAGTAGCTTTAGCTTATAACTTTATTAAAAGTTTAGGGATAAATGAGATAAAAGTTGAAATCAATTCGATTGGAGATAGCCAAAATAGAATAGAATTTAGAAAAACTTTAGTAGAGTATTTTACTTCTTATACAGAACTTTTATGCGATGATTGTAAAAATAGATTACTAACTAACCCATTAAGAATCTTAGATTGTAAAGTCTGTTCTAAAGAACCATTTTTTAAAAATGCTCCTTCCCCACTAAATTATTTAAATAACGAATCAAAAGAAAGATTTGATAAAGTGTTAGAAGAACTTGAAAATGCTAATATTGATTACGTAGTAAACCCTAATTTAGTAAGAGGTTTAGATTACTATGATCATACTGTTTTTGAAATAGTATCATACAGTGAAGAACTATCTCACTTAGCTTTAGGAGGAGGTGGAAGATATTCATCTTTAGTTAAAGAATTAGGTGGTCCTGATATAACTGGAATAGGATTTGCTTTTGGAATGGAAAGACTACTTCTAGCTCTTAATAACTCTAACTTAATAAATATTGTCCCTCCACTTTTAGATGTATATTTACTTGTAACTACTAATTATCCATACAAAATATCTTTATTACAAGATTTAAGAAAAAATAATATTACTGTAGAAACTAATTATACAGTAGGTAGTTTTAAAAATATGTTTATCAAAGCCTTAAATAAAAATCCTAAATACATATTAATTGCAGGAGAAGATGAATTTAAAAATAATACTATAACCGTTAAAAACTTATCTACTAGAACTGAAGAAATAGTTAAAAAAACTAACATTATTAAATATCTAAAAAAAGAATTAAAAACAAAGAAAGGATAATAATATGAAAGACTTTACATTATACACTCCAACTTATTTAGTTTTTGGAGATAATAAACATAAAACTGTTGGTTCATTGTTAAAAGGCATTACATCTAACGTCTTAATTCACTATGGTAGTAGCCGCATAGTAAAACAAGGTTTGTTAAAAGAAGTAACCGATTCTTTAGAACAAAACAATATATCTTACACTGTTTTAGGAGGTGTTGTTCCTAATCCAAGAATAGAAAAAGTTTACGAAGGTATAAAATTAGTTAAAGAACAC
>JAITXV010000104.1 GCA_031284605.1 Acholeplasmatales bacterium | reverse complement strand
ATATTTTTTAAAGAAAACTTTAGGATGAGTAAATAATAGCACAAATGCTTTTATTATAGATAAGAAAAATTCTTTAGTTAATAAAACTAGTTTTTTAACTATTTCTTTAAAACTTTTCTTTTCTTTAGGTTTTAATAAAATCTGTTCTTCTTGCATTTTGCCCCCAATTATATCATATATTCGATAATGTCTGATTCGCTTAAATCTTTATCTCTTTTAAATTCTTTAGTAATTTTTGAATTCTTCATTATTAGTACTCGATCACATAATCCAATTAATTCAGTTATTTCTTCTGAAATAAATATAAATGATATACCTTCTAATTTCATTTTGTATATTAATTGGTACAATGCTTGCTTTACACCTATATCAATTCCTCTAGTTGGACAATCTAAAATAATTATTTTAGATCCTCTTCCTGCCCATTTAGCTACTACAACTTTTTGTTTATTACCGCCTGATAATTCACTAACCATCTGAGAACTCGAATAGCATTTAATATTAAATTCCTTAATTAGATTGTTAACATATTTTCTTTCATCTTGTGGAAGAATAAGAAACTTAGCTTTTTGGATAATATTATATCCAGCAGATGCTATATTATCCAAAATAGGTGCGCTTAATACTAAAGCCTCAATATCTCTATCTTTACTAGCATATCCTATTCCTTCCTTCATAGCTACCGCTTCATTACTTATATGTACCATACTTTTAGCGTCTTGAGAATAATTGTATCTTATTACTCTTCCACTTTTTGGTGGAATAAAACCAAATATTGCTTTTCCTAATTCGTGCATACCACAGTGTGATAATCCACCTATACCAAGAATTTCACCTTCAAAAAGATCTAATGATACTCCGTTTAGATTGTTACCTGTCAATTCTTTAGCTTTCAAAATAATATTTTTAGAAAAAGGTGTACTATCATAATCAGACCTATAATAGTTTCCAACTAACTCTCTTCCTATTAATAATTGTTTTATTTTTGAACTTTCAAATTCATTTTTTGATAATGAAGTTATAAATTTTCCATCTCTAAGAACTATTATTCTATCACATACATTCATTATCTCATCTATATCATGAGAAATAAAAATTGCACTTTTATCATTTTGTTTTTGTCTATTAAGCAAATCATATATTATGTCTTTTCCTTTTTGAGATACAGCTGTTGTAGTTTCATCTACGATAAATATATCAGGATTTTTCATCCATACTTTTGCAATTTCTATTAATTTTCTATCTTGAATATTTAAAACTCCTGCATTTAGTGACACATCCATATCAGTACATCCGATTGCTTGCATAGTTTTAGTGGCCTCTTGTAACATTTTTTTCTTGTTCATAAATACCATTTTAGCGAATTTAGATATTTCCCCTAAGAATATATTTTCTGCTATCGATATACCAGCTATTACACCAACTTCTTGTACTATTATTCCGATTCCTTTATTAACTGCATCAATCATACTAACAGGATTCCAAGGTTCTCCTTTAAAAAACATAGACCCAGAATTAGCTTTTTGAATTCCACTTACAATCGATGCTAATGTGGATTTTCCACTTCCATTTTCACCTATTAGACCTACTATTTCTCCTCTATTTATGCTAATGGTAACATCATTAAGGGCAGTCACAACTCCAAAAGTCTTTACCATTTTTTTTATTTCTAGTAAAGCGCTTACATTTTTAAAATCGGTAATTTGATTGCCTTGAATTTTATCTGTTTGTTGGTTGTTCATACATTTCTCTCTTAATATATATTTTTTAAATATTGGCTATAGTTTAATTATATCAAATATTAAAAAAATATGATTAAATTTACACTATATTTTTATTTTTATTATTTACTGATAAAAATTATTAATAATTGCTTTATTAACGTGCAAATATATTTACACGTTAAAAAAAAACAACCAGTATTTCAGGTTGTTTTCTTAAAAATATAATTTTATTTATGCAGTTTGAATAATTCCATATCCTTCTAGATTTCTTTTATAAATAACACAAACTTTAGAAGTATCAATATCTCTATAAATATAAAACAATTCATGACCAGATGCTTGCATCCTTTTTAGTGCTTCTTCTCTTGAAATACTATCTAATATCAATAGTTTTTCTTTAACAAAAACTTCTTTTTCTTCAATAGGATAATTCTCAACAAAATTCTTTTTGTCTTTATTTTTATCAATGTAGTATTTATTGATTTGTGATTTTAATTTTTGAAGAGCTTGTTTAAGTGCTTTTTCTATTCCAGGAAACTTAGTTTGTACTTCAGTTCTTACAAAACCATTAATTGTGATTTCTATTTTTAAATCATTAATTTTAGGATTATTTGGTCTTTTAGCTTTTACTTTTGCATCAATATCTTGATTTAAAAATTTTGTTAGTTTTTGTAAATAACCTTCTGTTAGTTCTTTTAAATTATCTCCAAATTTAAAATGCTCCGCTTCTACTACATACTGTACTTTTACTTTCTTTTCTGCCATTTTCTTAAATCTCCTTTTATTTTATTATTTTATTTTATAATGCTGCTTCTACTAACTTAATAAAAGATGCACTTTTTAAAGATGCTCCTCCTACTAATGCTCCGTCAATATCACTTTGGCTTAGTAATTCAACTACATTGTTAGCATTAACACTTCCTCCGTATAATATTCTAACCTTAGAAGATACATCTTTTCCGTACAATTTAGATATCATATTTCTTATACTTTTTATAGTATCGTTAGCTTCAGTGCTTGTTGCAGTTTTACCTGTTCCAATTGCCCAGACAGGTTCATAAGCAACTATTATTTTTAAAGCATCTTCTGCACTAATATCTTTTAAACCTTTATATATTTGATTAGCTAGTACTATATTAGTTGAACCTTTTTCTCTTGATTCTAGCAACTCTCCTACACAAAAAACAGGGATTAAATCATATTTAATAGCGGCTTTTATTTTTAAATTAACAGATTCATTAGTTTCATTATAATATTGTCTTCTTTCACTGTGACCTATCAAAACATAACTAACTTTTAAATCTTTTAAAATAGCAGGGCTTATTTCACCAGTGTAAGCACCACTTTCTAAATAATGCATATTTTGTGCGCCTATTTTTAAATCTTTACCTTGGTTATTTACTAATTCACTTAAAATTGGACTTTGTGGAAAAATAATAGTTTCTACTCTATCATTTGAAGGTAAATTTTCATTTACTTCATAAATAAAAGATAAAGCATTATCTAGTGTTAAATTCATTTTCCAATTTCCAGCAATTACTTTTTTTCTACTACTTGACATCTTTTTCTTGAATAGCTTCAATTCCTGGTAATTTTTTACCTTCTAAAAATTCTAATGAAGCTCCTCCTCCTGTTGAAATATGAGTAAATTCTTTTTCTAGACCAAATTTAGTAACAGCGCTTGCGCTGTCTCCACCACCAATAATACTAACTGCTTTTTTATTTTTTCCAATAACTAAAGCTATCTCTTTAGTTCCAGCTTCGAAATTAGAAAATTCAAATACTCCTAATGGACCATTCCAAACTATAGTTCTTGCATCTTTAATAACATTTGAAAATTTCTTAATAGTTTCAGGTCCTATGTCCATTCCCATTTCATTTTCTTGAATTTCATTTATTTTTCTAACTGTACCTTTTACATCACTAAATTCTTGAGTTACTATACAATCATCACCTAATATTAATTTAGGGTCTTTCATTAATTCTAGTGCTAATTCAACTTTATCAGCCTCTAATAATGATTTTCCAACTTCGTAACCTAAAGCTTTATAAAATGTATAAGCCATACCACCACCTATAATAACTTTATCTGCTACTTTTAATAAACTTTTAATAACTTCTATTTTATCAGAAACCTTAGCTCCGCCTAAAATAGCTACTAAAGGTCTTTTTGGATCATTAATAGCTTCTTGTAAATATTTGATTTCTTTTTCCATTAAAAAACCAACTGCACTTTCGCCTATAAAAGCAGGGATTCCGCTTACACTAGCAGCAGCTCTATGAGCACTACCAAAAGCATCCATAACAAATACATCTCCTAAAGATGCCCAATAGCTAGCTAATTCAGCGTTATTTTTAGATTCTTTTTTAGAATCTACATCTTCAAAACGAGTGTTTTCAACTAATAAAATATCCCCATTATTAAGTCTAGATATTCTTTCTTCTAATACATAGCCTCTTGTTTGTGCAGAGAACCAAATATCACGTTTCATTAGTTCGCTTAATTTTTCAGCTACAATTTTTAAAGAAGCTTTTTCTTTGTCTTCTTCTTTTTCAATTCTTCCTAAATGTGATAAAAGAATTATTTTAGCACCATTTTCTACTAAATAGTTAATTGTTGGCAAACTAGCTTCAATTCTAGTAGTGTCTGTTATCGCACCAGTCTTTTTGTCTAGTGGAACATTGTAGTCTACTCTAACTAACACCTTCTTGCCTCTTACTTGTAAATCGTTTAAAGTTTTTTTACTCATTTAAATTTCTCCCTTTTCTAAAAAAATCTCTATCATTTTTATAGAATTTTCTTGCTTTTTATATGATGATACACTATTATTATATACCAAAAAAGTATAATCATCGAAAAATAATATCAATTTATCGTTATCAATTTTAATTTTCACTATTGCTTTATAATTAAACCAAATATTATCGTATTCTTTTATATTCTTAAAAGGTACTAATATTGTGTCTTTGCTTATATAAATAGGGGTTTTATAAATATTTGATAAATTCTTTTTAACTTGTTTAATATAACCTTCAAAATCAATTAATTTTTTACAACATAAATACTTAACATATCCTAGGGTACTTTTCTTATGAATAATTGTACTTTTATTATTATTCTCTATTACTTCTGTTCCATAAGGATGATGTTTAATATAATATATCAATTAGCCAATTGAACCTTCCATTTCTAATTTAATAAGTTGGTTTAATTCAACTGCATACTCCATCGGTAATTCTCTAGCAAATGGTTCTAGAAATCCCATAACTAGTAATTCAGTAGCATCTTTTTTAGATAACCCTCTGCTCATTAAATAATATAATTGTTCCTCATTTATTTTAGATACGCTAGCTTCATGTTCTAAAAAGCTAGTAGTATTAGATATTGTATTAGTTGGGATTGTGTCACTTCTTGATATATTATCAAGCAATAAGGTATCACATTCTACATGGCTTTTAGAATAAAGAGCATCACTTGTTATTTTAACTAAACCCCTATAATTAACTTCCCCTCCATTTTTACTAATGGATTTACTAATAATTTGACTTTTAGTGTGAGGAGCTAGGTGAATCATTTTAGCTCCAGTATCTTGAATTTGATTTTTTGAGGCTACCGCTATGCTTATAGTAGATCCACTAGCATAAGGACCAGCTAAAATGCAACTAGGGTATTTCATATTAAGACCGCTTCCTATATTACCATCAATCCACTCCATTAAACCGTTATCTAAAACATAAGCTCTTTTAGTTACTAAATTGATTACATTGTTTGACCAATTTTGGATAGTTGAATATCTACATTTGGCATTTTTGCCAACTAATATCTCAACTACTGCAGCATGTAAATTATCTTCACTAAATAATGGAGCTGTGCATCCTTCTACATAATTTAAGCTAGAGTCATCATCCACAACTATTAAAGTTCTTTCAAATTGTCCAGAACTTCTAGCATTTATTCTAAAATAAGATTGTAGAGGCTTAGTAACTGTTACTCCTTTAGGAACATATATGAAACTTCCGCCACTCCAAACTGCACCATTTAGTGCGCTATACTTATTGTCATTGTATTTTACTATAGTGTTAAAATATTTTTTGAATAGTTTAGGATATTTTTTTAAAGCAGTATCAGTATCTAAAAATATAACTCCTTGTTTATCTAATTCTTCTTTAGTGGAGTGGTAAACCACTTCACTTTCAAATTGAGTGCTTACTCCAGCTAAAAAGTTTTTTTCAGCTTCTGGAATTCCTATTTTTTCAAAAGTATCTTTAATTTTAGATGGGACATCTTCCCAAGTTGAAACAACCCCGCTAGTTTGTTTAATATAGTAATTTATTGCTTGAAAATCAATTTTATCTAAAGATGGACCAAATTTAGGATTTTTAGAAGCCATAAAATATTTGTAACACTTAACTCTAAAATTAGTCATCCATTTTGGTTCTTTTTTATAATTAGATATTTCTAATACTTTTTCTAAAGTTAATCCAACTCCTACTTCTTTTACAGAAGATAATGTGATGCTTTCATTAACTGCTATATCTTTTAAATATTTTTGATAACTTAATTCATATATCTGTTTTTCTTTAGAGTTATTGTTCACTTCAAATCCTATTGATGTGACTATATTTTTTATTATAGCACTATTAGTAGTGTCTTCTACATATATTTTTTCTTTTTTTAAATCATTAAATAAAATAGACAATATATTTTTATACAAAAAACTAAATATTCTTTCATTACGATAATCGTTTTGTAATATACTATATATTTTAGAGTTTTTGATTTCTATAAAGCCAATATTTATATTATTGTACTTAATAATAAAAACCACTTCTAATTCTTTTGTATCATAAACCATACTTAAATCTTCGTATAAAGATTTAAGTATTAAATTATTGTTATTATCAAAATTAGTTATAGTATCTATACTTATTTTAGAAGTATCTATTTTTTCTATACTCATTTTTGTAATTCCCCTATTCCTTTTTCAACAGCTTTCCAAGATAAAGTAGCACACTTAATACGTGCAGGGAAATTAGCTACTCCACTAAACGCTATAGCATCTCCTTCTAAAAGTTCTTCATTATACTTTAATCCTTTAACTAATTCATAAAACTGTGTTATTATTTCTAAAGCTTCATTCAAGGTTTTATTTACTAAAGTTTCGCTTGCTACACTAGCACTAGAACAACAAATAGAACATCCGTGTCCTCCTTGTCTTACATCTTTAATAACACCATCTATTACTTTAATTTGGATAATAACTTCATCACCACAGCTTGGATTATTTAAATTAATAGTTAAATAAGAACTATCGTTTAAAACTCCTTTATTTCTAGGATTTTTATAATGGTCCATAATAACTTGTTTATACATATCTGTTATATTCATATTTCCGTCCAATACTTAATAGTTTTTTGTAGTGATTTAATAAATAAATCACAATCATTAATATCATTATATACACTAAAAGATACCCTTAGTGTTGAAATTGTGTCTAAAAGTGGTCCTACAAGCTTAGCACAATGAAAACCAGCTCTTACGCATATATTATCGTTATCTAAATCACTTGCTACATCATGAGGATGGATATTTTTTATATTAAACAGTATTAAAGATGTTTCGCCTTCTAGATTATAAATAATAACCTCTTTTATTTCTTTTAACTTAGCAATTGTGTAATTTCTTAAATACAAAGTATGCTCTTTTATATTATTAACTCCTATTTTCTTAATAAAACGTATTGCATATCCAAGCCCTATAGCACCTGCTATATTAGGAGTTCCTGCCTCTTCTCTAAATGGTGATTCTTTGTATGTTACATCGTTTTTAGTGACTGTATCTACCATTTCCCCTCCATAATCTCTAGGAAGTAAACTATTTAAATATTGTTCTTTTCCAAACAACACCCCAATTCCAGATGGACCAAATATTTTGTGTCCAGAAAAAGCAAGAAAATCAACATCTAGTTTTTTAACATCTATCTTTTCATGCAAAATGCTTTGAGCACAATCTAGAACTACAATAATATTATGTTTATGGGCTATTTTAATAATTTCTTTAATTGGAGTTAAGTACCCTAATGTATTAGAAACGTGAGTAATAGCTAAAACTTTTACATCACTAGAAATAGATGCTACAAAGTTTTCTATTGTTATTTTATTAGAAGATAATGGTATGTATTTTACTGTTATACCTTTCTCTTTTTCTTTATTTCTCCATGGAAGTAGTGAAGAGTGATGTTCTAATTCAGTTGTTAACACAATATCTCCTAGATGTAAAACACTGCTTAGCATATCACAAATCATATTTAGTGAATCAGTGGTTCCTTTAGTGAAAATTATTTCATTATCTGAAGCATTAATAAAAGAAGCAATTATATTTCTTGAGTTATCATAATCTAAGGTAGCCTGATAACTTAATTTATATACACCTCTGTGAACATTAGTTCCATTATTTGAATAATAATCTATTTCACTTTTAATAACACTTCTAGGAACAAGAGAACTAGCTGCTGAGTCTAAATAAACTAAAGAACTATTTTTTTTGTAGATTGGGAATTGTTTTCTTATTTTAGCAACGTCTAGCATATTAATATATCTCCTTACTAATTATTTCTTCAACACCACAATTTTTATAAGGAAGGATATAATTAGTTAATAATGAATTTATAATAATTGTTTTAGCTTCGCTAAAAGAATATCCTCTGCTCATTATGTAATATAATGAATCTTCATCTAATAAACCACAGCTTGAAGCATGTGAAGCTTTAGTATTATAATTATCTATAAGAAGTATTGGTTTTAAAATTACACTAGCAGTGTCATTTGTTAAAATTCCTCTTTCTTTTAAAGATGTCACAGTATTTTCTATATTTTTGTTTATTTTGATAGTTTCATCTAAATTAATAACTGAATTAGACGAAGCTAAAGCTAATGAATTAATAATAGATGTAGTATATTCAAAATTATGATTAACTATTAAATTAATTTTGTTTGTTTCGTCAGAGGAAGATATTGATATAGTACTTAACTTTATTATAGAATTACTACCATTTAAGTTAACAACAATATCAACACTCTTATTGCCTATTGTAATAAATAAACATTCAAAAACTGCATTTTCAATTAAATTAAAAGTAAAATGTTTTTTTCTATTTTGTTTTGTATTTTCTATTACTATTATTTTAGCATTGTCCTCAAAAACAAAATTTTTATCATTGTTTTTTAAATTTTTATATATTTTAATTTCTTTATTCATTTTTTGCCCATTCAAAACCTTCATTTTGAATTTTAGTTATTAACTCCTCTTTTCCACTTACTACTATTTTTCCATCTATCATAATGTGAACGTTAGTAGGAGTGATATATTCAAATATTTTATCATAATGGGTGATTAATAAAACACCCATATTATTTTCTTTAATAGTCTCTAATATATTTTTAGCTACTATTTTTAAGGCATCTACATCAAGACCACTATCTATTTCATCTAAAAATGCAAATTTAGGTTGTAATAGCATAAGTTGTAGAATTTCTAGTTTTTTCTTTTCGCCTCCTGAAAGACCTGCATTTAAATATCTAAAAGCATATTCACGCGGTAAGCCAATTTGTTCGAGTTTAGTATTCAATTCAAGAGCAAATTTAATAAAGCTTATTTTTTTATCATGCGCAACTAATGCATTTTTTAAAAAATCAGATATCACTAAGCCATCAATTTCTAAAGGATACTGAAAAGCTAAAAATAATCCTTCTTTAGATTTTTCGTTTACTTCATAGTTAGTTATATCCATGTCATCTAAGAAAATATTTCCTTTTGTAATACTATATTTCGGGTTTCCCATTAAAGATGCGCATAGCGTAGACTTTCCTACTCCATTAGGACCCAATATTACATGAATCTCATTAGAATTAATTGTTAAGTTCACTCCTTTTAATATTTCTTTGTTATCTATAGAAGTATGTAAGTCTTTTATAACTAAACTACTCATTTTCTTTATCCTTTTTACTACTAAATCTAGTTTTATAAAAACTAGATTTTTCTAAAACAGCAACCGAAATAGTGTATGTTCCTGCCTCTGTTTTATCTAAAACTTCTCCAAGTACTCTAAATTTAGCATCTATTGAGTCTAAATACCATAACATCAATGCTTCTGCTACTTGTGGTTTCTTTTGTGAACCATAAGTAAATTGACCGTGATGTGAAATAATCATATGTTTTAATACTAGTGCTTCTTCACTATTTTCTAGTTTCAATTCTTTAGCAGCTCTATCAATTTCAATAGCTCCTCCAATTAAATGTCCTATTAAGTTTCCACTTATTGTATACTCATCATTTTCTGAATCTATTTCTTCAATTTTAATAATATCGTGTAAAATAACTCCTGCATATAAAAGACTTTTATCTAAGTAAGGATATTCATTACAATAACTACTAGCCATTCTTAGCATTGAGTTTGTGTGGTAACAAAGACCTCCTATATAAGCGTGATGAACTTTAGTAGCAGCAGGATGTAAATAAAATCTACTTTCGAACTTTTTATAGATTTTTTTAGTGATTGCTAGTAAATTTTTATTAGTTATGCACTTCATATAACCTTCAATACTCTTTTTAATCTCCGCAATTGGTACTACAAAATCAAAGAAATGTTTTAATATTTCTTCAACTTTTTCTATTTTGTATAATTGTTCTACGGTTTTAGCATTAACAAACTTTTTATATTCGTAAGGAATATCCCCTCTATTTTTAGTTAAAATTTCATACGTAAACTCATATACTTTACCTTTTATAAGTTTTAAAGATTGTTCTTCTGTTAACCAAATACTAAAATCCATATTAGAAATATCTTTAACTAATATATTTAGTATTTCACCTTCTTTATTTTTGTTAAGAGCTAAATATTTAGCAATTACTTTTGTTTCACTCATTTTAAATTCCTTTCAAATACATGAACTCCTATATTACTAATAGTAATACTATTTATTTGTTCATATATATTTATTTTACCATTAAATATATAAAAAGTGTCTTTACTGAAAATAAATTCTTTACTTTGGTATGTCATATTATAATAAAGTATATATTCTTTAGTATTATATTTAACTTTATATACAAAATCATCTATACTTTCAAAGTTAATATCTTTATCTTTTAAGAACTTTAATTTCTTTCTTAATTTAAGCAGTTCTTTTACTAAATTTAGTGAATAATTATTTTTATCTAGTAAACTATAATCAAACCCATTAATTTCATCTCCTGCATTATATGAATTAAAAGCGCCGTATTTAGTTCTTAAAAATTCATCTCCTCCATTAATAAAAGTTATTCCAAATGAAGTTAATAAAATACTAAAAACTATTATAATATTATCTTTTACAGTTCTTGTCTTAGTTTTTGATAAGTATATCTTATCAAAAAGAGTTAAGCCATCATGACAAGTAAAATAATTTACACTTTTTTCTTTTGTAGAAAATATGTTGGCACTGCCATTTAACATATTTTCTAAATCTAAAGAAGAACCTCTTTTTAGCAATATATCACTTAGTTTTTCTCTATAATAGTCATTAAAGAATCCAGCTTTGGTGTGGTATTCATTTTTTATAATAGCAGTTTTAGAATGACCAAAAGTAGTGCCCATATCCCAACCCTCTCCGTATAATAATAGATTAGGTTTTATCTTTTTACCTTCTAATGCTAAAGTGTTGATTGTATTATAATCTAAAATCCCCATTATATCTACTCTAAAGCCATCTATGTTATAAAAATCAATATAGTGCTTAATAGTTTGGATAAATAAGTTTTTAGTCATACTTTTAGTACTATTTAAATCATTTCCACAATAACTAAAGTCTGTATGTAAACCATTGTGATCATACTGAAAATAATATTTAGGGACTAGTAAGTTAAGTGGATTAGATGAAAGTTTGTATACATGGTTTGGAACAATGTCTACTATAACTCCAATATTTGAAGCATGCATATTATTAACAAAATCTATAAATTCATTTATTACTGCTTCTGGATTATTAGGATTAGTACTATATTTTGGGAATAAAGATAAAAATGTGTAAGGATTATAGCCCCAATTATATTCACACTTATCGTTTGTTGTAACAACATATGAGTTTATTGGTAAAACTTGGATATGGGTAATCCCTAATGAAGATAAGTGACCATTAACGATTTTATTTTTAGTTATACCTTCAAATGTTGATTTTGCAGGTGTATTTAATAAACTAGTTAAGTCTCTTATGTGAGCTTCATAAATAACACTTTCTAAAGGATTACCACTAAAAGATATATTTTCTTTTTCTTTAATAAATTTATTTTTATTTATAACTACCCCGTATTCATAATCTTTTTGGATTCCTAAAGTATAAGGATCAATTGTTTCAATAAAAATATCATCTATTCTAAAGCGATATTTATATAAAGCATTTTCAATATTTTCATTTATGCATATTTCCCAAACTCCGTTTTTATATGATTCAACTTTATATGTTTTTTCAAGATTATTAATATTCAATATTAAATATAATTCTTTTATTACAGGACTCCATAATTTAAAAAGAGTACACGAAGGTGTGTAAGAAGCACCTAAATCTAAAGAGTCATATTTATATTTAGTATCAAAAGAACTTTCTAAGGTGATATCACCTAGGTATATAGGGTATTTTGTATTATTATATAATAAAAAATAGTCTTTATTAGGATCTAAAGTATTTTTAGTAGTCAATATAATAAAATTAGCATGATTAGTTACAGTAAAATCTAATAAATTATTCAAACTATCAAATAATTCAAATTCACTAGTGCTGATATTTTTTATATCTTTAATTTTTATTTCATTAAAATTATTTAAAAAAGCCTTCATCAAGTAATTTCCTTAGGTATGTGCCTATATCTTCCTTTGTATTTTTTATTTCTTCAAGTAGTATTT
>JAITXV010000017.1 GCA_031284605.1 Acholeplasmatales bacterium | reverse complement strand
ATTCTTATAAAAATTTGGAACCTTTAGATGAAAGCATCCATAAAACATTCCTAGATATTTTTAAAAAATATCTAATAGTTGGAGGAATGCCAGAAGCAGTTAACACCTACATTAACACTAACAGTATGGTATCTATCCAAAATGTTCAAAACTCTATATATCAGTTATATATTAAAGATTCATCTCAATACGCGAAAGAAAAGACTTTATACATAGAAAAAATATATAAATACATGAGTTCTGTAATGTCGTCTACCAAAAAAAGAATAGTATTAAATGATATAAAAGAAAATATGCGTGGAACTGATGCGAGCGATGACTTCATATGGTTAGAAAAATCTGGTCTAGCAATACCTGTCTATAAAACTAATAGCATAGAAATTCCTTTAGTGCATTATACTAATAACTACTATTTAAAATTGTATTACAATGATGTAGGAATTTTATCAAGTATTCTGTTTAAAGACATTCAAAATGAAATATTAGATGATAAAATATCAGTTAATCTTGGATCAATTTATGAAAATTATGTAGCTCAAGAATTAAGATGCAATATAGATGATTTATTTTATTATGACAATAGAAAATATGGAGAAATAGATTTTATATTTCAAAAGCTACCAGATGTAACGATAATAGAAGTAAAAAGCGGAAAAGACTATTATGTACATAGCGCACTAAATAACTTGCTTAAAAATAAAACTTATAATATATCTAAAGCTATTGTGCTATCAAACAACAACATATCAGTTAAAGATGGAATCAAATATTTACCAATATATATGACAATGTTTTTAACAAATGACAAATTTACTAAAAACATTATACTCTAAATATTATGCTAATCACACTATTGTTATAAAAAAATAGTGTGATTTTTTATTTTATAAACATAGCTAAATAATAAGGAATAGTTATATATTTATCCCAAACGCCTAAATTATTGTTTGAAACTTTGCACGCTAATGAAGTACTATTATTGTTTATAAGATATTTTAATGAAGCAGAATTTTGGTTTCCTGCTTTTACATCAATAACAGCAATTTCATCTTTTGAATTAGTAACAAAATCCACCTCTACTTTCGAATCTTTTTCATAATAGAATAACTGTTTATCATTTCTTAAAAGTGTATTAGCCATAAAATTTTCATATACTCCACCTTTAGACACTCCTTCACTATCAAAATATATAATTTTTTGAGTTTCTTCTCCGAGCATTGCAATATATAATCCATGATCAATTAAATAGATTCTAAAAGAATCTTTTTCTTTATATTGTTGTAAAGGCATTGAAATACTAGAAAGATTATTACACTTACATATCATACCTGCTTCTATTAACCAATTAATAGAACCTTCGTAAGATGCACTT
The DNA here is from genome assembly GCA_031284605.1 of Acholeplasmatales bacterium. Classification (GTDB taxonomy): domain Bacteria; phylum Bacillota_I; class Bacilli_A; order Acholeplasmatales; family Acholeplasmataceae; genus JAITXV01. The sequence continues at coordinate 1,454 of JAITXV010000017.1, read as the reverse complement.
CTAGCTTGTTTAGATACTATTTTGTATTGAAATTTATGGTTGTCTTTATCTAACTGATAAGGAATCGAATCAAAACATTCTCTAGCTTTAAGCTTATCACCTTTAGTACAATGTTTAAATATATAGTCTTTATAATCACTAAGTATTTTCTTTTGGTATATTAATACCATACTAAAATCTTTAGTTCTTTGGTATATAGTTACTACTTCTGGCATTCCACCAACTATTAAGTATTGTTTAAAATAATTCATATAGAATAAATGCATAGTTTCATTAACTTGTTTTTTACTAATAAATAAATCATTCAAAATAGAACCAATATTTTCATCAAACCCCGCTGACCACAAAAATTCTTCAAAATCAAGTGGATACAGAGTTAAATAATCTACATATTTGGTAGGAAGCAAAGATACATTCTTAAAATAAATTCCAAGCAGTGTGCCGCTAACAATCACATCTATTGTACTAATACTAGAGAGTTTCTTTAGTGCGATAATTGCATTAGGACACTCTTCTATTTCATCAAGAAATAATAAGACTTTTAAGTTATCAGTAAAATTATCTTTATACAATGTTTTTAAATTAGTTACAATAGCTTCTCCTGTAATATCTGAATCAAACAATGATTTTAAATTTGGTTGAAGCAAAAAATTTATGGAAATAAAGCGTCCTTTATATTCATTTTCACCAAAATAATTAACAATATAAGATTTTCCTGTCTGCCCACTACCTTGTAAAAGTAGAGGTTTTTTATTAATATTATCTTTCCATATTAGTAATTGGTTATAAATTTTTCGTTTTAACATATTATTCCTCCAATATTAGTATACAATTTTTGGAAGAAAAATGTAAAAAATTACGTTTTTCTCCAATATATAAATGCTTATTTTTACATTTTTCTTCCAAATTAGTAATAAATAACAAAAAAACATTAGTAATTTGCTAGATAAAAAAGTTAAAAAAACGATTTTTTTAGAGACAAACCTACTACCACGCAGGCAATCTAATATGAAAGTTATAAATGAAGTAAGAGACATAGAAATAAGTATATTTTAGTACTGTGGTCGTTTAGTATAGTAGCAATGAAACAGAATTAGTTGGATTACTTGTAAAAAAAATACCAAATACTCGTCCAATATGGTGCTATAAATGCAGTTACAAATGAAGTAAGGTTGGGTTTTTTAAATTCGTGCTCGTCCAATAAGGTGGCTATAAATAAATGCTAACGGACTGCAATATGTAGTAATACAAAAATGTGCTCGTCCAATATGGTGGCTATAAATCTAAAAGGTGTTAAAAATGAATTATAAAGAATTATAGTGCTCTTCCAATATGGTGGCTATAAATAAAGAATACGAACTTGAAGGTGAATTAAAAGAAGCCTGTGCTCGTCCAATATGGTGGCTATAAATCTAAATACTGAAATGAAAGAATACATAGAATGGTATGTGTGC
>JAITXV010000098.1 GCA_031284605.1 Acholeplasmatales bacterium | reverse complement strand
CACTGCTCTTTCTAATCCTAATGCTCTATCTTTTCCGACATATTTATTCATTTCTTTTTCTTGATATGCATAATGATCAACTTGTAAGTTTTCTCTAATGATATTTAGGAGTTCCTCGTTGGACATTTTAGAATATTCATCATAATATAATACTTTTCTAATTATCATCTTTGAAGGACCATATATTTTAGAAACCATCCATCTAGCATTTTCAAAATATGTTCCAATAGTGTTAACTATATATAATGGTAGTTTAGCAGATTTTACTAGTTTAGCTATAGATGGTTTTATATAACCTGTTAATCCGTTATAAGAAAAATTACCTTCAGGATAAAGAGCTATGTTTCCTCCTTCTTTTACAACAGTTAATAGTCTTTTCATACTTGACATATCGGATGTGCCTTTCGCAAATGGAATTGGATTAAAAACATATCTAAATATCCATGACTTAAAACCTTGACTCATAGTAAATTCAGTAGTTACTAAAAATATAGGTCTTCTAAAATATATATCTAAAAGTGCTCCATCCATACTAGTAGTATGGTTACCTATTATAAAAACTTGTTTGTCTTTTACATCAAATGGTTCATCAGGCAAACCATATCTTTTTAAAAATCTTTTCTTTGCGATAAGCATACATACTTTGTATAGAAACTTATGTCTTTTCTTTACTTCTTTGGCCATTATTTATCCTCATTCTATTTTTATATTTTTATTATTTTTTTTAATATATCTATATTAACATATTTTTTGTATATTTTGTTTAAATTAATCTATATTGATATTGTTTGTTACAAGTAGCATAATATTTTTAACTAATTCATTTAATATATTTTGGATTTCTAAATATTCACTTGTGATTGGATCTTCTAATATTTGTGCTAAAACAGTATCATATTTAAGCTTAATTTCATCATTTGAATTATTACTTTTAACTAGCGTCTGCTGTAAATGTTTTAGATTAGATATTTTATTTTTATAATATTTATTTTTAGATATTATGTTAGTTAGTTCTTTATACCTTATCACATAACTATTATTTTTTAGTTCTTCTAATAAATCTTCTAAGCATTTATCCATTTGAAAGCTCTCCTAATAAAAACCAAGTTCTTATTTTATTTATTTTTACATTTACTAGTTTGCCTATTAGACTCTCATCACCTTCAAAATTAACTAATTTATAATTTTTTGAATATCCATATAAAATATTATTACCTTTAGAAGCTTTACCTTCTACTAACACTTCAACAATTTTACCATCATATTTTTTATTAGCTTTTAAAGTTAATTCATTAGTTAATTCATTTAACCTTAAAAGTCTTTCTTTAGATACACTAGCATCTACTTGATTATCAAATCTAGCAGCAGGAGTTCCTTCTCTTTTGGAATACATAAAAGTATAAGCACCTTCAAATTCTACTTCTTTAACTAAAGAAAGTGTATCCTCAAAATCACTTTCTGTTTCATAAGAGAAACCTACAATAATATCTGTTGTTATACTTATAGTAGGTATATATTGTTTTAGAAGTTTTACTTTAGAAATATAATCTTCTTTAGTATAATGCCTATTCATTTTTAAAAGTATATTAGAAGAACCTGATTGGACAGGTAAATGGAAGTGAGGCATAATGTTAGGGTATTTACTCATTATTTGGATTGTTAATAGATCTAAATCGTGAGGGTGACTTGTAGTAAACCTTATTCTTGGTATGTTAGTTAAAGCTATATCTTCTAAGAGATTTCCAAATGAATAGTTAGAATAACAGTCTTTTCCATAAGCATTTACATTTTGACCAAGTAAAACTATTTCTAAACAACCTTGTTTTATAAGAGCATTAATCTCTTCTAAAATGCTTTCCTTTAATAATGATCTTTCTTTACCTCTTGTGTAAGGAACAATACAATATGTACAAAATTCATCGCATCCGTACATTATATTGATATAAGCTTTAAATGAAGATGGTCTAGTTTTAGGGAGTGAAGATATTACACTATTAGATGAAGAAAAAACTTCAACTACTCTTTCTTTATTAAAATATGCATTTTTTATATAATCTAATATTTTATTGATGTTATGGGTTCCTAAAATAATATCAACGTGAGGATAAGTTTTTAATACTTTAGTTATTGTAGCTTCTTCTTGACTCATACAACCTGCTAATACAAGTAATAAATTAGGATTGCTTAATTTATATTTTTTTAATCTTCCTAACTCACCCCAAACTCTGTCTTCTGCGCTTTCTCTAATAGCGCAAGTGTTTAATATTATTATATCTGCTAAAGATGGATCATTTGATAAAGTAAAAGAAGCAGCATTTAAAATTCCTTCAAATATTTCACTATCTGCTACGTTTCCTTGACATCCAAATGTGTAAATGAAATATGTTTTATTAACTCCAAGAAGTTTATCTTCAGCACTAATGTGAAACTCTTCATATGTTATAGGGTTTTTTCTATCTCTAGCTTGAACTAAAGAAGGTCTAATATATTTTTTATACAGTTCTTCTTGCTTACTCATAATAATTGATTCTTTCAATTGTTTTGTTATCTAAATCTAGTAGTACAGCATTTAATTGACATTTACCAGTAGCTAATACTTTAGGAACTGCTAATCCATTTAAAAAACGAGCTAATACAACTTCTTTACTAACTCCTATTATTCCGTTAGAAGAGCCTGTCATTCCTATATCTGTTATAAACAAAGTACCATTATCAAGTACTCTTTCATCAGCGGTTTGAACGTGAGTGTGAGTTCCAAAAACTGCATTAACTTTTCCGTCTAAATAGTAGGCTAATGCTATTTTTTCACTTGTAGCTTCTGCGTGAATGTCTACTACTATGTAATCTGCTTTTTCTTTTTCTATTAATTGCTTAGTTAAAATAAAACCATTATCTAAATTAGGTTCCATAAAAGTTTTACCTAAAACGTTTATAAACATAACTTTTTGGTTATTATAATTAATTATTTTATACCCGCTACCAGGAACTCCGTTAAAGTTAATAGGTCTTATAACGTTTGAGTTATCTATAAAAGAAAATAATTCTTGTTCACCCCAGGTCCAATTACCCATAGTTAAAATATGTACTCCATTAGACATTAATTCTTTGTATATTTTTAAAGTAATACCTCTTCCTAAATTACCAATGTTTTCAGCGTTTACTACTAATAAGTTGTAGTTATACGTAGCTTTTAGATAAGGTATTTGTTTGTACAAAAACTCTCTACCTTCTTTTCCTACTACATCTCCTATTGCTAATATTCTCATATTATACCCTTTCTTACCATAAATTAAGCATAAGAAAAAATTATCTTATGCTTAATTAATTAAATATTTTATTTAGCTATTTCTTGAGCTCTTGTTTCTCTGATTACTGTAACTTTAATTTGACCTGGATATGACATAGAATTTTCAATTTTTTCTTTTATTTCACGAGCTATTTCATAACTCTTTAATTCATCTATTTCTTCAGGTTTAACAATAACTCTAACTTCTCTACCTGCACTAATTGCATAAGCTTTTTCAACACCTTTGATATCACTAGATATTTTTTCTAATTGTTCAAGACGTTTAATATAGTTTTCTACATTTTCATTTCTAGCTCCAGGTCTAGCAGCGCTTAGCGCGTCAGCAGCAGCTACTAATACAGCTATTACTGATCTAGCAGGTTTTTCACCGTGATGAGATGCTATGGCGTCTGATACTACATCAGGTTCTTTATATCTTGAAGCTAAACCAACACCTATTTCAGTATGAGTACCTTCTATTTCATGATCGATGGCTTTACCAATATCATGTAAAAGACCAGCTCTTCTAGCTAAGATTTCATCTTCTCCTAGTTCAACAGCTAATTTACCTGCAAGAAAAGCAGTTTCAATACTATGTTTTAACGCGTTTTGGCCGTAAGATGTTCTAAAATGTAGTTTACCTAAATATTTAATTAAATCAGGATGAACTTTTCCTAAATTAAGCTCAAATATAGCGGCTTCACCTTTTTCTCTTATAAATACTTCTACTTCGTTTCTAGCTTTATCTACAACTTCTTCAATTCTAGCTGGATGGATTCTTCCATCTGCAATTAGATATTCAAGACTTCTTTTAGCTACTTCTCTTCTAATTGGATCAAAACCGCTTAATACTACTGCTTCTGGGGTATCATCAATTATTAAATCAACACCTGTTAAAGCTTCGATAGTTCTAATGTTTCTTCCTTCTCTACCAATTATTTTACCTTTTATTTCATCAGAAGGTATGTTAACAACGGTAACAGTTCTTTCACTAATAGTGTCTGAGGCTAGTTTTTGAACAGCATCTGCTATCAATTCTTTAGCTTTCTCTTTAGCTGTGTCTTTAGCTTTAATTTCTTCATCAATCATAAACTGAGTGATTTGGTTAGTCATTTTAGCTCTAACACTATTTAAAATAATTTCTTTAGCTTCAACTTCAGTAAGTTTTGAAATTTCATCTAATTTTCTTTGGCTGTCTCCTAACAATACATTAGCTTTTACTCTATCTGCATCTATAAGTTCTTTTTGGTTGTTAAGTTTTATTTTTTCTTGATCTAATAAGTCTTCTTTTTTATCAAGGTTAAGGCTTCTTTGATCAAGAGCCCTTTCCTTTTGAATTGCTTTGTTTTCTAATTCTACAACAATAGCTCTTCTTTCTTTTAGATCTAGTTCATACTCTCTCCTAAGTTCAGAAATTTCTTGTTTAGTCTCAGCAATTGCATCTTTTTTTTGTTTTGAAGCATCTCTTTGAGCTTCTAATAAAATAGTTTCTGCATCAGCCTTAGCTTTTTTTATGGTTTTATCATATTTCTTTAACTTAAGATAGTGGCCTACTAGTAGACCGGCAACACCAAATATAACTAACAGAGGTATAGCGATAGCTAATATGATATTAGAAACAGTATCTAATAATACATACATCTTTAAATCCTCCTATTTTCTATATAAACATTCTCGCGGTACAAATGTTAAATATCCTAATAATTATAACACAAAAAGAATATATAGTATATATATTTGAATTATTTTTAGTATTTTTTGTTATTCGTTTTCTGTTTCTTGTTTAGGCTTTTTAAAAAGATTAGCTATACTCTTAGGAAACATAGCTATTGAATCCCATATTACCATAGGTAAGATTTTGACTGCTTCTAAAAAAGCACCTCTTCTTATTAGGTCTTTTGACATTTCTCCTGCATCACTAAATAAATATTTGCGCGTAACGACACCAATTCTGATAGTTAATAAAGCATTAGCTATTCCTTGGGTAATACTTGATAGTATTACTTTCGCAAATGGAATCTCTGCTAAGACATTATTGAAACTAGATGGTAATAGTTCAGTTATCTCTAATCCTTCTAAACCTTCAGCTATTAGGGATGTAGATACGACTCTTATAGCTAATTTAGCTAATTTTGAGTATGATGGTCTAAACCCACACATATAAACTATTTCTTTTATCATTTTTAGGTTAACTAAAAATGTAGCTATGCTGTCAACCCTTGCGTTTTGACTAATTGCAGTGCTTATTAGGACAGTTTTAGCGTTTTTCCTTATGGTTTTGTTTATTTCTTTTTTGATAAAGTGATTAAATGCATGAGTTATACTTGCTCTTAATTCGTATTTGGAATCGTATGAGGCTTTTATTCTTTCTTTCTCTAGACTACTTATGTTATCTTCTTTTAGCAGTCTTTTAGCTACCATTTTGTAGACACCATTATTGTGAGATGAAGCATCTAGGGTGGTTTCTACACTAAAAGCAGGAGATAAAACAATAATTGCGATAGGTCTTATAACAAGTAAATATGCTAAAATAGCAGCAACTCCATAAAAAGCGTATTCTGCATACGGTCCAATTTTTTTAATACCTCTTATTTTTTCTCCTAAATCTAAAACACTTGATAATAATATGAACCCAAATAATATAAGAAAACCTATTCCAACAATAATCCAAAATGCTTTAGTACCATTTTTTTCTTTTTTCATATTAATATTATATCAAAAAATGGTAAATAATAGTTAAGTTGGTATTTTTTAAGAAATATATGTGGAATCATTTACAATACTATAGTATTCATGATCTCCTATTACTAGATGGTCTAAAAGGTCAATATCTAGTAAATGTAAGTATTGTTTTAAGTCTACTGTAAAATTAATATCACTTTCGCTAGCTTGTGATTCACCACTTGGATGGTTATGAGCTATAAATACAAACTTTGTATTATACCTAATACATATTTTGCATATTACTTTATGATCTACAAAAACTTGTGAAATACTGCCACTAGACAAAGTTTCTACTTTTATCAATTTCATTTTAGAATCTAAACAAAATAACATAACAGTTTCTGTATTTAAGGAAGTTATGTTTCCACAAAATAAATTATATATTTGGACTAATTCTTTTATTTTTATTTTCGAATTGTCTTGTTCACTATATATTAATCTTTTGCCTAATTCTATACTTGCAAGTATAGTACAAGCTTTTGCTTGTTTTATTCCATTTATTTGCATAAGCTCATTTGCATTTAAGTTTTGGATATCTTTTAGGGTACTTAATTTATCTATTATATTATTTGATAGTTCCCTAACGTTTTCTTTTTTGTTACCTGTTTTTAGAAGTATCATCAGTAACTCGCAATTACTAAGTGAACTTGGACCTATTTTTAAGAGTCTTTCTCTTGGCATATCATTTTTATTAATCATTTATTATTACCTCCATATATATAATAATTATTTATGAGGTTTTTTACTTTTTTATTTAATGATATCTTTTTTCATATACCCTATAAAATGGATGCTACCAGTTATAACAAATAAATCACCATCTTCCATATTATTTTTTACCATATTGTAAGCCATCAAAGGAGAAGGGATAAAATCAAGATTATAATTTAAGATAATATTAGTAGGGTCATAGATTCTTGCATCACTAAATGTAGTAAGTATAATATTTGGAGTTATTTTTAAAAGTTCTTCTATTAAAATAGTTGGGTTTTTATCTTCTAAGGCACTAAAGAGAATATAGAGATTCCTATAGTTTAAAAGTTTAATAGTTTCTATTAAACTTTTAATACCTCCTATATTGTGGGCGCCGTCTATATAGATATGCTTTTTTGGATCAACTTTTTCAAATCTTCCAGCCCATAAGGTATCTTTAATAGCATTTTCTATTAAAGCAGAAGATATATTACTATCCAATTCTTTAATTATATTAATAGCTAAAATAATATTAGCTATTTGATAGTTTCCTACTAGACTAGTATTAATATTATAGTTATCATATTTAAAATATAAATTATCAT
>JAITXV010000096.1 GCA_031284605.1 Acholeplasmatales bacterium | reverse complement strand
AAATTTACTATTTTTCTTTAAAGTAGCCATTTATTTTATCCTTGTTTTTAACATTCCTACGTAATTTTTAAAATATGAAGTTAAATAACTTATATTTTCTTTTTCGTCCTTACTAAAGTCCCACAAGTCTTTTAAATATATTTTTTTACCTACTACAACTTTTGTTCTTTTAAACTTAAAAAAACCATAATTAGGGTCGATATAAAGTGGTAAAATTGGAGCTTCACTTTTTAAGGATAAATAGATGAAGTTAGCTTTATATTCTAAATCAGTATTATTATTAAACATACTTTCGGGAAATACTACTAATGCTTTATCGTTATTTAGTAAATAAGAACCTTTATTAATAAAACTCATATCTATTTTATCTCTTTGTACCTTAATACCACCAATAGATGAAGAAAACCATGCTAATAGCTTCTTTTTATATATTTCTTCACCTGCTAAAAAATAAAAATCTCTTTTAAATAATAAGAACATAAGCAATCCTATGTCATATGCACTTCCGTGATTGCTAATAATGATTAGTTTTTTATTTATTTTTTCTTTCTTTTCTAAATATATTACTTTTTTCTTAAAGTATAAAATACTTGGAATATATGCGGTTATTTTAGTAAACCACAATACAAATTTATTCATACATCAAAGTTAATTTATCGTCTGAAAGTTTGGTTTGATATCTAATACTTTTATTAACAGTATATTGGATAATACCTAAACTAACAGGGTTAAGCAATAATAAACCAAATACTAAACATAAAATTGGCCATAGTTTACTATATGATTTTTTATTAAAATCTGAAAATTGAAACATTTTCTTACAATATATAAATACTACAAATGCATTAGCTATCGGGATAAATGATAATATCAATAGTAATACAGGAGTTTTAGTATTTTTAATTTTATCAATAGTTTTTATCAAGTTGATTCTCCAAATGAATACAAAAATAAAAGCTGATAAAACTGATAAGATGATATTTAAAACTATATTTTCTTCTTCAAATTTTGAATTATTGCTTTCAAGCAGTTCAGGATGTTCTGATAATTCTTTTTCTAATTTTAATTCTTTGGCTACGCTTGATGCATTGATATGTTTAGGCATCCAAAAACAAGCAATAAATCCTAATGCACAAAACAATGAAACAATAAATGGAACCATTAAATTACCAAAATTATAAACTTGAGAAGGGTCTAAGTTCATATGAGCTGCAGCGTCTGTTACATTAGTGGCCCAAGCGATAGATGTAAAATTTTTATTAACAAATATTTGTCTGATATAACCAAATATTAAATTTCCACTAACTGCACCTACTATACTAGTAACAAAAGCTTGTACCGCAAAAAACATAGCGCTATGGTTTCTTCCTACTAGTTTTTCTTCAACACTAGCTATTTGACTTGGTATAAATAGTGGCATTAAGAAGAAACTTCCTATAGACCACGAACCTGCTATTCCACCGACTATTCCAATGGCTAATTTTGCATATAAAATAGTATAATTAGTATCTCCATTTGGTAATATGTGATTTCCTAGGAAATAAGTTGAACCAAAGAAGAAACTTAGTATACACACACTAAAACAAGCTAAACTTATTTGAAAGGCTATTCTTATTCCTCTCTTATTTTTTAATTTATTGAAAAAATAGAGCATTAAAGGGACTGGAGCGAAAGCTGCAGTATTAAGAATTGCCATATTGACATCTGACAAACCCATTCCACCAATTATCAGTGAATTCATACTAGATAAAAATAATTGTAAACCAAAATATGATAAGCAATTAACTATTAACCATTTAACAAATATTTTATTTTTGAAAGTTAAACCTATACTTCTAATTATTTTAATTTGTGGTTCTTTATATTGCTGGATTTCGTATCCTTCTTTTAATAATTTCTCATTAAATTTATCGCCTTCTTTGATTAAAAATAAAGGAATCACAATTGTTAGCATTGATGGTACTAAGAAAAATACTAATTGATTAATATGAAGATTAAATACATTTAATAAAAGTGGGATAAGAGCATATGCGAAACAGTATACTAAAGTATCAAAAATACTTTTAGTAGTAGAAATGGTATTTCTTTGTTTATCATCATAAGATATTTGTGAAATAGAACCGTAATATGATATTAATACCATAGTATAGGCAGTAAAAAATACTAAGCCCCAAAAACTAAACCATATAGTATTTATTATTTGAGCATTTTGAGTAATAGCACCGGTAACAGCATCACCTGTTCCTGCTACTGGAACCCAAAGTAATACAAATGATAAAATCATTGGGATAAATCCGATTGCAATAGGCAATCTTCTATTTCCCCATTTGGTTTTTAAGTTGTCTGTGAAAGCAGCTAATGGAATATCAATTAATCCATCAAAGCCTTTCGCAATCATCCAAATAACTGGAAAAATTGCAGGCATAATCAAGCACGCAACGCTAATGGCTTGGTATGGAAATGGGTTAGTAGACGTAATTAGTGCTACGGGATTAATGGCGTCATCAAAATATGCACCAAGTATTACCATCATTAAGTTTGGACCGAAAGCTGTTAACGAAAATAATATTTCTTTCCATCCTTTATCAAGAATTTTATATCTTTTCATTTATATCTCCTTTTTACTAACAATATCTTTGACAATATCTGATACATTCATACAAATTTTGTCTATATTCAATTGTACCATATATTTATTATTTATGGTTTGTATAACGCTATAATATTCTAAACTTGAGGCTCCTAAATCATAAATGATATTAGAGTTTAGGTTTATTTCATTTATATCTATATCTAGAAAACCTGCTAATATTGTTTTTATATCTTCTACTATTATTAAATTTTTGTTGTTTTCGTCATTTTCAAAAGTATTAAAAAAATCTGTATATTTTACTAATTTTATATTTCCTAATGAGATGTCATTTAATATTTTTTTTCTTGACATTTTGATTGTACCGTTTTCTAATAGTGAATTGGTAAAATATATACTTGATATTCCTTCGCTTTGTAAGTTTAAATTACTTATTTCTTCAAAAACATTTTTATAATTTGATATATTAATATTTTTACTTTCTAACACTAACGATAGTTTAGAATTGATATTTAACAAAATATAGTTGTCAACTGTATTTATTGTGATATTAGCAGCTACTTGATTTAAATTGATATTATTACCATTTTCTAAAATAACTAAATCATCAGCTCTTCCAGTTATTATATAATTTCCATATTTATCTTTTTTAGTTAAATCTAAAGTATCATAATAACTGCTACTTGTTAATTTAGTAGTTTTATGTTCTGAAGATTTAATTAAATAGCACATACTGCTTGAATTAATAATTAAAGTATTATCTGGGCTAATGCTATACATAGCATTTAGTAAAGGCTTACCAATATTAGGGGTTATTCTTTGTTTAATATTTTTAGATAGTACTAAACTAGTGATTCCTACTTCTGATGAACCGTATCCATTAACTAAAATAAATCCTATTCCATTTAATATTTCTAAAGTTTCTTTCTTTGCATCACTTCCACCAGATATAAGAAACCTTAAAGAATTTCCAAAAGTGCTTTTATAAATATCTTTAAACATAATTCTAGCAAATCTTCTTCCAATATTAGGAAGTATAGTTTGTAAGAATAGTGAGAATTTTAGTGCTTTATTAAACTTTTTAAGTTTAATAGGATCTTTTTTAACTTCACTTAAAATACCTTTTACGATAAAATTAAAAAATAGAGGAACAAAAAAGAGGTGAGTCACTTTATGCTTCTGGATTGTAATAAATAAATTATCTTTAGAAGGATTTTTAATAAACACTAAAGTTCTACCAAATGTACAAAACCAGAAGTAATTAGCGATAAGACCAAATATATGGTAAAAAGGGAGAAGGCATAAAAGCTTTAGTTTTCCTTTAT
>JAITXV010000086.1 GCA_031284605.1 Acholeplasmatales bacterium | reverse complement strand
AATTTCAAATGGGCTAAGTTACTAGAACAATTCAATAAATTAACCCCTCAAATTGCATTAAAAATATCTCAAATAGCAGATCAATCTATTGAAAGACAAAATGAAAATCTCACTAAAATTAGAAAGTTATTTTTAAGTCTTAGTGATGGTAATAACCTGCTTGATTTTTACACAGACCAAGAATTAGACATAAGTAACATAAGCATTGATCATTTTATTCCTTGGTCTTTTATTTATTCAGACGATATATGGAATTTAGTTCCAACCTCAAAATCATATAATTCATCTAAATCTAATAAGCTTCCTAAAGAAGAACTTATTATTAAATTAAATGAGAGAAATAAAAAATTACTTTCAATCTTAAAACTAAATCCTAAATACAAGGATTTAGTTTATGATTTAGAGAATGCTATTTGTAATAATCTTGTTAAAGAATATTACTATATTTGTAAAATGTGATTTATTTTAAAAATATAATTTTTATGAGTTTTTCTTTTCTTCGTATTGTAACATATATAAATTATAATAAGTTCCACCAAGTTTTAACAATTCTTGGTGATTGCCTCTTTCAATAATTTCACCTTTTTTAATAACAAATATTTTGTCACTATGTTGAATAGTTGAGATTCTATGTGCTACTATGATCATAGTAGATATTTTAGACATTTTCTTTAATGATTCTTGGATTAGTTCTTCGCTTTCAGCATCTATACTAGCGGTAGCTTCATCTAATATCATCAAACTTGGGTTATAGCATAAAGCTCTAGCGAATGACAAAAGTTGTCTTTGACCAGTTGAGAAATTAGCTCCTCTTTCAATAACTAAAGTGTCATATTTGTCAGGAAGTATATCAATAAAAGTATCTGCTCCTACATATTTAGAAGATTCAATAACTTTACTTTTTGATATATTTTTATCTTTTAAAGTTATGTTATCATAGATAGTTCCAGTAAATAAAAATACATCTTGTAACATTTGACCTATTTGTCTTCTTATTGATTCTATTTTTAATTTTTTAATAGAAATTCCATCAAGGAATATTTCTCCTTTAATAACATCATAGTTTCTAACTATTAAATTTAAGATAGTGGATTTTCCACTTCCAGTAGAACCAACAAAAGCTACAGTTTCTCCTTTAGAAATAGTAAAACTAACATCCTTTAAAACCCACTCATCTTTATTGTAATAAAACCATACATTTCTAAATTCAATATTTCCATTAAATTCTTGTAACTCTATGCATTCTTCGCTATCAAATATTTCTGGTTCTGTATCTAATACATCAAATATTTTTTCAGCACTAGAAAATGAATCTTGGATTGTATTAAACTGCTCACTAAGTTGTTCTAATGGATCATAAAATCTCCTTATGTATTGTTGATAAGCTATCAACATAACACCAGAAATCGCAACCCAAGCAATATTAGCACCAAAATAAATAGCTAATAATACTCCGCTCATAGTAATAGCGTATATAACAGGTCTATATATCGCAAAACATAATATTTGGATATTCCAATTTCTTTTTATAGCTTTATTAGTTTTTTTGAAAGCTTCTATTTGTTTTTGTTCTTGATGAAATATTTGAGTAACTTTCATTCCGTGTAAATTTTCTGATAAAAATGCATTTATTTCACTTACGTTGTTTCTCATTTGTCTAAAGTTATTTTTAACACAATATCTAAATAAAAATGTAGCTGCTATAGCTAATGGAATTGTAGCTATAACTAATAAAGTAAGTTTCCAACTTAAAACTAATAATAATACAAATGTAGCTAATAAGGTTAAAAAGTTACTAACTAGTTGTACTGCAACTGTTGAATACATTTCAGCTATAGCATTTGAATCATTACATACTCTAGTCATCAATTTACCAACAGGAACTGTATTAAACTGACCTATACCTAATATTTCAATATGAGAAAATATTTTTGCTCTTAAATCAAATACAATATCTTGACCCATTATTTGTAAAATCATATTTTGTTTGTATACTGTTAAATGAGCTATCACTATAACTAAAGCATATACTAATATCATTATTATTATAAATATCACTTTTTGATTAAAACTGTATTCTGTACTAGCTGTTAAACCCACTGTATAGGCTAATATCAATGGAGGTAAAAGATTAATACCAACTAATAAAAGGGTAAAAGCTATAGCTATTATAAGCTTCTTTTTGTTACCTTTTAAAAAAGAAAATATTCTTTTAATTAATGATAAGTCAGTTTTATTTTTGGAATTTTCTACAAAGTCTCTCATAAGTTTATTATTCCTTCTAGCTCTTGTCTTCTAACTATATCTTTAAATAAATCATTATTCTTTAGTAAATCATCATAAGTTCCTATTCCACATACTTTATGGTCATCTATTAAAATAATTTTATCTAACCTTTTAATAGTTGAAATCCTATGTGCTATTATAATAGTAGTTTTATTCTTTCTTATTTTAAATAAGTTATTTATAATGTCTGCTTCTGTTGCGGTATCTACAGCACTAACACTATCATCAAGGACTAATATTTTTGGGTCTTTTAAGATAGCTCTAGCTATTGCTATACGCTGTTTTTGACCTCCACTTACGGTAACTCCTCTCTCACCAAGCATCGTATTATATTGTTCTCCAAATTCCATAATGTTATCATGGACATCGCTTAGTTTAGCAGCGTTTATGGCTTCATCTAAATCATCATTTGGAGAACTAAATGCTATATTAGATAGTATAGTGTCGCTAAATAAGAAGTTATCTTGTGGTACGTATCCAACTAATTCTCTAACTGAAGATATTGATAAATCCATAATATCATGGTCATCAATAAAAAGCATATTTTTATCTACATTGTAAATACGTAGTAATAAATCTACTAAAGATGACTTACCACTTCCAGTTTTACCTATTATTCCAACCATCTCACCTTCTTTTATTTCAAAAGAAATATTTTCTAACGCTAAAGCAGTCGAAGAAGGAAAATGAAAACTTAGATTTTTAAATTTTATATTACCTTCTAGCTGTATATCTTTATTTACTAATGGTGAATCTTTAACAGAAGGTTCATAATTTAAAAAAGTATTAATTCTTTTAGCACTTGCTTGACCTTGTGAATTAATATTCATAAATCTAGTTATAGCAGTTAGTGGCCATAAAAGCTCAAAAAATAACGCTAGATATGCAGTAAGTTGTCCTCCAGTAAAGGCATCGTCATCTTCGTTTTTGGCAATAATAATTATCAAAAAAGCACCTAGACCTAATATTAAAAGTGAAATGATGTTTGTAACAATGCTAACAATAATTTGGACTTTTACTGAATTTTTAACAAATGTTATATGTTTATCCTTAAAATCTTTACTTTTTTCATTAAAAGTATTTAGTTCACTTTCTTCTTTTACATAAGCTTTTACAACTTGAATTCCTGAAAAGCTTTCGTTTACGAAATCACTTAAATTTTCAAAACTATCTTGTCTAGCTTTGAATTTTCTTTTCATTACAATTCCTTGTAAAAATATTAATATCACTAGTACTACAAGTAATCCAGTAACAAAATATGATAAAGTTAGATTTAATACATACATACTCCTTAAAGCGAATACTGTTAAAAATACTCCGTCAACTAAAGTTAGAATTCCAGGACCAAAAGATTCTCTTACTGCTGCTAAGTCGTTAATGAAATGGGTCATTAAACCGCCTACTTTATTTTTATGATAGAATTCTTGATCTAAAAAGGTAGCATGAATAAACATAACGTTTCTTAGTTCATATTCGATTTGACGACTAGTAGAAAAAATACAAAATCTCCATAAACATCTTCCTAATACAATTTGAGGCACAATCTTGACTATTTCTAATAAGATAATGTTAACATCCGTTTTCATTGTATCCCCTTCAATTTTTAAAACATCAACTATTTGTCCAATATGTATTGGTATTTTTACTTGGATAAAATCTATGTATATTAAAATACCTATTCCAATTAAAAAGAATATTCCATACTTAATATAATATTTAAAAAAATGTTTACCAAAAATCATTATTTTATATACTCCACTATTATATTATAGTTAAATTATCTCTAAAAAGGTTGAAAAGCGCTTTTTATATAGAGTTATATAATATTTTTTTAGTAAAAATATATATCTAAGAAAAAAGTCTATAGATTAAATGAACAACTAGTGATTCATTAATTTGTTAGATTGCTTACTGTAGTACTAGGGTTATATTTCATAAATTAAGTAAAGGAAATAGATATAAAACTAGCATAAATATAAGATGCTAGTACTAGAACTAACAATGTATAAGTAATTACATATATAGTTCTAACTAAAAGTGTATATCTTTTAATATTTAAAAATGTAATTCCTCCTAAAACTAAAGTGACGATAATAAAAATAATAGGAAAAAAAATGAATTCTTTTTCAAAGAAAATTCCTTAAAATAGTAATAGTATTGTAGGTATAACTAATAGTATAAAATACACTGTAGCTAAAATAGAAAATCTAACTGTTGTGGTTTTTATTTCGCGTTCCATTTTTAAAATACCATAATTATATGTCTATGTAAGTCATTTTGAACTGACATATGTGTTGTTACTAGTGACATTTTTTTTATTGTTGTGCTTTTCATTGTTTGGTACTCCATTTTTGTTTTTAGTAATTAATACTATTTAGATATTGTTAATATAAATATCAAATAAGGTTTGGATTGTTATATTACATCGCGATATAGACTTTTAGTTATATAAACATAAATATTTGAAGTTACAAATTGTTTTTTTACAAATACCGCGCAACAAAACTAAGTAGTTGTATAAATATAAGAAGTTTTTTTATTTTTATAGTTAATATTTAGTGTATTTATTTGGATTTTAATCATATTATTAAGGGCTAAAACCTGCAAAAGTTAAAATAATAGCTATCATACTCACGCCAAAGCCAATTACTACCATTCCAACTGTATAAAATATGAAATATAATAAATATGAAATAAACTTATCAAATTTCGCATAAAAAATAGTAGCTAGCACTAATATTATAAATGATATTATAATTGCAAGGTAGAATGCCAAGTTAACTTTTGTATCTATTTCAGGCGTTTTTAGAGAAGAATATATAATAACTAACAGAAAAACTAATATTGAATATATAGATGTAGTTATTTTAATTTGGGTTGCTTTTTTGTTCATGTTTAGTACCACCATTCTGAAATTGCTACAACGAGTATAAGAGTTGAACAAATTACTACTACTGCAAATAGTAAATAGTAAATTGTTTCGAATATTTTATAATGTTTTTGGGAAAATGTATCATCAGTGTTAGCTTGTACATGCATAAAAGAAATTATAACAAATGCTATGATACTAAATAAAAATATAGGATGGAACACTTTGGCAAATGCAGATAGTTGGTAGTATTTAGCTATAGCGATTAAAAATAATATTTCAGATACAGTAAACAATAGCGCTGCTATGAAAGATGGGACTAAAGTTTTTATAATATTTTTGGTTGCTTGTGTTTTTTCATTCAAAGTTAGCACCTATAGCACCAAAAAGTGTTAAAGCAAGAGTAAATGTTTCAGCAGTGTAATTAATTGTTTGTTTCATAATTTAGTACTCCTTTTTTATTTATTTATTAATACTTTTTTAAAACTAAATCATTTCTATAATTGAATAACTAAAACTTTGTATATCATTAATATTGTATTCTTTATTAAATATTAAGTCAATATTAATGTATAATAAAAATTATGAAAGCGTTTTCATAAAAATAACTTAGTAGATTAATTTCTATATTTTTACTTTATAACATCTATAGTGTGAAATCAAATCAAAACCTGCTTCTTTAGTAAGTTTTTGTTCGGTAATCTCACAAAAATAAACACACTTTGTGCTATTATCTAATTTCATATTATTCAAACTAGCATTTAATAAAGACTTATAAATATCACAAGACATATTATTTTCTAAATAATCTATCCCATATATTTCTGCTTCTTTTTGAAAAACACAGTAATAAATTGCGTGAGTAGTAATATTAAAATTATCAATATAAACTAAAATATTCCAGTTTTCCAAATCATTATAGATGTGAGTGCTGTCCCAATACATATCAGGACTTAAATAGTCGTGAATAGAACTAAATAAATTAAAGTTATTTTTATCTATTTTTACAAATTTATGACTTATAGTTTTAATTTCATAGTTTTTTAAAAATAATTCAAAATGATAAGTATCATCTAAAAGACTCCACTCTTTATTGCTTATTACGTAACTTAGAGCTTTTTTATTATTAATAGGAAAACCGTAATATAAAAAATAACCATTATAATAAATATGCAAATAACTTATTAATTCAGTAATTGCTTTATTGTAATATCTACTAATTAACAATTCAGTAATTCCTATATATTTATCTTCATCAATACGGTAGAGTTGGATAAATCCATATTTTTTATTATTTTGTTCAAATAAAAAATATTCAGTATTCACTGCAGCTGATACTACATTATCATAAAAGACTTTTTGAGAATTTATATTATTAAAATAAATACCTGGATAACAAGAGTTTTTTATATCAAGAGCTAAGTTGTACGCATAACTAACATTTTCTAGAGCCTCTTCTAAAGTTATTTTTCTAATCATTTTTATATTCTTTTTCAAGGTCTAAAGACATCTCAAACACGTTAGGAAATGATGATCTAACTTCAAAACCGCAACTTAAATATGTTTTTATAGCAATAGTATTTTGCCTATCAACCCAAATTACCACGGTTTTACATTTGTTTTTCTTAAATATCTCTAATGACTTTTTAATTAAAGCTTTCCCGTATCCATTACCTTGATATCTATAATCTACTAAAACATATTCAATTAGATAAATAGATGCTTTATGGTCAATTGTTAAAGTGACAGTACCTACAGCAGTGTTGTTATCAAAAAGTAAATAACAAGTTATATTAGACATAACATATTGATAAGATAGTACATATTTAGAATCTCCAATAAACCATAATAAAGATTCTTTATTTTTAATTCTTAATAAATCATAAACATTCTTTTTATTTAGTTTAACAAGTTTTGGATTATTATAAGAAAAAACAAATGGGGTAATTTCATTAATAATATCATCAAACGTTGTTACCTCAGTATTATAAGTTTTATATTTCCCTAAATACGTGTACGCAAATATTACTATTAAATCACTATTTTTATAATCAAAGATTTTAAAGAAAAAAGACTTAAAAACATCACAAAATGATAATCCAGAAAAAACAAAATTAATAGAAGTGTCATTTACATCTTTTTTCATTAAAGAAAATAGTTTTTTAGAAATTAATACTCCTTTTTTCAAAGAATAATATATTTTAAATATTGAGTCAATATCAAGAGCAACAAAAAATTGTTCTTCTCTAAAAGTTATTTTAACTTTATTATTATTAAATACATTTTTATATCTTACAAGGTTTAAATCATCTAATTTAACTGTTATTTTCAAAGGATTTAAAATATACTCTCTTACTAAATCCCAATAATTTTTACCATAGACAGTTTCTATTACTTTGACCCCAATAATTTGGTGGTTTTCACTAGCATCATCAAGAGCTCCCGGCAAATGGATTAAAGGATTAGAATTATAAAAATCTAAGGCTTGTTCATAAGTATAGTACGCTAAATCTAAATTAGTATCTTCATCAATTTTTTGGTAGTCACTTAACAAAAGATAACTTTCATTTTTTCTTATTTCTTTTTCTAAATGTCCGTTATAATCTGCTAATCCCATCGAATCACGAAGTAAATCTATTACTTTTATTTTGCTAGCGTGTGTTAAAGAAACAAGATATTTATCTAAGGTGTCTTCAAGATTAATCATTTTTTTATCACATGCTATAAGAAGCAAGATATTTACAAAAAAATCACTATGCTTTTTTACAATAAACTTTGTAGAATTTGTATATTTTAAGTTAGTTTCTTTATTAATATATCCACTAGCACTGCTTATAATTTTAGAATCTTTTTCAAAAACACTTAAATTACCATAAAAATCATAATCTTTTTGATATTTTTTAATAATATTTTCTAAATTTTCTGTTTTTAATTTATCCATTCTAATCCTCCTCTTGATAGATATAATAAAAAATCTCTAAAAAATAGAGATTTCTAAAAGTATTATTGACCAAACCATAATTCATCTTTATAATTTGGAGTTATTTTTCCGTTAGCGTAATAATTAAAAAATTGAAATGCTATTAGATATTTTAAGACAGCAACGTGATTATCAAATATCAATAAATATTTTTTATCATCACTGCCTATAGTAAATTTATTTTTTACTTCAATAGCACAGAAAGCATCTTCGTATTTAATAACGTGAATTGTATCACCGTATGCTACTGTAAATGCAAATGCACTCATAACAAACTTACCTTCTCCTAAAAGAATTCTTTTACGTGGGAAAGCTTGGTATATTTGACAATTATCTCTTATACTAAATTGAATATTATCTATATTCTCATATAGATAATCAAGATATTTGTCTATTGAAAAAGCAGCTAATTCTTTAATAGAATATTTTTTATCTTCACTTTCAACTAAATAACCGTATTCATCATATTCATAATTAATAGAACATTTATCGCACTTAAGATAGTTACCTTCTGAATAAGTAGAAAATAAATTTCCACATTTTGGACAAGCAAACACT
>JAITXV010000006.1 GCA_031284605.1 Acholeplasmatales bacterium | reverse complement strand
TCCCAACCGAATGATGCTGCTAGATATGGTTGAAACGCATAAATGGATTCTTTATACTATATTTATTATATCATTTTATTTTTTCTATGTCAATTAATATGATAAATTTTTTTTATTTTGCTATATTAGCCTATTTGCTTTCTAATTTTAGTTATTGTATTATCAGTTATTGAAGTTAGATTATTATTTTTTAACTTCCTTTCTGCTTCATAAGAGTTCATTCCTTCACAGTAGTTTATTATGAAATCTGTATATCTTTTAGTTCTTCTAGTATTTTGGGTTATAAATGGTAAGTATTCTCTTTGCATAAGAGTACCTTCACTAGAGGATTCTTTATGATAATAGTATCTAACCCTTAAATGAAGTATAGTATTCATATTATTAAATGGAACATCTTTTATAACTTTGGTTTCTTTCTTTTTTACAGAGAAGCCTTCTTTTTTTGGCATATGACAAACTACAATTAATGTGTCACCAGCTATTTCATAACTGTCATATACTATATTTTCATCTAAATCAAATAAATACTTTACTAAATCTTCTTTCATATTTTTAATCTTCATATATATATTACACACATTTACTTATATAAAAGTTAAAATATGCTCAAAATTAACAAAGTAAATATAAAAGTAGTATATTTACTAGTATTTATTCTTTTGAAAGTGTTATTACTTATGAGTATTGTTTTTTTGTAATAATTAATTAAAAAAGTAAAAATTAGTATTTTTAGTTATTATATATATAGTAGCATAAGAAAGAGGTAGCTAAATGTATTTTGTAAAAAGTCCAAAAAAATATTTTGAGAGTGAAGATTATGGTTTTAATAGTTGGTTAATGAAGAGTGAAAACTTGTTTTCACTTAGTGAGACAATCGGTATGTCCTTAGTAGAACCAAAAAAAGAAGTTAAGGTTGGGAATTATTTTTGCGACCTAATTTGTATTGATAAATATTCTAATAGTAAAGTAGTAATAGAATCACAACTATCAAAAAGCGATCATGAGCACTTAGGTAAAATGCTCACATATTCCGCAATGATTAATGCTAAAGCTGCAGTTTGGATTGTAAGCGAATATGATGATGAACATAGCAATGCTATACGCTTTATTAATACACATACTGATAACGGTTTTAAAATTTATATGGTTAAAATAAAAATAATTAAGGTAGACAAAACCAACGTAATATTATTTGAAAACATCGAAAGACCATATACTTACGGAACTATAGAAAGTAAAATGCAGGTTGATAAAATTTCATTTGTAAATAAAAGCGAAAGAAATCCATTCTGGATGATATTGCTAGATAAAATTAAAAAAGAAAAAGAGTTTGGAGTAATAAAACTACAAAACAGCAATATGTTGGATATAGACATATGTTATGATTTTTGCCATATTACAGTGACGATGTCAATAACCAATAAACAAATCGGAATCAACTTATTTGTTGAGAACAGAGATAAAATAACAGATATTTTATTAATAAATATCCAAAAAGATATACAATATTTCCAACAAGAGGTTGCGAGCAACTATTACATAAATAAGTTTGTTAAAAGCGGAACATTTATTGCAGGATTTTGGATTGATGTCAAAAATTTTGTAGACCTAAATGAGACTCAAAAGAACGCAGATATAACAATATCAGAAATAAACAGAAATAAATATCTTAGTAAAATATATATAGACGAAAAAATAATCAACATATTGCAAAAACCTAATGAAAATGACAAAGTCTTGCAACAATAATATAAATTTTGCTCTTTAATATTTACAAATAAAGTATCTTATTAAACTCATTTTCTGAAAGGCCTGCACTTTCAATTACATTTAATGCTGCAGGAGTTACTTTTGATATATTTATAGTTTTTCCTCTTTTTACTAAATATATGTTTTTTAATGAAATAAGCGATTTTCCGATTTTTTTGTCAATATCTTTAATTCTTTCTAGCATAAAAACTTTTTGTTTTTCAAGAACAAAAGCTGGGTTATAGTTACTACATAAATATGAATTATCTGAGTAATCAATAATAAATGACATACATATATAGGCAATGTCCGCATCACTGAATCCATTATTTTTCATATATATAATTTCACCGCTTAATAAGTATAACATAACTCTCGACAACCCATATTCATAGACAAGCATATCATTTTTCTTAATTAAGTCTCCATTTGTATCAATTAATCCTATATAAGTGTATTTTGGCTGTGGATTTTTATAGCCTTTTATATATGATGATTTTACTGAATAAAGGTAGTAACTATTGTTAACCTTTTTTACAGCCATGCCTGGAACCTTATATTTTTTAGTATATTCTGGTATATCCACTCTAATATCTCCTTTTTTCATATAGTATATTATATAATTTTTTAAAATAAAAATCAAATATAATGCATTCTAATTTTTTTTGATAATTATATTAATATATATTTCTATGGTTAAAACAAGCATTTTTATCATATTACAACATTTTTTTTCCATTTTGTTATATAATAGATAGGCTTGTTTAACAAGTACAGCATAGATGTGGAAGGTTGCTGAAACATAAAAAGCCGTTGTTACGTTCAGGGAATTTCCACGGAGCTAGTCAATTACAAAAGATATGTTGACGAAAGGAGAAAAGTATGGCAAGAATGCAAATTTTTTTAAAAAGTTATGATCATCAATTACTTGATAGTGTAGCTTCAAAAATTGTAGAAACAGTTCAAAAAGAAGGTGGTAATGTAAGCGGTCCAGTTCCATTACCTACAAAAAAAGAAATATTTACTGTTTTACGTTCACCTCATGTTAATAAAGATTCACGTGAGCAATTTGAAAGAAGAACACACAAAAGATTAGTAATTATAATTGATCCAAATGAAAGAATTAGAAATGCGATGAGAACTATTGATGTTCCAAGTGGAATCAATATTTATTCAAAAGTTGAAAAGTTAGTTAAAAAATAAAAAAAGAAAGGGAAATAAAATGGCAAAAGGAATCTTAGGTAGAAAATTAGGTATGACTCAAGTTTTTGATGAAAATGGTAGAGTTGTTCCTGTCACTGTAGTAGATGTATCAGATAACGTTGTTATTCAACAAAAAACTGTTGAAAACGATGGTTATGTGGCAACACAAATTGGTTTTGAAACTATACGTGAAAAATTAAGTAACAAGCCTGACAATGGGCACGTGAAAAAAGCTAACACAGCACCTAAGCGCTTTCTAAAAGAAATACGCTTTGATGGAAATAATGAATTATCAGAATTAGAAATTGGTTCATTAGTTGGGTTAGAATTGTTTAAAGTAGGTGAATTAGTAGATGTAACTGGAGTTTCAAAAGGTAAAGGCTTTGAAGGTTCAGTAAAAAGAAATCACCAACATAGGGGACCTATGGCTCATGGTTCTAGATATCATAGAGCACCAGGTTCAATGGGACCAATTAAAGGTAAAGAAAAAGGCAAGAAATTACCTGGTCATATGGGAGCAGTACAAAGAACTATACAAAATTTGAAAATAGTTCAAGTAAATGTTGAGCATCAAGTATTATTAGTAAATGGTGCAATACCTGGTCCTAAAAAAGGTTTAGTAGTTGTTAAGACAGCTATTAAAACATTAAAGTAGGAGGTAAAAACAAATGCAGAGTTTAGAATTAATAAAAAACGATGGTACTAAAGGTGTAATTGATGTTAATGAATACGTATTTGGAATAACTCCTCACCAACAAGCAGTTTATGATACAGTTGTAGCTCAACAAGCAGCAATGCGTCAAGGAACAGCAGAAACCAAAAACAGAGCCGCAGTTTCAGGAGGCGGTAGAAAACCATATAGACAAAAAGGTACAGGTAGAGCTCGTCAAGGTTCTACAAGAAGTCCTCAATGGTATCATGGTGGTATTGTTTGGGGTCCGCATCCTAGAAAGTACATTGTTAAATTGAATCAAAAAGTAAGGCAATTAGCTTTAAGAAGCGCACTAAGCTATCACGTACAAAACAAATCATTAGTAGTTTTAGAAAGTATAAATATTAAAGAAGTTAAAACTAAAAATGTTGTAGATTTGTTAGCAAAATTAAATGTAAGTGGGAAAACACTACTAGTAGATTTATTATTAAGCGATGAGTTTGTATTATCTGCTAGAAATATTGCATATTTAGCATTTTCAGAAGCTTCTCATGCTTCTGTATATGATATATTAAATTGCAAAACATTAGTACTTACAACAGAAGCAGTAAAGTATTTTGAAGGAGTTTTATCAAATGAATAATTACACTGAAATAATTAAAGCACCCATAATTACTGAAAATAGTATAAAAATGGCTGAAAAAGAGAATAAATATACTTTCAAAGTAGAACCCAAATCAAACAAAAGCGAAATAAAAAAAGCTGTAGAAAAGTTATTTGAGGTTAAAGTATTAAGTGTTAACACTATCAATGTATTACCAAAATTCAAAAGAATGGGTAAACACGAAGGTTATAAGAGCGCTTATAAAAAAGCGATTGTTAAATTGGAAGCAGGACAAAAAATACCTGCATTCACAATTTAATTAATAATAATTAGAGGAGAAATAAAAATGGCAATAAAACAATATAAGCCAGTAACTAATGGTAGAAGAAATATGTCTACATTAACTTACGAAGAATTAACCACTAGAACTCCTGAAAAATCATTATTAGTATCACTACATAAAAATGGTGGTAGAAATAATGAAGGTAAAATAACCGTTAGACATCAAGGTGGTGGTAGTAAAAGAAAATATCGTTTGATAGATTTCAAAAGAAATAAGGATGGTATTCTTGCAAAAGTAGCAACAATTGAATATGACCCTAACAGAAACGCCAATATAGCCCTACTACATTATGTGGATGGTGAAAAAAGATATATTATATGGCCGAAAGGTTTAAATGTTGGCGATACAATAGTATCTGGAGAAGGTTCTGATATTAAAGTTGGTAATTGTTTACCACTTATTAATATCCCAGTTGGTACAATCGTACATAATTTAGAATTAAAACCTGGTAAAGGTGGTCAAATTGCGAGAGCTGCTGGTAACTCTGCTCAAATATTAGGTAGAGAAGACAGATATGTTCTTGTTAGATTACAATCAGGTGAGGTTAGAAAAATTCTAGGTGTTTGTAAAGCAACAATTGGTATAGTTGGAAATGAAACTATTGAATTAGTTAACATTGGTAAAGCTGGAAGAACCAGACATATGGGCATTAGACCTACTGTAAGAGGTAGTGTTATGAATCCAAATGATCACCCACATGGTGGTGGTGAAGGTAAAGCTCCAATTGGTAGAAAATCTCAAATGACACCTTGGGGTAAAAAAGCTCGTGGTATTAAGACAAGAGATAAGAAAAAAGCGTCTTCTCAATTAATAATAAGACGTAGAAATGGTAAGTAGGAGGAAATATAATGGCTCGTTCAATTAAAAAAGGTCCATTTTGCGATTTACATTTACTTGTAAAAGTGCAAAATTTGAGAAAAACAAATGAAAAAAAAGTTATAGAGACTTGGTCAAGACGTTCTACAATATTCCCTCAATTTGTCGGATACACTGTAGCAATTCATAACGGTCATGAACATGTTCCAGTATATATTACTGAAGATATGGTTGGACATAAGTTTGGTGAATTCGCACCAACAAGAACTTATAGAGGTCACTCAAAGAGTGACAAAAAAGCGGCTAAAAAGTAGGAGGCTAATAAGATGGAAGTAAATGCAATAGCAAAATCAGTTAGAATAGCTCCTAGAAAAGCTAGGTTAGTAATAGATTTGATTAGAGGTAAACAAATAAAAGAAGCTCGTGCAATTTTAATGTTTACACCTAAAGCAGCTAGCCCAATTATAACAAAAGTATTAAATAGTGCAGTAGCAAATGCAGTTAACAATTTTAAACTTTCAGAAGACAGTTTATTTGTACAAACATGCTATGTAAATGAAGCAGCTAGAATGAAAAGAATGTTGCCAAGAGCTAAAGGTCAAGGCGATATGATACAAAAAAGGTTATCACACATTACAGTTGTGGTAGCAAGCAAGGAGTAGAAATATGGGACAAAAAGCAAACCCAATAGGAATGCGTATTGGAATTATCAGAACTTGGGATTCAAAATGGTATGCTATTAATAGAGATGTACCTAAATATGTCAAAGAAGATTTTGAAATACGTAAATATCTAACAAAATTGTATAAAGAGAAAAAAGCTGGCTTTTCACATGCAGAAATTGAGAGAAAAAATACAAGCGATGGAAGAAAAGTTGTTGTTAGTGTATTCGTAGGTAAACCCGGCGTAGCTATAGGCGGAAGAAAAGACGATGCTCCTGCTAAAACCACAAAAGAATTAACTATAAAAGCATTAAATAAAATTGTTGATGCAAATTCTAAATTTGGAGAAATCTCATTTAGAATAGTAGAAGTAAGAAGACCTGAAAGATGTGCTGCAATAGCAGCTCAAAACATCGCTGATGAATTAGAAAAAAGAGCTTCATTTAGAAAAGCTCAAAAAAATACAATTTCTAGAGCATTAAAAGCTGGAGCAAAAGGTGCTAAAACATTAGTATCTGGTCGTCTTGGCGGTGCAGAAATTGCAAGAGGCGAAGGATATTCTGAAGGTAGAGTTCCACTTCACACATTAAGAGCAGACATTGATTATGCAACATGTGAAGCAGATACAACTTATGGTAAACTTGGAATTAAAGTATGGATTTACAATGGAGAAGTTACTCCTGGTAAAACTAGAGAAAGTTTAAGAGAATCAATTGATGGTCCTGCACCTGAAAGAAGAAAACCTCCTAGAGATAATAATTCTTTTAGACCAAGACCTAAAAAAGAAGAAAAATCTGAAGGAGGTAATTAAGGATGTTACAACCTAAAAGAACTAAATTTCGTCGTCCTCACAGAGTATCATACGAAGGACATGTAAAAGGTAAAAATATAATGGTTAATGGTGATTTTGGTTTAGTCGCTTTAGAAGGCGCATGGGTAACTTCACGTCAAATTGAAGCTGCCAGAATTGCGATGACTAGACATATGAAACGTTTAGGTATGGTTTGGATAAATATATTTCCACATTTAGCAAAAACTAAAAAACCTCTTGAAGTTCGTATGGGTAGTGGTAAAGGCGCACCAGATCATTATGTAGCAGTAGTAAAAAGAGATAAAATAATGTTTGAAATCAATGGGGTTTCTCCTGAAATTGCAAGAGAAGCACTAAGATTAGCAAGCTATAAATTATCAATAAAATCCAAAATAATCGTGAAAGGAGCAGATGAATAATTATGACAACAGCAGATATTAGAAAATTAGCTAATTCAGATTTAGAAAGCAGAATTATACAATTAAAATTAGATTTATTCTTCTTGCGTTTAGAACATGCGACTGGCCAATTAGCAAAGACCCACCGTATATCAGAAATTAGAAAAACAATTGCTCAGATGATGACTATATTGAATGAAAGAAAGGCTGGTTTAAAAAAATGATAGAAGAACGTAATAGAAGAAAAGTGTTCACTGGAACAGTCGTTTCTACAAAAATGGAAAAAACGATTACTGTAAACGTAGATACATTTAAAGTAAATAGACTTTATAACAAAAGAGTTAAACAATCTAAAAAATATCATGTAGATGATAGTGAAGGATTAGCAAAAGAAGGCGATGTAGTTACAATAATGGAAACTCGTCCATTATCAAAAACTAAAAAATTTCGTCTTCTAGCAGTTGTTAAAGCTGCAGCTGATGAATAAGGGGGAAAAGTAATATGATACAAGCAGAAACTAGAATGGTTGTAGCTGATAATTCCGGTGCTAAAGAAGCTTTAGTTATTAAAGTTTTAGGTGGTACTAGAAAAAGATATGCAAGTATAGGAGATATTGTTGTTGTTACTATTAAAAAAGCCCTTCCTAATGGAGTTGTTAAAAAAAGCGACGTTGTAAAGGCTGTAGTTGTTAGAACAAGGTTTGGTGTTAGGAGATTAGATGGTTCCTACGTAAAATTTGATGAAAATGCATGTGTAATCATTAAAGAAGATTTAAATCCACGTGGTACCCGTATTTTTGGACCCGTTGCTAGAGAATTAAGAGATAAAAACTTCACAAAGATTATGTCATTAGCAAGTGAAGTATTATAGGAGGATATGCGATGAAAATAAAAACTGGCGATACTGTTGTTTTATTAACTGGCGATCAAGATGATAAGTTTGTAGTTGATAAAAAAGGCAAAAAAACAAGAAAAACTGGTAAAGTCGTAAAAGTCTTTCCTGATAAGAATCAAGTTTTAGTTGAAGGTATGAATAAAGTTAAAAAACACCAAAGACCTACTCAACAAAATGAAAAAGGACAAATAATCGAAGCTGAAGCACCTATTAATGTTTCAAACGTTGCAATAATAGATCCAAAAACAAATGTTCCAACAAAAATTGGATATAAAATTGTAAATGGTAAAAAACTTAGGTTTGCAAAAGAAAGCGGAGAGCTTTTGGATAAATTAGGTAAATAAGGAGTGAAAATATGTCAAAATTAAAAGAATTATATAAAAGCGAAATAACTCCTGCTTTAATTGAACAATTTAAGTATAAGTCAATTATGCAAGTTCCTAAGATTGAAAAAATTGTTATTAATATGGGCTGTGGTGATGCTGTACAAAATTCAAAAGTTATAGATGATGCTTTTGAAGAATTAAAAAGCTTATCAGGACAGCAACCAATTATAACAAAAGCTAAGAAGAGTATTTCTAATTTTAAATTAAGAGAAAATATGAATATTGGTATTAAAGTAACTTTAAGAGGAGAAAAAATGTATTATTTCCTTGATAAATTAGTATCAATTGCTCTTCCGAGAGTTAGAGACTTTAGAGGTATAAATTCTAATGCTTTCGATGGCAGAGGAAATTACACTTTAGGTATTAAAGAACAATTAATTTTTCCAGAAATTAACTTTGATAAAGTTAAAAAAGTTAGAGGTATGGATATAGTTATTGTTACTAC
Organism: Acholeplasmatales bacterium; assembly: GCA_031284605.1. Classification (GTDB taxonomy): domain Bacteria; phylum Bacillota_I; class Bacilli_A; order Acholeplasmatales; family Acholeplasmataceae; genus JAITXV01. The sequence continues at coordinate 4,048 of JAITXV010000006.1, read as the reverse complement.
TGCATCAACAGATGCTGAAGGTAAGGCATTGCTAAGCAAATTCGGTATGCCTTTTAGAAAGTAGGTAAATTATGGCAAAAATATCAAAAATTGTTAAAGAACAAAAAAGACGTGAAATCGTTGCTCGTTATGCTGAAAAAAGAGCTGAACTATTAAAGAATCACGATTATTTAGGATTACAAAAATTGCCAAGAAATGCTAGTCCTACAAGGCTTAGAAATAGAGATTCTTTAGACGGCAGACCAAGAGGATATATTCGTAAATTTGGTTTAGCTAGAGTTCATTTTAGAGAATTAGCTAATGAAGGTAAGTTGCCTGGTGTTAAAAAGGCAAGTTGGTAAGGAAAGAGGTAAAAGAATATGGTTATGACTGATCCAATCGCGGATATGCTTACAAGAATCCGTAACGCAAATATGATGCGTATTAAAAAAGTAGATGTTCCTTTTAGTAATCTTAAGCAAGATATACTAATAGTTTTGAAAAAAGAAGGATATATTAAAGAATTCGAAATTTCAAAAAAAGGAATTGAACAAACAATAACAATAACTTTAAAATATACTCAAGATAACGAAAGAGTAATTAAAGGTATAAAAAGGATATCGAAACCTGGTCTTAGAATTTATGCACAAGTTGAAAAACTACCTAAAGTATTATCTGGTTTAGGGATTGCATTAATTTCTACATCTAAAGGGATATTAACTGATAAAGAAGCTAGAGAAGTTAAAATCGGTGGCGAAGTTATCGCTTACGTTTGGTAAGGGGGATTATAGAATATGAGTCGTATAGGCAATAAAGTAATCAAAGTTCCTGCAGGCGTTAGTGTTGATATTGCAGATGGAAATTTAGTAACAGTTAAAAGTTCTAAAGGTGAATTAAAATGCCAATTTTATAGTTCTCTTTCTATTAAGCAAGAAGCGAACGAAATAAAAATTAGCAGACCTGATGATGCGATATTCACAAGGAAAATTCACGGTACTACTAGAGCTCTATTATCTAATATGATTGTTGGATTATCAGAAGGCTTTAAAAAAGCACTTGAAATTCAAGGTGTAGGTTATAGAGCATCCTTAGAAGGAAGTAAATTAGTACTAAGCATAGGCTATTCTCATCCTGTTGAATTTATTATTCCAAAGCAAATTAAAGTTGAGTGTCCAAAAAATACAGATATTATAATAACTGGAATTGATAAACAAGAAGTCGGAGAATTTGCTGCTAAAATTAGAGATACATATAAACCTGAACCATATAAAGGAAAAGGTATAAGATATGTAGGAGAACACGTTAGAAGAAAGGCCGGCAAGACCGCAAAATAGGGGGAATATGATATGATAAATAAAATAAGTTCAAACGAATCTAGAGTTAAACGTCATCTTAGAATTAGAAAAACAATCATAGGAACTCCAGAACGTCCTAGATTAAATGTGTTTAGATCTAATACTGCAATTTATGTTCAAATTATTGACGATAAAGCACAAACTACATTGGTTAGTGCTAGTGTAAAAGGCGCTAATGTAAAAAATGCAGAAGTACTTGGAAAATTAATAGCTGAAAAAGCATTAGAATTAAATATTTCTAACGTTGTATTCGATAGAAGTGGCTATTTATATACAGGTAAAGTAAAAGCGTTAGCTGATGCAGCAAGAGCTGCTGGATTGAAATTTTAAGGGGGACTATAAATAATGGCTAGAGATTTTGTCGTAAAAGAAGAAGAAAAAGAATTTAGTGAAGCTATAGTTTCTATTAAAAGAGTAGCTAAAGTTGTAAAAGGTGGTAGAAGATTTAGATTTACCGCATTAGTAGTTGTTGGAAATAAAAAAGGTGTAATTGGTTTTGGTACTGGTAAAGCAGCTGAAGTTCCTGATGCAATTAAAAAAGCAGTTATAAAAGCTCAAGCTAACACTATGACTGTTCCAATTAAAGATACTACAGTTCCACAAGCGTTAATCGGTCATTATGGAAGTGGTCAAGTATTTATAAAACCAGCTCCTAAAGGTTCTGGTATTATAGCTGGTGGAGCATTAAGAAGTATTTTCTCACTTGCAGGTATTAATGATGTTTCTGCCAAAATTTTGGGTTCAAGAACTGCAATTAATGTTGTTAGAGCTGCATTCGAAGGTCTTAGTAAAATGAGAACAGCTGAAAAAATATTATCCGATCGTTCTTTAACTAAGGAGGAAGAGTAAAATGGCAGTTTCCGTAAAATTAGTTAAAAGTTTAATTGGAAGAAAACCTAACCAAATTAAAACTGCGCACGCACTTGGATTACATAGAGTTAATCAAATTGTAGTAAAAGAATTAAATGATTCTGTACAAGGCCAAATAGATACTATTAAGCATCTTGTTACAGTTTCTGAATTGAAGGGGGAATAAAAATGTTAAATGAATTAAAACCCGTAAAAGGTGCTAGAAAAGCACGTAAAAGAGTTGGTAGAGGTGTCGGTTCAGGACACGGAGAAACATCAGGTAAAGGTTTTAACGGACAATTAGCTAGAAGTGGCGGTGGTCCAAGACCAGGTTTTGAAGGCGGACAAATTCCATTTTTCCAAAGATTACCTAAAAGAGGATTTAATAATATCAATAGAAAAGAATATGCAGTTGTTAATTTAGGCGACTTGAACATATTTGCTGATGGAGAAGTTGTTACCCCTCAAGCATTACTTGATAGAAGAGTTATTTCTAGAGTATTGTCAGGTGTAAAAATCTTATCTAATGGTAATTTAGAAAAAGTATTAACTATCAAAGCTCATAAATTTTCTAAAGCAGCTATTGCAAAAATCGAGAGTAATAAATCAACTTACGAGGTGCTATAGAAATGGGGCGTTTAAAAGCAATACTAACTAATAAGTCTATCCTTATTAAAATATTGATAACTTTTGCGTTACTTCTATTATTTAGAGTATTAATATTTGTTCATATTCCGCTAATGGATACACTTTCTATGGAAAGTTGGATTAAAAGTAATGACTTTTTACAAATTCTTAATAATTTTGGTGGCAATGCTATAGAACAAGGAAGTATACTTGCTTTAGGTATTTCCCCTTACATTACATCATCAATTATAGTACAGTTATTACAAACAGTTATTCCTCAACTAAAAGAATGGCAAGATCAAGGAGACGCAGGAAGACAAAAAGCTTCTAAATTTACTAGATATTTAGCATTTGCATTAGCATACATTCAAGGATTATTACTTATACTTGGTAGAGCAAATGGAGAATTAGCTAACATACTATATGTCTCTCCTGCATTTATGCAAAATGGCTTTGCTGTAGGATTTGCTGCTTATGTATTTATGCCACTAGCTATAGTTGCTGGAACTTGTATTTGTATTTGGATAGCTGATTTAATCACTAAAAAAGGTATAGGAAATGGTTCAAGCATGTTAATTACTGCTGGTATCGTAGTTAGTATTCCTTCAATGGGTACATCGTTATGGTCTAAATTTATCACAGGAACCGCTGATGCTCCTGCAGGTAAATGGTATCAAATATTGTATTTTATTATAGTTATATTAGTTTATATTGGTGTTATTTTATTAGTAACTTTTATTCAAAGTTCTACCAGAAAAATACCTATTCAATATGCTAATAGGCAAGGAAAGAGTAACTCTGATATTCCGCTTAAGCTTAATTCAGCTAGCGTTATGCCAGTAATATTTGCTTCTACTGTGTTATCTATTCCACTAACTATTGCAGGCTTCTTTAGTGTAGATTCATCCGCTGGGGTAGGCTTCTGGCTAAATGAAATATTTAACAATAGAAAAACTATAGGTCTTGTAATATATATATTACTAATTGTTATATTTTCATTTTTCTATTCATTTATGCAAACGAGTCCTAATAAAATTGCTGATAACCTGTCAAAAAGTAATGCATTTATTCCCGGTGTACGACCAGGAGAAGATACAAAAAATTTTGTTGCCAGATTACTATTTAAAGTTACTGTGATAGGTACAATATATTTAGTATTCGTAGCTGTCTTACCAATTTTGATTTGTCAGATATTTGGTTTATCAAACAACATTTCCATAGGTGGTACTTCATTATTG
>JAITXV010000023.1 GCA_031284605.1 Acholeplasmatales bacterium | reverse complement strand
ATACATTTGTTATCACATTTGTTTAATACAATGTTATAATTGATATGGGAGCGGTTTATGTACGATTTATCGGGTATCACTCCTTTTTTATTTTTTAAATTTTATTATAGATTTATTCATTATATTTTCATCTTTTTTATCTAATTTCCACACTATTAATTCTTTTTTATTTAGTCTATATAATTCCCCTAACTTACATAAAAAAAATATTTTTTTGTACTACTCATATTAATAAATAACACATTTTTTAACACAAATATATTAATATATGGTAGAATATAATGACGATATTTAGATTTTAACTATTAAGTATCATTGCCCACCGTTGTGATGTGGGCTTTTTTATGAATGCATTTTTTAACACATTTGTTTAATATAATGTTATAATAGATTTGGAAGTGATTATGTGCGATTTATTAAAACCATATCGATTATCACTTCTTTTTTTTATAGAATCATTCCTATTTTTTTTATTCTTTTTTATTTAGTTTTACTAATATTTTTTGTTAAAATAAATTTTTCAAACTTAATAAACAGTATAATAAACGCAATAATCACATAATTTGAATTAATATTACCCGTATATTGCACATTTAATTCATTATACCAAAACGTAAAATACTGACTAATAAGTAAATATTTTATTTTTAAACTTCCATCATGTAAATGAAGACTTTTTTATATATAATTCTAATTCACAAGAATAATTACCTCACTTTTGTTTTAGATTGAAGTTAGGATATCCCTCAATATATTTTTAGTTTTTATGTTTTTTATAGCTATTTTATTATAAAAGTAGCAGAAAATTATTTATCATTTTTTAACACACTCATATTAATATATGATAAAATAATTATAGCGATACTTTAATTAGTATCAACGCTCACATTATGCATGATGTGAGCATTTTTTATGCCACATTTTTTTAATGTAATGTTATGATAGATATGGTGGTAATTAACAACGACATAGTCGGCGCGTTACCACTTTTTATTTAGTCTATATTCTTTCTCTAGTTTGCTATAAAATAATATTCTTTGAAACACTCATATTTTATTAAAAACACATATATTAACACACACATATTAATATATGATAAAATATATATATGGGTTAGATACGGACTAACCAGGCCACCTACATATAGGTGGTTTTTTTATTTTAATTTTTAATTTCCTCTCTTTATATATACCTAGAATCACTATTGTATAGCTTTATCCAACTAATTCTTTAGTTCAAAGTATTATATTTAAATTTAATATTACTCGTATCACCACATAAATAAAACACTTTATCCTAGTAAAAATAACTCCACCTCTACTTAGTAATTTTTTTAGTATAATATATCAAGCAAGTTAAATCTATTATTACAATTAAAAAACAAACAACAGTTTTGACATAATTCACATTTTAATATTCTTATTTTACAACTGTACTTTTTTTATAACAAATAACCTAGTTAATAAGTACTTCAAATAATAAAAACAACATTGACAATCTTTTTTTACATTTTATTATTATGAAAAAAATATGATATTATATGTTCAATTGCATAAATAATTGCACGATTATTTGAACTTTGTTACTATTATAGTTAGCCAATCTGTTACCTTTATTATCAAAAAAACCCCAAAATATGATATACTTATAAGAGGAAGGTGTATATTATGAAAAAAAATAAAACAAAATTATCTATCATATTTGTAACAATTTTTTCATTATTTTTTCTACTATCTTCATGTATTTTTAATATATTTAGTGATGAAGATGCTGAAAAAATAAACGTTGTTTACAATAGTATAGTATCAAAAATTGATAAAAATTATCTAATAACTAATTTTAGTGCTCCTACTAAATACGATGGAGTAACTATTACTTATATATCTAATAATGAAGATAGCTTGTATTTTAACAATGAAGAAGGTATAGTAATCCAAAAAGAATATGGTGTTACAGTTGCTGTAACAGTAAAACTTACTTATTACTCTACTAAAAAAACTTATAACTTAATAGTTAAAATTCCAGCTCTTGAAGATGTATTATCTACTATTGACCAAGAACTACTAGACGAAGCCACTAATACTTTAAATAGTTTGATAACCCCCCTAACTGCTTCTAGTATTACTTCTAACTTTTTTGTTCCTTCTACCCTTATCGATAATAAAGTTATAGTCACTTATGATTCTAGCAATTATAATGTAGTTGGAGGTTTTATAAACACTATTTCTTTAAATACATATCAAACGTTAATTATCGTCAATAGACCTTTTTACGAAGATGAACATATTAATTTAACAGCTCTTATCTCAGTTCCTTCTTCTTTAGATCCATCTAAAATAGTAACAACAACAGTTGCTTATAACTTAGTCATTTTAAAATATGAAAACAATGTACCAGACAATTATTTAATATGGGATGATATCATTTCTAATTTTTATAAACATGATAATATGACTTTAGATTACGATCTTGAATTTAATTATGCTATAGATTTAACTTCTAGTATTTCATTTTCGTCATCTAACACAGACATTATTAGTAACACTGGCATAGTTTCTAGACCATCAAAAGATACCATTGTTAGTATAACAGCTACTATTTGCGATCTTACATATGGAGATGATGCCCGAGTATTTAATTTCATAGTGTTAGCATCTTCCTTAGTTTCTTCTCCTACTTTATCATTTTTATACTCTACGATAGAAGACAATTTAAACATTGCTAATAATAGAAATGATTTTGTAATAGATGATTTAACATTTGTTAAAGAATTTAGTGATACTAATATTAAAGCAGTTTATCAATCATCTAATCCTTCATTTTTAACAAATGAAGGTATTATAACTAAAAATAATAATTTTAATTACATAGTACTATCAGTAATACTACTAGATATTGATATGTTTGACATAAAAACATACAATTTAACCATACTACCAAATAACTATGACTTAAATGTCTTTGATTTTAGCGGAGTATGGAACGAAATAGAAAATAACCTATATTTAGATATTCTCCAAGGCAATGAAGTTACATCTAATTTATTATTTGATAATGAGTTTAGTTCGTATAATGTAACAGCTTTATATTCATCAAATAAAAAGAGTGTTATAACTGATAACGGATTTGTTCTTAGACAGACCAATGATGTGTTAGTAACTATAACTATTACATTAAAGCATAATAATACAACTAATTCTAGAAATTATCAATTTTTAGTTTTACAACAAGACACTCACAACTATACATCTTATAGTCCATATCCTTACCAAAATGGAGGAGGAAACGGAGTTTATAGTACTAATATAGAACTTTTAGATGACAAAATGTCATATTTAAACAAAAACATTGGCTTGCCAAGTGTAGAACCTAATACTAATTCAAATATAAGTTTAAATGTATTAGTAATACCTATAGCATTTAGTGATTATTCCTTTACTAGTGCTAATTTAAGCTTAATAGAAAAAGGATTCTTTGGAACATCTGCAGATACAGGATGGGAATCAGTAAGTAGTTTTTATAATAAGTCTTCATTTTCAAAAGTATCATTTAACGGTGTAGTACTTAGTCCGTATACATATAACGTAACTGCTAGTAAATTTGCATCAGATTATAAAGTATCAGGGGAATATTATAGTGATTATTATGCTATAAGAGATTCACTTAATTATCATAAAAACAATATTGATTTTTCATCTTTTGATACAAACTTTGATGGACTGCTTGATGGAATATATTTAATATATGCACGCCCTTATGAAACTAGTAATGATTTATGGTGGGCTTATCAATATGAGTATATTAGTACAGTTGTGCCTGCAATTGGTGATTTAAAATACAACAATCCGGGTGATACTACTTATTATAGACCATCTTCATATATGTGGGCTAGTTATAGTTTCTTTTTAGATAAGTTAGGTTTACCTAGTATTCCAATAAACGCAGAAACATTTATTCATGAAACAGGTCATATGTTTGGATTTCCTGATTTATATGACTATGACAAAGGAAATAAAAACACTGGTGGATTAGGTGGTGCTGATATGATGGATTATAATGTAGGCGATCACGGTCCGTTTAACAAAATAATATGGGGATGGCTTACTCCTCAAATAGTAACGTCTGATGCTAAAATAAAACTATATAA
>JAITXV010000131.1 GCA_031284605.1 Acholeplasmatales bacterium | reverse complement strand
CTAAATCACCTGATTTTTCAATAGCGGGTCCACTAGTTATTTTTATAGTAACTCCAAGCTCATTAGCTACAATTCCAGCTAAAGTAGTTTTACCTAATCCTGGGGGACCATAAAACAATATATGATCTATTGATTCATTTCTTTTTTTAGCTGCTTTTATATAAACATCTAAGACTTCTTTTGTATCGTCTTGACCAACATAATCATTTAATTTTTGGGGTCTTAATGTTTTTTCTTGTTCTTCTTCTGCGTTTTGTTTTTTAGCGTTAACTATTCTATCCATTTTATTACCTTTCTTTATTTATTTATTAATTATTTTTAGAGCGCTTTTAATTATTTCTTTTGTATCTAGGGTAGTATCAACATTTTTTAAAACTTGTTTGATTTTTTCTTTTGAATAACCAAGTGCTTCTAATGCTAAGACAACATCTGTAACTTGAGTAGCATTTGCACTATCTTCAAGCTTGCCTCTTAAATCTAAAATTATCTGAGAAGCACTTTTTTGACCAATACCTGGAAATGTGGTTAAATATTTAGAATTACCTTCCTCGATAGCTTTTTGTAAATCAAGAGCATTTTCTACTGTCATAATAGAAAGAGCACTTTTTGGACCAATTCCTGAAACTCCAAGTAATTTAATAAATAGATTTCTTCTTTCTTTTTCTAAAAAACCAAAAAGAGAAATGTTATCTTCTCTAACATGTTGGTATATAAAAATAGTATACTCTAAATTGATTTTGAAAAGATAAGGATTAGGTGTAAAAATTAAATATCCTATGTTATTATTCTCACAAACTATGTGAGTTGGGGTTACTTCTTTTATTGTTCCTTTGATATATGAATACAAAACACTACCTCCGTAATAAGCGTTATATTTATTATATCATGCTTTTAATATAATAATTAATAGTTGTACACCCATTTATTTAAATTAGATAACAATAAAATGATATAATAATATAGTAAAAGAGATTATTATATGGAATATTTTGAAAATATTATTAAAAAAATTGAAGATTTCAAGTTAGAGAATTTAGATTATTCACACGAAATAAATAAGATTATTATTTTTTTCACTGACTTAGAAAAACAGCTTAATATATTAAAAGAAAACTATGATAACGCTGAATATTATTTGTTAACTAACCAAAGTGCGATAACTGCTTCTAAAGAAGATGCTTTAGCTACTCTAGAAAGCGAAAATACTATTACTAAAACTAGCTTTGATAAATTAAAAGAAGATATAAATAACACAGTGGAAGACACTGTGAATAAACTAAATAATAAAATCAATGTTGAAAGACTTTCTTTTAATAAACAAATTGATGTTATAATAAATGAAAAAACTGAATCTATAAAAGAATCTGCTTTAGCTTTCGCTGATAAACAAAGATATATTAAAAGTTTATTTCCTAAAATAAGAGAATACTATCAAAATAAAAATGATGAAACTATTACTAGTTTTAATTATTATAAAAATCAAATAGCAGTGTTTTTTGAAAAAGTTAAGAAAAAATATACCGATCAAATAGAAGATGCGGATATTAAGTATTCATTAGATAAAAATAGTATAGGTTATAAGCATAATATGCAAATAGATATTATTAGACAAAAAACTAATATGGCTTTTTATAATTTTGTGGAAATTAATAAAGTAACTAATGCTATAATAGCCGATGAAAATGTTGAATATAAACAAAAAATTGATAAAGTAGATAAAGAATATGCTCAAGCTTTAGAAGAAGTAACAAAAAGTATAGCGGAACAATATCAAAATAAGGCAGTAGAGATAAACACTATCAAATATAATTATTCTGAAGAAATAAATAATATTAATAATGATTATTTTGAGAAAAAAACTAAAATAGATGCTGATATAGCTAAACAAGCTAAACAACTTAAAAACTTATTAAGTACTATTCAAAGTAATAATTCAATCAATATTCAATTAAAGAAAAGTAATAAACAACAAAGTGTTTATAATAATTTAATATCACAAAGGGAAGATTTAGTTTTAAATAGAAACATAAAAATAAAAATAGCGGATACTAAAGAAGAATTCCAACTAAAATCTGTTGAACGTAATTATAATTTGTTATTTGAAAAATATGATTTGAAAAAGAAACATCTTATTGAATTAGCTAATATTAAAAAATCAATTGAGGAAGTGTCTCATGAATTTAATATGTTACCTTTGAAATCAATTAATTTAATCTCAAAAAATAATTTAGATAAAGAAAAAAGAATATTAGAAGAAGAAGAAAACATAGCTACTATTAATAAAAATATAGAAATGATGAATTTAGATAATAGTTTTGATGTTTTTAAAATTAAATTGAATTATAGTGACGTTGAACACACTGAACAATTCAATTATTTGTTAGAAAAAAATAGGTTAAGCAAACAAAAACAATTAGAAATTAACTGTGCTGAACTATCAAGTAGAATTTTAGAACAGGAAAAGATAATTGAAAGTGATAGGGATAGTTTTAACTATACTAGAATCCAAGAGGAAACTTTAAGGTTGTTATATATTGACAAAGTTAATAACGCCAAAGATACTTTTACTGATTCTTACAATGATTTAATAACTTTAGAAAAAAATATTGCTACACAAAAAATAGAAATTGAAAAGCATAAACAGTTAATATCAGTTATTAATTATCATAAAAATAAAGTTACTAATAATATAGAATCTTTGAAACAAGAGATTAGCCAAACAATAGATATAAAAGATTATACTATCAAAAACTTCTTTGTATTTTTAAACGATTACATCGGATTTTTTAATTTACAGTTTGAAACTATTACTAATTTATTAAAAGAAGGAATGAAAATAACTGAAATAGATAAGTTAATAAAAATATTTTTTGAATCTGCTAATTTATTACGCGATGTAAATGTCCATTCATCAAAAATCATTAAAGATTTCTTTGTTCGTTATATTAGTTCTTCTTACTTTATGTCATTTACTGAAAGTGACTTCACTAAATATAATAAAGAGTTTTTTAATACTATTTATACTAATAATATAAGTGAAACTTTAACTAATGATAAAAAATTTCAATTCACTTTATCAGAACTTTCAAAAGTAGATGTATATAATGATAAAATAAACCAATATAACAGTGTTTTAAATTCTAGGGTGGCTTTATTTAATGAAAAACAAAAACTTTTAGATAGTAAAAGTAAAGAACTTAACAGTGAAATTGAAAATATGTTAGCTACTAAACAATCTTTATATAAAAGAATTGATGAAATTGTGGAGTTTATTGATAATACTAATGATTTTTATTATCAAATTATTAATTCATTAGATTCTTTTTACTCTGTTATTAACAATACCAAAGCAGACTTAAAAGAAAACATCGATAAAAGTTATACTGAATTAACTAATTATAAATTAAATTTATATAAATCTAACAATGATATTAATATTTTAAATAAAAAAATAAATAGTGATGGAAATACAGTCTTAGATAAATATGATTTGGTAATAAACAATATATTTGATAATATTATTAATGATTATAAAGCTCATATTAGTTATATGGAAATGGTAGATGATATTTCAAATACTTTATTACAAAATAAATCTGAATACCAAATAAATGAGAATAATAAACTATTTGAAAATGATTATAATTCTAAAATAGCTAGATTTTACGAACAAAATGAAAACAATTTGAAAAATTTAAATACTTTGCATAGCGAAATAGCTGCTTTAAAAGAATATACTGAAAATGAAAGATTTTTAGTAGAAGAAAATTTTAATAACGCTACAGCATATGTTATTAATGAATATACTGAAGATAAGAAAAAGAAAGCAGCAGATTTAGATTCTCATTTAGCAAAAGTTAATCACGATCATAAAAATAATTTAAGCGGTCTTAAAAAAGAACTAGGAAGAAGTGTTTCTGGAGTAAGTGAATTTTCATTGTATTATGATAATATTATGAAACATATCAAGGATAGCCATAAACAAAAAAGCGATGAGCTTATTAGTAAGTATGTAGATTTAACTAATAAAATAACTTTATCTACTTTAGATTTAGAATTGATTTATAGAAAATTAGATATTCAAAACAAGAAAGTAATTTCTAAAATGGATAAAAAATATAATAAATTACTTATAGATTATAATAGTAATATATCTTCTTAATTTTCTAAATCATCTAAATATTCAAAACTAAATCCGTAAATGTTAACTGTATCTTTATCTTTGATATCATTTTTCTTTAATTCATCTTCAACACCAATTGATTTTACTTGTTGTAAAAATCTCTTTATTGATTCTTCGTTATTAAAATCAGTTCTATTGAAAAATTGAGATACTTTATCACCGATTACATAAAATATTCCGTCTTCTTTTATAACTTCGATATTGTTTAAAATAATATTAGTTCTTGAAACTATTTCTTTAGGAACTAATTCAATGCTTGGAGCACTAGATAATACTTCATACATAGTTTTAACTAATGAATCTATATTAGTACCATATAAAGCAGAAACGCTTATTACTTTTTTAGTTTTAAATTTATTTTGGATTTTCTTTAAGTCAGGCGCTGTGACTTCATCTATTTTGTTTATAATAATAATTTCACTTTTATTAAGAAGTAATGGATTAAATAGTTTTAATTCTTTTACTATATCTTTATAATCTTGTAAAGGATTGATACTAGTAGCATCTATTACATGCGCAAACACTTTACAGCGTTCTACGTGCTTTAAAAATTGAAATCCTAAACCTTCTCCTAAACTTGCGTTTTTTATTAAACCTGGCAAGTCTGCTACTACGAAAGTGTTTCCATAATAATTAGTTACTCCTAAATAAGGATGAAGTGTAGTAAAAGGATACGCTGCTACTTTACTTTTAGCATTAGTCAAAGCATTTATTATACTTGATTTACCAACACTTGGAAAACCAACTAATCCAATATCTGCTAATACTTTTAGTTCTAGTCTTAAATCAAAAGATTCTCCGTTATCTCCTTTTTCAGCGAATTCAGGACATTTGTTTTTATTACTAGCAAAAGCCATATTTCCTCTTCCACCTTTTCCACCAGAAGCTACTAATATTATTTGTTTATTAGATACTATCTCACCTAAAAAAGTATCATCTGGTAAAACAAATATTTGAGTTCCTAGTGGAACTTTAATAATTGTATCTTCAGCACAAGCACCAACCATTCCTTTAGTTCCACCGTTTGTACCATCTTTACCAACAATATTTTTTTGAAATTTGAAATCAATAAGGGTAGATAAATTTTCATCACCCATAAAAACGATGCTTCCACCTTTTCCACCATTTCCTCCGTATGGACCACCCATTTCAACGTATGGTTCTCTTCTGTAAGCAACGATACCATTTCCACCTTTGCCTGCTTTAACATTAATTTTTACACTATCTATAAACATAATAACACCTTCTTTTATACTATGAAAAGAAAAGGTAACTTTTAATAGTTACCCTTCATATACTGATACTTGTTTTCTACTTTTACTAATTCTTTCAAATTTAACTTTTCCGCTTATTTTCGCAAATAAAGTGTCGTCTCCGCCTCTACCAACATTATTACCTGGATGAATGTGAGTTCCTCTTTGACGATATAATATAGAACCAGCAGTAACTACTTCACCATCACTAGCTTTAGCTCCTAATCTTTTAGCGTGAGAGTCTCTACCGTTTCTAGTAGAACCAACACCTTTTTTAGATGCGAATAATTGTATTTGTAATTGTATAATATTCATATTATTTTTTCTCCTTTTTTATATATGCACTATATTGATTTTCTAAATCATCTAATGAAGCTTCTAGATTAATTAAAATTGTATCTAGTGTTTCATTAAAGTTACTTACAACAACACTTGCATATCCATTATCTTGTTCATATTCAATTAATTCATCTAATCTTAATCTAATTATTAAATTAATAGATGAAATAATCAAAGTTGATACACTTGCGCAAACTATATCCCTTCCAAGTTTATTTTGAGCTGAATGCCCCCTAATAACTATTTGTTTTATATAGTCGTCTTTAATTACATAATATCTAATCATATCTTATAAGTTAATGCTTTTAATAACTACTTTAGTAAATGATTGTCTATGACCACGAATTGTCTTTTCATTCTTTTTAGGACGATACTTGAAAACGATTATTTTTCTTTTTCTTCCTTGTCTAAGAACTTCAGCTGTTACAGTAGCACCTTTAACATAAGGTGTTCCATAATTTAGTGTGTCTTGACCAATTGCTAAAACTTTATCAAAAGTAACTGTTTCTCCTTCTGAAGCTTGTAATTTTTCAATAAACAATACTTCTTCAAGTCCGACTTTAATTTGCTTTCCACCAGTTTCTATAATTGCGTACATTTGTTAGTTTCCCCTTTCAACATATTTAGGACTCTGCTCTATCAGGTAATCTTATTAAGTAAGATGTTTAAGACCTTTAAAATGCGGTACTGCATATATTATTACATAATTTATGTTTTTTTACAAGTAAAATGTCTTTTTTATTTCATTTGGCTATTATATAAGTTTTATTAATACCATATATTACAATAAGTTTCCTATTAAGATATTTTTTTTAGTAAAATAGATAAAAAATATTACTGACAAAAAAAGATTTGTTTTAATAAAAAATACAAATAAATATTATTTTATACAATAATATACAAAATTATACACTTTTATAATATATGTGATATAATAGAAATGGAGGTAAAAAAATGATAAATAATAATGAGCACAAAAAATATGAAACGTACGGCGCAGGACAAGAAGAAATACTACATATTATTAAAGATATTAGTATAAGTTTACAAAATATACATTCTTTGATAGAAGAATTAACTAAACTTTTAGTTTCTGAATGCGGGAATGAAGATATAATTGAATGCGCAAGTGAAGCAGCCCCTTCAATACTACTTGAAGATGAAAAACAAGAAGAACCTACTAGGACGTTTCGTTTAAAAAGTATTAACACAGATGATGCATTTATTAGAGGAAAGTATCGCAGGTTATCGTATTATTTTGGAAATGCAACAGAAAATGAAATAATATTGAAATTTGAAGAAATAGAAAATATTATTGGAGAAGAATTACCTAAGTCAGCTTATGATTATAGAGAGTTCTGGGCAAACAGTACTTCAAGACCAATAGCACTTACATGGTTAAACGCTGGTTATATGAGTGTGAGTGTTGATTTACTTTTAAAAGTAATAACATTTGAAAAACAAAGGAAATATCCATTATTCTAAGGAGGAAAAAATATGGAAAACAAATCAATTGAGTTAGTATTTATTTTAGACAAAAGTGGTAGTATGGCAGGAAGTGAAAAGTCAGTTATTAATGGTTTTAACAGTTTAATTGAGCAACAAAAGTCACAAAAGAAAGGAAATGTCAAAGTTAGCGTAGTATTATTTGATGACGATATGGAAATATTAATAAATAGAGTAGATATAAGTTTAGTTGATATATTGACAACAAAACAATATTATGTAGAAGGTAGTACAGCACTTTTAGATGCTATAGGTACAACTAGCCAAAAATTAAAACAAATAATAGATGCTGAAGATGCTATAAATAAACCAAGTAAAGTTATGATTTTTATTTATACTGATGGATATGAAAATGCATCAAAAGAATATAGCAGTAATTCTATAAAAAACATAATAGAAGCTCAAGAAAAAGAAGGATGGGAATACTATTTCATCGGGGCTGCTAAAGAAGCAGTGACTTTATCACGTGATTTTGGAATAAAAGAAAGCAGAAGCACAGTTAGTCAAAACAAAGATGATAGTGCGTTTGATTCACAGTTTAATTCAATAAATAAGGTTGTTTCTAAAAAAAGACAAGTAATATTTGAAAATTATAGTTCTATAGAAGAAGAATTAAAAGCAGACAGTTGTGCAGAACATGAATGGAATAGTGAAATATTAGAAGATAACGATAGAGATAGTACAGCCACAAAAACTCAAAAAACTAACGTACATAGTACAAAATTACCAAAACAAATAAATAAAAAGTTATAATATTAGTATGACCACAAAAGAAATAAAAATAGGTAATTTAATATTAGGCGGAAAAAATAAAAAAATTCTTATTCAAGGTATGACAAATACTAAAACTAAAGATGTTTTTTCTACTGTTAATCAAATTAAAGATATGGAAAAAAATGGATGTGATATTGTTAGGGTTGCAGTGTTAGATATTGAAGATGCATATGCTGTAAAAGAAATAAAAAAACAAATTAATATACCTATTGTATGTGATATCCATTATGACTATAAATTAGCATTAGAAAGCATAAATAACGGAGCAGATAAAATAAGAATTAATCCAGGTAATATTTCAAATGTAGGACATTTAAAAGAAATACTTACTCTAGCAAATAGTAAAAATATACCTATTAGGATTGGGATTAACGGGGGTTCACTTCCTAAAAATGTAAAAGCGAATGTTTCTTCTGTTGTTAATTTAGTTAAGGAATATATAAAACTTTTTGAAGATAACAACTTTTATAATATAGTAGTATCTGTTAAAACTACTTCTTACTTACAAGGTATTAAAATTAACGAAAAGTTGTCAAAAGAGATAATCTATCCACTCCATATAGGAGTTACAGAAAGTGGGGGGATTATTGATGGAAACATTAAATCTACTATTTTTTTTAACTCTTTATTAAAAAAAGGAATAGGAGATACTATAAGGGCATCTTTTACAAGTGATCCAGTTAGTGAGATAATCTACGCTAAAAGATTATTAGTTAATTTAGGATTAAGAGACGGTATAAATTTAGTGAGTTGTCCTACTTGTGGAAGAATTGAGTATGATATGATATCGTTATATAATAAACTATATCTTGATTTATATAATATTAATAAAAATATGACTATATCTATTATGGGATGTGTAGTTAATGGTTTAGGGGAAGCTAAAAATAGTGACATTTGTATTATTGGTACAAAAGATAAAATTTTAATATATAAGAAAAATGTTTTATATAAAAAGGTTGATATAGAAAACGTAATAGAAGAAATTAAAAATATTCTAGCTTCTGATACTTATTAAATAATAAAAAAAGACTACAAAGATAATAGATTGTAGTCTTTTTTTTATTATTTATTAATTTTTTTATTATTATTTAGAAACAGTTACTATTCCAACTATTAATAAAACGATAGATATAATAACACCTACTCCGTCTATAACTAAATTAGTAACATTCTTTTTGTTAATAATTTTTCCTTCAACAAACCAGATAATTATTTCTAATCCTCCAATTAAGAAAAATACTATTGACAAAGGAAACCAAATATAGTCGTTTAAACCTTGTACTAATAAAACAATAGCGGTGATAATTGAGGCTACGATAATAACGTAAGATAAAACGCTAAGTATTTTCTTAACTTTTGTTATCTTAGGATCTTGTTTTTTCTCTTCAACAACTGTTGCGCTTTCTGTTTCTTGCACATCTAGCACTTCTTGTTCCTTTATATCTTCGTCTTCAAGAACATTTTCTTGTACGAATTCTTCTTTTTGTTCATTTACTTCTTTTACTTCTTTTTCTTCAGCCATCTTCACAATTCCTTTTAATTATATTAATATAATTATATCATTAAAAATAAATATACAAAATATTTATGTCTTAAAATGCTAATTATGACTATAATATTCATTAATTGATGAAACAATTCTATCTTTTTCATTTGATTGGTCTGTTGAAAGCCTCAAGATTGATAATCCATTGTCTTTCAAACACTCGTCTTTTATCCTGTCATGCTCTAATTGTTTTTTATTATTTTTATGATACCTAACCCCATCAACTTCTATTATTAAAATAATAGTTCTAGTTATCTTATCATAAATAAGAAAGTCTACGTGGGTATTAGGATGTTTTAAATAATTTACTTCATTTTGATTAGTGGGGTATTTATTTACAAAAGATGAAAGTCTTATGTGCATTGTAAATGTTAAGGTTGGATAGTCTTTAGATAATATATAGTGCAATTTGTCATAGACTAGCATTTCTGAAATTATTATATTTTTTATTGACCTGTATCTTATACTAAAAGTTTTTCTAAATTCTAAAAGTTTTTCTTTATTAACTGAATATAATAAATCAAATACTGATACAATATTACCTTCGCTTACATCTTGTGAATAATATTTAATATGAGATATTAAGGAGGCGATGGTATTATTCTTACTTTCATATATATCTTTAGATAATACAACAACTAATTGTTTCTTAGCTCTTGAAACTGCAACATTTGATAGGTGCTTGTCAGTGATGAAGTCGCTATGATATAAGTTATTTAGAGTAAATGAAATATAAATAATATCTCTTTCTTGACCTTGAAAGGAGTGGACTGTGCTTATTTTTATTTTGTCTTCATTTGTACAAAATTCATTTATTTTATCTCTAATAACTTCCTCTTGAGCGTTATAAGGAGCTATCACACCATATGTGAAATCAGATATATAACCTTTTTTAATACTTTCTGATATTTCTGTAGCTTCTCTTTCATTAGAATAACTATACCCATTGTTTTCAGTTTTGATAGGTTTCGCATGATTTCCTGCAACTGTATGTATTATTTTAAGAGCAGACTCTCCTTTGTCTTCAGTCATTATTAGGAGTTCATCATTATAAAACATTTTATTACAGAAACTTATTATTTTAGGATGACATCTATAATGCTCATTAAGTGTTATTTTAGGAGCTTTTGGGAATATTTGTTCAATTGATTTTAAGATTGAATTATTTTTGTAAAGATATTGGTTAGGTATTACTTGTTCTTTTTCTAATACTAGAGCAGAATGAAGGGATAGTTCTTTATCTGTAATTGCTGGTAATTGTATTAAATCACCAACTATTACTAAATTCTTAGCGTAATGAAGGGATATAACACTACCTAATAAATCAGACTGCGAAGCTTCATCAAATATTAAATAATCAAATAAAAAGTTAGCAGGAGCACTGTGCCCTAAAGAGTGAGAGGTACTAAGTATAACGGGAAATCTAGAAATAAATAGTTTAAAGTTTTTTAAGTAATTTTTTTTAGTAAAATTAACTACTGAGGTTTTACTATACTTATCATAAAGAAAATCTTTGAAAAAGTTCATAGAATTTAGAGTATATTCGTTTTTTAATTGCTCATAGTTTGAATTTTTTAGTTTTTCTTCTATTTTGGTAGCTTTAGCAGTTAATTCATTTTTTAATACTAAATAGTAGTTTGATTCAAGAATATGCAACATAAGTAATTGATTTTTCTTATCGTATTTAGTTTTAAATACCTTTTTAAAAAACAATCTTTCTCTTAGTTTAACTCGTGCTGAATTTTCAATTAGTAGTTTTATTCTAAATATTTTTGATGATGAAGGTGATTTTTTTGTGCTTATTTTCGTATCACAATCCCCATTTTTCATAATATAATATTTTCTTTCTATATCTATTTCAGATATTTTATTTTTGATTTTTATAAGCTCTATATCCATCTCATAAAGTTCATTTATGGTTTCTAATTTAATTTTAAATTGGTAATCTATGTAATCTTTTTTTGTGTTTCTACAAAAAGTACTAAGCTGTTCATAGTACTTTTTAGAATCAAAAAATAAATTTTTATTCTTAACGCTTCCTAGTTGGGCTAAGAAAAATGATAAACCTTCTTTTTCTAATAGCTCATATATGTTAGAAATAGCTGTATTGTTATTTGAAACGACACCAACTGTTTTACCTCTTATAACTAAATTCATAATTATATTAAGAATAACTTGAGTTTTACCTGTTCCTGGAGGACCTTTAATTATTGATATATTACTAGTCAATGCATTTTTAGAGGCTATATTCTGACTTTTGTTAAATTTAAATGGAAATATTATATTCTTGTTTTCTTCTCTTGATATGACACCCGAACCTAAAAGATACTTATATAGAATTGATTCCTCATTAACTTTATCAACACTTTCATATAATTTGCATAACGCAGCATCAATATCACTAGTATCTTCATTGTTTAAAGCCACTGCTTTTTGAGCTAATTTTTTATAATATCCAAATAGTTCATTTACTAATAAACTTTTATTAACTTTTATATTTAAATCTTGTGCAAGTTTCGTATTTCCGTTTTGAAAAAATATTTTGTAGTAATTATTATTATATTCCCAAACTTCTTTAATATTTGTAAGTACTTTGTTGCCATCTAAAATTATATTTTTAACGATATCTATAGTCTTTTTATAATAATAAATTTTTACATTTTTTAAATTTACATTGTATATTTTGTTATAACTAAGATGTATTTCATACTGCGATCTTGATTTATTATAATATATTGCATTAATATTATTACTGATATCTCTTTTACCATTTTTAGTATTCATAATTAAAATATCTTTTTCTTTATTAAAATTAACTTTTGATTTGTTTGTTTGGGTATTCATGTTTAGTATTACCTTATTTAGTTTTTTTATACTTTCTATTATATAAATAATAAGTTTTAATCTTTTTAGATTTTTTAATTATACTTTTACAATTATATCGTTATGTATTAATAATCAAGATACATATCTGTAAAAGATAACAAAACAAGAAAAAATCTATGTGCAGTAGACATAAATGTCGTTATTTTTTAGTCAATCAATCCAATAAGCCCAAAAATTATTAACGCGACTGATACGATTATCATAGATATAGGGATAATTAATGAATTAATTTTCTTATTTAATCCTGATTTTACGTCAATATACCAAATGACTACTCCAATTATTCCAATTACTAAGAAAATAGCACCTACAGGAAACCATATATACTGAGTAGCATTTTTATAATATAAAACAAATAGTATAGCTCCAGTAATAATTAACAAAACTGAGGAAATAATATTAAGTACTTTTCTTATTTTATTAATATTAGAAGAATTGTTTCCTTTATCATTATTTGGTATATTGTCATTACTATTGTCGTTTTGATACATTTTTAAGATTCCTTTCATTTTTTCTTGATATAATTATATCATGAAAAATATATATTTAAATGGCGAAAGCCTTAATGAAATTTTAGAAAAATATGAGGATACTGATAAAAAAGTTGTTTTACATTTGGAAGCTAAAGAATACAATGAAAAAATAGTAATTAACAATAGTAATATTACTTTAGTTGGGATAGAAAATAAAACTAAAATAATATGGAACGATTATGCTAAGAAAATTCATGCAGATGATAACAAACCTTATAATACTTTTAGAACAAGCACTGTAACTGTATACGGTGACTTTGTTAGTTTTAAAAATATAACTATTGTTAACTCGGCAGGATATGGTTCTTTAATAGGACAAGCAGTAGCATTAAGTGTATACGGAAATAACTTTTTAGCTACAAATTGTACTTTTGATGCCTATCAAGACACTATATTTTTAGGTCCTCTGCCACTAGATTTACAAACTAGATATTTAGGTTTTTTAGATATTAGACAGTTAAGAAATAAAAAATCTAATTCAATATTTAAAAAATGTAACATACTTGGAAGTGTAGATTTTATTTTTGGTGGGGGAAATTCTCTATTTTTTAATTGTAATATTACTGCTAAACTAAAAGGTTATATCGCTGCACCATCGCACATAGAAAATAGTGAAAGTGGATTTATTTTTTATAAATGTGAATTTGAAAGTTTAAATAATGAAACTACTATATTAGCTAGACCTTGGAGAGATTATGGAAAAGTTTTATTTATTAAGTCAAATTTTAGTAAACTAAACATTGACTTAAATAGATATAATGATTGGGATAAAATAAACTACTATTTTTATGAATATCCATATGTTAAAAGCGAGTTTTCAAAAAGAATTAAAAAAGAAGAAATAAAAAAAGAATTAAATATTTTCTTAAAGAAATGATATTTCTTTATCACAAATATCATTATAGAAATTTTTGTCATGAGATACTATTATTACTGTACCTTCAAATCTAATTAAAGATTCTTTTAGAGCTTTGATAGTTCTTTGATCTAAATGGTTAGTAGGTTCATCAAATACTAAACA
>JAITXV010000047.1 GCA_031284605.1 Acholeplasmatales bacterium | reverse complement strand
CAAAGCATTTTTAACAGACATAGTTCTACTTTTTCCGCCACCAACAATTGTTATACCAGTCCCCAATGTTTCTTTTTTAACTATTTCCATATCTTCTTTTCTAACAACTAAATATGTTTTAATATTTAAACTTAAAAAAATATCAGTAGAGTACTCATATAGCCTTTTATTATTAATATATAATAAAGTTTTATTATAAGTACTAAAATTATTTATATTATACCTTGTGCTATCTCCAGCTGCTAAGACTATACACGCAAAATTTAAGCTCATTATTTAATATCCCCATAATAACATACTTTCTTTATATAATTAGAGTTTTTAGCTATATTTAACGCAAAAATTGAATAAGAATAAATATCTTCAACACTAGAAGTGTCACTAGGAAATACACTTATACCAGCTGCTACATTTAAAACTGTATCTACACTTCCGTAATTAACTTTTATATCAAAAAAGTTAGGATTATTATAAATACTTTGTTTCAAACCATTTGTTATACTAGCATTCGTAATAAAAAAACTAAATGTAGTTCCACTTATTCTATAAATATTTTTAGAAAATGCTTTTTGTATTTTGTCAATAAAAGATGCTAAACATAAATTTCCTATGTCTCTTGAAGTTAAATTATTTATCTCTTTTAAATTTAGGATTTTAACAGTAACTAAGTTAAAGAACTTTCGTTCTTTAACTAATGAATTTAGATTTACTAATAACTCATTATATGTTTCTAATTCATCTAATATTTCTAATTCACTAGAACTAAAATGTTTAGTAGGTATTTTAGTTATTACTCCAATAATACTGCTATTATTTTTGTTTTCTAGAAGTAATTTTCCTGTTTCTTTAAACCAAAAAAATACATTATCAAGACATAGTCTATAAGTAACTGTATATATTTCATTTTTAGTTTTCAATTTTTCTATTACATTATTTACTTTTATTAAATCATTACGCTCAAGCAGTTTTCTATAATCAGCTACACCCTCATTGTTTTTTTCTTTGTTTAGTAATTGTTTTAAACTATCACTATACCAGATGGTTTGGTTTACACAGTCTATTGAAAATAAATATAAACTAGAAATTTCAAATATACTTAAAAATTTGTTTTCTAAATCATCTAAATGTTTAGAACTTTCTTTTAATTCTTTTTCTATTAAATATAAATTATTATTATTTTCAAGAGAACCAACAAGTGCTAAATATTTTTTAGTTTTACTAATTTTTATAATAATATTTTTATAGTTATAAACTACATTTTCTCCATTTACATCATAAAAAGAGATTTCACCATCATTTTCTATTTCTCTTTCTAAAGTTTCATACAATGAATATTTATAGTTTTCATTAGTAGTATCATTATTATTATATTTACTAATTCTTATATTTTTACTTACTACTTTAAAAAATTTATGATAAATAAAAAATCTAGGAATTCCAAAACATTTTTTTAAATCTTCTGATATTTTTATTATTTTTAAATTCTCATTAAGAATAATAAAAGAACCTTTATATCTTGAGTTAATAATCTTATTGTCTAGATTAATATTTTTTTTCATCAAAATGACAAATGCTAACCCAACTAATAATAAAAATATGCTAATTATGTAGCCTATAAATACTGTGTTATTTATAAATATTTTATTAAAAATAAATAAGTCTAATGTGTATAATAAAAACCACAAGGCATTCGTAATAAGTAAAATAATATGTTTTATATTTATTATGATAAATGTTAAATATATAAAAGTTAATATACTAACTAAACTAATAATAAAAACAACCATTTATTTGCTTATATATATGAAAAGAACTATCAAAAAAGTAATAATAATAGCTAATATATGGATTATCCACTTATGTCTACTAACAAAGCCAATTATTTTTTCACTTACGTGTGAATTACCAATATATCTAAACGGATCTAAAATAAAATTTAAGATTTTTTTAAGTATTTTCATATATTCTCCTATCTCATAAACAAATCAAGGTAGCCTTGTAAATGTTCCCTATTATTCATATGAATCAATGTTCCTTGGAAAGCTATTGATATATTACCTGTTTCTTCTGAACAAATAATTGTTAAACTATCTGTTACTTCACTTATACCTAATCCTGCTCTATGACGTGAGCCTGTAGATGTTTTACTAAAGTGTTCATTATCTGATAAATTATAGTAAGCGCCTGCGCATACTATTCTATCTCCTCTTACTATAACCGCTCCATCATGAAGTGGTGTATCAGTTATAAATATTTGTAAAAGAAGTTCTATTGTAACTATTGCATCTAAATCTATAGCTCTAGAGGCATATTGTTCTAAGGTATTATGTTTCTCAATAGTGATAAGTGCTCCAGTTTTAGCACTTGAAAGTTTTATACAAGCTTCTATAATATTATTTTTAGTTTTATCTGTTCCCATAGATATAGAACTTTTTTTATTGCTTGGTGCCCACATCAATTCTAAGGCATCTCTAATATCTCTATTTAAAATAGTAACTACTATTAAAACTCCCCAGGTTCCTAGAAAATCAAATATTTTTTCCATAGTCTCAAAGCCTGCGCTTTTTAACCCAAAAGATACTAATAATAAAACAGCTAAACAAAAGCTTAATCCTAAAGAACGTTTGCTATAAAATAGTATTTTTAAAATAAATACTGATAATACATATATAATATATGCAATAGCTAATGTTTTAAAACTTAATAATGATTTCCAATCTAAACTTAACATAACATTCATAATAAAATCCCCCTTGGTTTTATATATTTTTTCAAAACTTCTTATCTTTTAAATAATGGAAACAATATTACATCTCTAATATTAGCATTATCAGTTAGTAACATTACAAATCTATCGATACCAATACCTATTCCACCAGTAGGAGGAAGTCCGTATTCAAGAGCTTCAATGAAATCATTGTCTAATTCACTAGCTTCCGCATTTCCTAAAGCTTTTTCTTTTAATTGATTTTCAAACCTTTCATATTGGTCTAAAGGATCATTTAATTCACTAAATGCATTTCCATATTCAGCACCATTAATAAATATTTCAAACCTATCACTAAATAAAGGATTATCTTTATTTTTCTTAGCTAAAGGACTAATAGCTGTAGGATGACCGTAAATAATAGTTGGCTGGATAATAGTTTTTTCTACAAATTCATCAAAGAAAGATTCAATAATATGACCTACACTGTGATGTTTTAAAACTGCTACATTATGTTTTTTAGCTATTTTTTTAGCTTCAGTCAAAGTTATTATTTTATTAAAATCAACACCAGTTACTTCTTTAATACTATCTACCATAGATATCTTCTTAAAATTAGTCATATCAAGTTTGATTCCTTGATAAGATATTTCATAACTTCCAAGAGTTTTATAAGTAACATATTTTAAACAATCTTCAGCTAAATTCATCATATCGTGAACATCACAATAAGCAGCGTAAGCTTCAACAGTAGTAAATTCAGGATTATGTTTAGCATCCATTCCTTCATTTCTAAATAATCTACCTATTTCATATACTTTTTCTAAACCACCTACAATTAATCGTTTTAACGGTAATTCAGTAGCTATTCTTAAATAGTAGTCTTGATCTAGAGTATTGTGGTGAGTTACAAAAGGTCTAGCAGAAGCACCACCTAATACACTTTGTAATACAGGTGTTTCAACTTCTAAATAGCCATTGTTATCAAAATATTCTCTAAAGTATTTCAATATTTTAGATCTAGTAATAGCAGTTTTTCTGCTTTCTTCATTTACTATTAAATCAACATATCTTCTTCTTCTAGCTTCTTCTTTATCTTGTAACCCGTGAAATTTATCAGGTAACGGAGTAATAGCTTTAGATAAATGGGTAATAACTAATGCTCTTACAGTAAGTTCATTAGTGTGAGTTCTAAAAAGCACACCACTAACTCCAATTATATCCCCTAAATCTGATTCTTTAAAAATTTCAAAACATTTTTCGCCAACATTATCTAGTTTTACATAAATTTGAATGTTTCCATCTTTATCAAGTAAATTTAAAAAACCTGCCTTACCTTGACCACGTTTCAATATTATTCTTCCAGCAACACTGACGTTTACGTTTAGAGAGGCTAATTCTTCGGTATCATATTTTTCATACTCAGTTTTGATGCAGCTAGATAAATGGGTCCTTTCATACCTAGAACCAAATGGGTCAACCCCCATTTCTTTTAGTTTGTTAAGTTTTTCAATTCTAAAAAGTTGTTGTATATTAAAATCTTTTTTCATTTCTATCTCTTTTCTTCCTTTATTAATTCATACATTATATTATTATTTTTATTTTCTAATGATATCACTTTTACACTGATTATTTTAAAACCTAAATATAAAGTTAATATATCATTTATTTTAATAATAGTACTAGGTTTAGCTAATTTATCATTTACATAAACTAAGTTATTTTGGCTCGCTTCCTTAGCTAAAACCCTTCTTTTAATTATTCTTGATACTTTTAAATATTTATCTAATCTCAAGGTTGTTACTACTTAGAATTTTCACTATCTGTTGCAGAGTTAATAGTGATAATATTTTCATTAGCTTTTCTTTCATCCCACCAAGAAATATGACCAGTTTGAACTATTTCATCTATATCTGCTTTATTTAAAGTTTCAATTTCCATCAAATAATAAGCTATTTTGTCTAAAAGTTCTCTATGTTCAACTAATAAAGCTTTAGCTTGGTTGTAACACTGTGTTACTATAGCATTAACTTCATGATCAATTTTATTAGCTACATCATCACTAAAGTTTTTTTCTCTTTGAAAATAGTCTCTTCCTAAAAATACATTGTGATCACCCTTTTCATATTGAATAGGTCCTAATTCACTCATACCAAACTCAGTAACCATAGCTCTAGCTATCATAGTAGCTGCTTCTATATCACCATAAGCTCCTGTTGAAATAGTATTAAATATTAAGTCTTCTGCAGCTCTACCACCGTAGTAACCAGTAATATTAGCTAACAAACTTTCTTTTGGTTGATAATATGTTTCTTTAGCATCAGTCATTAGATTATAACCACCAGCTCTACCACGTGGGATAATAGTAACTTTTTGAACTATTTTAGCGCCTGATAATTTTAAACCGATTACAGCGTGACCAGCTTCGTGATAACTAACAAGTCTTTTTTCTTCAGGATTATATTTTTTACTTTTTTTAGCAGGTCCCATCATAACTCTATCGATAGCTTCATCTATATCTTTTTCTATTATAAAGTTTCTGTTTTCTCTTGTTGCTAGTAAAGCAGCTTCATTTAAAACATTAGCTATATCTGCTCCACTAAAACCAGGAATTCTAGCTGCTATGTTATTATAGTTAATATTCGGATCTATTTTTTTATTTCTAGCATGTACTTTTAAGATTTGTTCTCTTGCAAGTAAATCAGGTAAATCAATAGTTATTTGTCTATCAAATCTTCCAGGTCTTAAAAGTGCTGGGTCTAATACATCTGCTCTATTAGTAGCAGCTATTACAATAATACCTAAATTATTGTTAAATCCATCCATTTCTACTAATAATTGGTTAAGTGTTTGTTCTCTTTCATCATGACCACCACCAAGTCCTGTACCTCTTTGTCTACCTACAGCATCTATTTCATCAATAAATACAATACAAGGTGCGTTCTCTTTAGCTATTTTAAATAAATCTCTTACTCTGCTAGCTCCAACGCCTACAAACATTTCAACAAAATCAGAACCGCTTATACTAAAGAAAGGTACTCCTGCTTCACCACTAGTTGCTTTAGCTAATAAAGTTTTACCAGTACCTGGTGCACCTACTAGTAATACACCTTTTGGGATTTTAGCTCCCATTTCTACATATTTTTTAGGGTGTTTTAGAAAATCAATTATTTCTTCTAATTCTTGTTTTTCTTCATCTGCTCCTGCTACATCATTAAATGTTACTTGTTTTCCTTTTACTAGTCTAGCTCTTGATTTTCCAAAGTCAAATGCTTGATTATTTCCTTTATTCGCATTTCTCATCATTATTACTATAAATACTACAATTAATAAGATAGGAAGTATGCTAAATAATATATCCCAAAAACTAAATGTGGATTCTGATGCAAATGTTAGTATAACATTGTTATTACTAATAAGCAAATCATTTTTAAATGTTTTTAATTCTTCTTCATTTAACACTGCTTTAAAGTTAGAATATTCAGTATCATTAAAAACTATTTTATCTGTGAATGTTCCTTCTATGTTATACCATCCTGCATTTCCTACAGTTCCACCAACTGGTGAATATTTTACATTGCTAATATGGGATATATTATTATGCAAATCATTATAGTTGTTTTTAAAATTGTATGAAGGTTTTTGGAATATGTTAGTTGAAAAAAGAATAATAGCTAAAACCACTACTCCTATTGCGACAAATAAGAAAATGTTAGGTTTCCTTTTATTATAATTGTTGTTACTGTTTGGATTCATTTTTTTTAATCTCCTTTTGTTTTATATAAATCTTTTTGTTTTCTCCTAGAGTTTTGTTTATATACAAACCTTTAATATAAAGTATTTGGTTTGTACTGTCTGTTAGAACTAGCAAGTTATTTCTTTGACTTAGTGGTATTTTCTTGTCAATTAATAGCTTCTTTAGTTTCTTATGTCCATAAGCAAACTCTAATATATCACCATCTTGTTTATTTCTCAAAATAAGTGGTAAATTAATAATATTATAACATAATATTACACTTTCTTCTATTTCTTTATTTGAATATACAAATATTTCTTTATTTATAGTTATTTCTTTGTTTTCTTCTAATGTTTGAGATAATATTTTTTCGCTTTTATTAGAAGAAGAAGTTATATAGTAATATTCGTATTCTTTTATAAAGTTGTAGTTGGTGTTTAATTTTATTATATAGTTAGGTTTGTTACCTAGTAATATCTTATCTATTTTATTTATTAATATATTGTTATGTGGTATATCAAAGCCTTCAAGAAGGTAAGTTATTATATCTAATCTTACAGTTTCTTTGTTTAAAGAGTATTCTTTTAAAGATTGTTTACTGTTAATATTAGTTATAATAGTTTTAACTATATCTCTTACAAAATCAAAGTAGGAAGATAGTTGATTATTATATATTAATGCTTGTTTTAAAAAAGATGGATTTTCTTTTTTGAAAAAAGGAATTATATTATGTCTTATTCTGTTTCTTAAATAATTATCGCTTAAGTTAGAACTGTCTTCTAAATATGCTACATTGTTTTTAGAAGCGTATTCTAATATTTCGTCTTTAGAGTATTGTAATAAAGGCTTAATAAAAATATAATTATCTTCTTTATATATTTTATGAATTCCTGCGTATCCATATAGCGAAGAGCCTCTTAGTATTTTCATAAATATAGTTTCTGCTAAGTCATCTGCGTGATGTGCAGTTAGAATATAAGGAGTGTTATATTTAGAAGCTATAAATTTAAGATATTCATATCTTTGTAATCTAGCTTTATTTTGAAAATCATCATCTTTTTTACTAATCCTAATATCATGGGCATAAAAATCAATTTCTTTTTCTAAACAAATCTTTTTAATTAAAGCCACTTCCGATGCCGTTTGTTTTCTTGTATGATGATCAAAAATCACTACTACTATTTTTTGTTTAGAACGAATAAATAAATCTAACATTACGCTAGAATCAACACCTGCGCTCACTGATAAGATAAGCGGCGATGTAATATTACAAAAATCTTTATCTTTTAAAAATAAATTTAAATTAATCATACCTTTATTTTATCACTTAACATAATTATAATTATATTTAATCACTTTGATATAATATAATTATATGTTTTTTTGTAAAGGGAGATAAAATATGTTAATATTAGGTAGCAATTCAAGTGGTAGAAAATATTTGTTAGAACAAGTAACTAAAGATTTTGTAGTTATTCCAAGTGATTTTGATGAAGATGAACTAAAGAGTAAAAACTATAAACCTTCGGTTTTAGTAAAAAAGTTAAGTTTAGGTAAACTTAATGTTTTAATTAAACAACATAAAAACGATGTTATTTTATGTGCTGATACAGTAGTGTACCAAGATAAAACATTTTTTGGTAAACCACTAGATAACGAAGACGCTATAAATATGTTAAAAAAGATATCTAGTAAACCGCACTTTGTATATAGTGGGGTAGCTATCTACAAAGACGGAGTTATTTATAGTTTTTATGATAAAACTAAAGTAATATTCAAACATATTTCTATTGAAGATATAAATAATTATGTAAGTAGCGGACAAAGTAATGGGAAAGCTGGAAGTTATGGTATCCAAAGTATTAATGACAAATTTATTAAAAAAGTAGTTGGAGACTTTAGTACTGTTATAGGTATGCCTCTAGAAAAGGTTATTAAAATAATATTTAACAAATAGGTTTATATTTTTGTAAGGCTAAAATAATACTTTCAAAAAGAAAATATATTTTAAACAAATCGATTATTTAGTCTTATATATTTCTTCTAATTCTTTTTTGTTAAAAACATATTTTTTATGACAAAACGGACAAACAATTTCAACATCTGTATTATCTTTAATAATACTATCTATAGTTTTTTTATCAAGAGCTATAAGTTTTGTATAATATTTTTCTTTTGTGCAGTCACAAAAGTATTTTAAATTTTGTTCAAATACTAGAGTATGTGAAGAACCAGTTAATAAAGATAAAATATGTTCTATATCTTTGCTAAAAAGATCTTCATAATCAAAAACCTTATTAATATTCTTTTTAGTTTCAACGCTAGCAGCGGGCAATAATTGTAACATAAACCCAAAAGCATGATCTAATATTCCTTCACTTTTAAAAGTACAAGATGTTTTAATACAAGTTAATGTTTGGTCACTAGTTAAATAATAAGAAGTAAAAATATCAGAAATATTATCACTATTTATTTCTATAGTAGAATTATAAATACTTTTATCATCTAATTGTCTAATTACATTTAAAGTTCCACTTTTAATAGTATTTTCATCATTTACTTCAATATCTGCTTTTACATTTCCTTTATTATCACTAGAAGCTACCATTTCCCCAATATTAGATGCTAATTTTAAATAAACACTTTCATGCTGTTTAAAAGTTTCTCCCATTATTAAAGAAGCTAGAATAAATTCACCAAAAAATGATTTATGTTCTTTTTTGACATTATGGATTAGAAGCGCCTTTCTTACAGTATTTATAGCATCAACTATTATTACTCTAACTTCTCCATTATATGCAGTTGTTACATAACAAATATCTTTTTTCACTCTTATATTATACTATTTATTCTTAAAATTGTATAATATTATAGTAACCTAATAATAAAAAAGGAGTAAAATGGATTATTTTTATATTGGAAACGTAAAAATTAATAATAGAGTTGTATTAGCTCCTATGGCTGGAATAACAGATTCTGCTTATAGATTAATATGCAAAAATTATGGTGCTTCTTTAACGTATTCAGAAATGGTTAGTGATAAAGGTTTACTTTATGATAATAAGAAAACAACAGACCTACTTTTTTCTTCTCCTACAGAGCATCCCTACGCAATCCAAATTTTTGGAAGCGATGAGGCTAGTTTATTAGAGGCTGCTATGTATATTGATATAAATACCACCTGTGACATAATTGACATTAATATGGGGTGTCCTGTGCCCAAAATAGCCTTAAAAAGTCAAGCAGGAAGTGCGTTACTTAAAAATCCTGATAAAATTGGGTCTATTATTAAATCTATAACTTCTAAGGTTTCAAAACCAGTAACTGTTAAAATAAGAAGTGGATGGGATAGTAATTCTATAAATGCTGTAGAAGTTGCGAAAATATGTGAATTAAACGGGGCATCTGCTGTTACTGTACATGCTAGAACTAGAGCACAAGGTTATACAGGAAATGCAGATATAGAAATAATTAAACAAGTAAAAGAAGCACTTAAAATTCCAGTAATTGGAAATGGTGATGTAATAAATGAAGAAACTGCTAAGAAGATGCTAGATTATACAGGATGTGACGCTGTAATGATCGGAAGAAAAGCAATAGGTAATCCTTTTATTTTTAGAGAAATAAACTATTATTTAAAAAATAATAGTTTATATGAAAAACCATCAATAAATGAGATAAAAGAAGTATATTTAAAATATGTAGATGATTTAATTGAAATAAAAGGAATCAAGAGCGCTATATTGTTATTAAAAGGAATATCTCCTCATTTTTTTAAAGGAATAAAAGGAGCTTCAGAAATAAGACAAAAATTAACTTTAATAACTAAAAAGGAAGATATATTAAATATTGTAAGTACTATCGTGTAAGTATGAAAGTAAAGTGTCGTGTTCTTCTTTACTTATTAAAAGTTTCACTTTAGTTCCTATATCTGTGTTTTCTAATTTTATTATTTTATAATTATTAATAATATAATTTAATATATTACCTTTGTTATATTCAATTATTAAATCAAATATAGAATCATTTTTATGGATATAATGATATATTGTTTCTATTAGTACATCTATTCCTTCTAAAGTATTGTTGCTTACAGATATATAATCATAATCTGAAGCGTAAGCAGTTAAATCACTTTTAGTAACTACTGTTATTCTTTCTATATCATTAGCTCCTATATTTTCAAGAATGTTATATATTGTATTTAACTCTAACATATTATTGTTAGATGTTCCGTCAATAACTAAAATAATTAAATCAGAAGCAGCTATTTCATCTAAAGTTGAATTAAATGAATGAATCAACTCTGTTGGTAAGTTAGATATAAAGCCAACAGTATCTACTAATAAAAAAGGTTTATCATTTTTCTTTTTTAATCTTTTTATTTTTGTTTCTAGTGTGGCAAATAATTTATTTTCTGATAATACCTCTTCATTGTTAGATTCTAGTACTTTAATAAAAGAATTCATCAAACTAGATTTTCCAGCATTTGTATATCCAACTAAAGAAACAGTAAAAGAGTTATTATTTAATCTTTTATCTCTATTTCTATCTTTTTTATTTTCTATTATTGATAGTTTTCTTTTAATATTTAAAATATCTCTTTCTAAAACTCTTCTATCTAATTCAAGTTTTGTTTCACCAGGACCCTTAGCATTATAAGAACTTCCACCTTGTCTAGACATATTACTTCTAATTCCTAGAAGTCTAGGTAATAAATATTCTTTTTCTGCTAATGATACTTCTAGTATAGATTCTTCGCTTCTTGCATGCAATGAAAATATTTGTAAAATAACAAAACTTCTATCCATTATTTGGATATCTAAAATTTCATCAAGATGTTTAAATTGGTTAGGAGTTAAAACAGTATCAAATATTACTATATCTGCGCTTAATATTTCTGCAGCCCTTTTTAGTTCTAATATTTTTCCACTACCAATAAAGGTATTATTGTTAATAGTTTTATTGTTCCAGATTAATTCATCTATTTTTTCTATACCTAAATTAAGAGCTAAATTCTCAAGTTCTTTTAGCGAATCTAAGTAATAATCATTTGTTGTATTTGTAACTAGTATTGCTTTTAGCATATTTTAATATTTACTCCTTGAAATATGTTATAATTTTACCATAAATATCAAAATATTTGGTATAATGAATATATTAAATACTAGAAAGGAATGTTTTATGAAAGTTGGCTTTATTGTTTCAGGAATTATCTCATTATTAATAACTGCGTTTTGCTTTGTTATTGCAGGAGTCTGCATTTTTCTTTCTTTTTCTGTATACAATGATTATATTTTGAACGCTACTGATGATATAGGCGGTCAGTTTGGTAAAATATTATATGGTGTATACATTGCTGTATTAATAATAATAGCAATTATTGGTATAGTAGTAGGTGTATTTCAATTAATTAGTGCTGCATTTAAACTAAGCATTATTAGAAAAAAGAAAGAAAATATTACAAGTTTTAAATTAAGTATCCCTATTATTATTTTTGATATTTTGTTTGTAATTATATCAGGAGTAGCTGTAATAGCAATTGTATCTAATAGTAGAACTGAAAGCCCTATTAAAGCTTTAGTAGATTTAATTCCATTCTTTGTTTCAGCAGTAATAATTTTTAGTGTAAATTTAGTTTTAGATATTATTAGCCGAAGGCTAATTAAAAAAGTCATTTATGAAAATAAAACACAAATACAAAGGAGTATATAAGAATGACAGAAAACAAATGTTTTAAATGTGTGAAGGGTACTAACCCTAAGGATGTAAGAATTGCAAAAAATGGTGATATTGTTTATATTTCTGGTAATCCAGAAATATATTATGTCAAAGAAGACGGTACACTACTTGGTCTTGACAAGGTTTATGTATCTTCATTAAACCCTAGTGATAGAGGTAGCGGAACTAATAAAAATAAATGTTTTAAAGTTCCTTATCAATTTAATAAATCTTTATTAGTTACAGTTAGTGGTGATGTTGTATATGCATCTGGTGATCCTTTCGTATATTTACATTCAGAAACAGTAGATGGATACGTTGTTTGGGTATCTATCGAAAAGACTAATTTTAACTAAATAAACAGTTAACTATATATTATAAGCGGTATCATTATAGGATAATCGCTATATTTGGTCGCGGTATAAGAAAAGGACTTTTAGATATGGAATCATTGTTAAAAAAACATAATAATTATAAAGCTGCACTGTTTGTTTCAATATTTTTACCACTTTTCATTTTTACTATTTTTTATAATGTCATAAACCATATTGATATTGACAAAGATGTATCTGAGGCCATAAATGCTATATTTTCAAGTGCCTTACTTTTAGGTATTATGCCCACTCTAATAATAATATCAGGAATTAAACTAGGGAAAAGCAATAAAGAGATAAAAAAAGAAAAACAAAGAATAAAAGAAGAAAATGAAAAAGCTGCTGCTGAATACGAAAGAATAGAAGCTGAAAATAGAAAAATAAAGCATGAAGAAATGCTAGAAAAATCTAATTTAGATAATCACAGGTATAATGAAAAAAATCTTATTTCTCAAAGAAACAAATACACTAAAGAGTTACATGTACTTCCTAGGTCTTTTGTAGTCCTAAAAACAGAAACTACTGGATTAGATCCTATAAAAGATGAAATAATTTTAATAGCAGCATTAAGAATTAAAAACGGGCAATTAGATGATCAATTTTATGCTTTTATTAAATCCCCAGTTCCAATTAGCATAGAAGCTTCTCATAAAAATCATATTACTAATGAAATGTTACAAGATGCACAAGATTATGAAACAGTTATAGAAGAGTTCCGTGAATTTGTAGGGGATTTACCGATTGTTGGTCACTATGCAATAACATTTGATATAAAATTTATTAAAACTTTAACATTTTTTAAAAATGAATGTTATGATACTTCTGTTGTAGCTAAAGAACTAATAAAATATATAGATGGGTATTCTTTAAAAATTTTATGCAAATATTTTAATATTAAATTTGACGAGATGAATTACGGACTAGGTAAATGTTATGCTATACTAGAATTAGCTAAAAAATTGAATGAATTATATAATAAAAACGTAGAGATTGAATTGTATGGGAAAGCATAATAAAAGAAGATTATGACACGAGTGTTATAATCTTCTTTTATATAAATTAGTAATCAATATCTTGTAATTTCTATTTTAGTAACTTATATTCTATTTTTTTACCTACTTTTGTAGATATAATTTTACCTTCTGTACACATCTTTCTTAAAATATTATAACAGCGTGTCGGACCAAGATTAATATTCAGATTTACTATAAACAGCATTTTAAAACCTTTTTACAAGGAATTTTATTTATTTATTCACATATTTTTCATAGTCTATGCATATATGCTTATATAATAATAAGACTGTTTATAAAACAAATACTCTTATTCCAGTAATATTTGATATTCATTTGAAAGTATTATTATTTGTGGATAGTTGCATTTACCCACATATAATCACGTAAGTTTATAAAAGGTATGTGGTTGTCTATAAATGCAAGGTACACTTAGGTTATTTATAACAAAAATACTTCACTCTAGACAAGTTTTTACTCACAATTAAATATAGCAAAAAAAATAATTATCTATAATTTATTGATCGAGTTCGGCAAGAGCTTCTTTTGCATGTACATTTCCTTGTTTGGCTGCTTTCTCAAACCACTTTACTGCTTTATAAATATCTTTGTTTACTCCGTGACCACTTACGTAACACATGCCTAAACTATATTGAGCAACTTCATCTCCTTGTTCAGCCGCTTTCTCAAACCACCCCACTGCTTTGTAATAGTCTTGTTTTACTCCATCGCCATTGAAATAGCACATACCTAAATACAATTGAGCATCTACATTTTCTTGTTCAGCTGCTTTCTTATACCACTTTACTGCTTCGTAAATATCTTTACTTACTCCTTCTCCATTTTCATAAAACACACCTAATTTATATTGTGCCAAAGCATTCCCTTGCTTGGCTGCTTTCTTAACCCATTCAGCTGCTTCGTAAATATCTTGTTTTACTCCATGACCTTCGAAATAGCACATACATAAATACAATTGAGCAACTGCATTTCCTTGCTTGGCTGCTTTCTTAAGCAACTCCACCGCTTTGCAATAGTCTTTGTCTACTACAATACCATTGTAATAATACACACCTAAATTATTTTGTGCCCAAGCATCCCCTTGTTCAACTGCTTTCTTATACCACTCCACCGCTTTGCAATAATCTTGGTTTACTCCTTGCCCATTTGCATAGCACACACCTAAATTAGATTGAGCATCTGCATTTCCTTGCTTGGCTGCTTTCTCAAACCACTCCACCGCTTTGTAATAGTCTTGGTTTACTCCATCACCTCTGAAATAGCACACACCTAGACTATTTTGTGACCAAGCATCCCCTTGTTCAGCTGCTTTCTTATACTTATCAACTTTCATAATATATTTCCTCTCTTTTTTAATATTATACTCCTATGACTAGTTTTTAAGGATAAAATTCACTCATTTTTTTAATGATTTGTAACTATTCACCAATAATAAAATAAAAGCACCTGTGACAGTTGTGTCATAGCTGCTTTTATCTACTCTTTTGGTATTTTATTGAAACACTTAATATATTAACAAAATCACCAAAACAATTGTCTTTCCTATGATTTTGAA
>JAITXV010000036.1 GCA_031284605.1 Acholeplasmatales bacterium | reverse complement strand
AACTGTTAAGCCGTAAGGAAGCACTATTCCATCTAAATTTAAACATTGATAAAATGCTCTATTTGCGATAGTTGTAACAGAGGAAGGAATATTGAAAGTAGAAAGATTACTACATCCTCTAAAAGCTTCAGTGCCTATAGAAGTAAAAGAGGAAGAAATATTAATATTAACTATATTTGCACAACCATAAAATGCTCTATACGCTATAGCACTAGCAGCGTGAACGTTAACTGTTCTAAGTGTAGTAGGAACAAAAGAACTATCTCCAGAACTGTTAGAACCAAACATATAACTTAGGTAATTATTAGTAGGGCTTGTTAGACTTTCACCGATAAAAGGAATACTTAAATTGACAAGCCCACTGCAGCCTCTAAATGCTGCAGCACCAATAGTTGTTATAGAAGAAGGCAAAGTTATAGTAACAAGGTTTAAACATCCATAAAAAGCATTAGTGCTTACAGTTAATATAGAACCTGTAACATTTACTGTTTCTAAACTTTCAGGAATATATAAACTATTTTCTAAGTAAGTATCAGCACCAAATATATAACCAAAATGAAAATTATCAATAGGAGATACCTTATCTCCAATTATAGAAGTAGTTAATGAAACAAGAGAATCTAATCCTTCAAAAGCACCAAATCCAATGCTTACTACACTCTCAGGTAAGGTTACAGAAGTTACTAAGTTACATCCAGCATAAGCAGCAGCACCAATAGTTAAAACATTTAAACCAAGTACTATTTCGCTAAAAGAATAGCATCCCTCAAAAGAACTATTTCCAATAGAAGTAATAGCAGAAGGTAAGGTTACATTAGTTAAATTAATACAGTTTTTAAATAGATTATCACTAATAGAGGTAATAGCACTAGGGAAACTAAAACTAACTAAAGAAGTACAGTACGCAAAAGCTCCAGCACCTAAAGTGATAGTATTTTGTGAAATATCAGCAGAATCTAAACTAGCACATCCGTAGAAAGCACGCGCACCAATAGTTGTTAAAAAAGTAGAAAAATTAAAATTCTCTAAACTTGTACAACCCTCAAAGGCACCATCTTCTATATAAGTTATTGGAGACGCAAAAGTTATAGAAGCAACAGTTTCAATATGATAGAATGAATAAGCTTTTACTACACTAGTTGAACCAGTAATATTTATAGATTTTAAGGATGAAGGATAAATAGAATTATCATCATAAGTCCACGCCCCAAAAATAAATCCAAAATTAGTTTTATTAGTTCCGCTTCCAACAAAAGGTACACTAATAGTTTCTAAATTAACACAATTTTCGAGCGCTCCATAGTAAATATATTCTACCCAATTTGGAACTACTAAATTAACTAAAGCACTAGAACTAAGTGACATAATTGATTTGACATTATAGCCATCAATAGTTTGTGGGATTGTAATATCAGTAAGGGTACTTGTTCTTGTAAAATCACGAATTAAAATATCATTTCCATCTATTAAATAATAAAATTCAGACAAATATACTGCTGTTATAGTTATATCTTCTGTAGCTTGACTAATAGTACTATTCCATTCTTTAAAATAATAATATTCACCTTTTGAATTAGGATTTGGCGGGTAATTTAGTGCACTTTGGTATGGTAAAGATTCTTCAAATATGATACTTCCATCAAAATCTTTATAAACTATTAAGTAATCGTGAATAGTATACACCGCATTTACAACTAAGCTTTCACTTATAAATGAGTAATTTTTGTCCCAAATATAAAAATCATATCCTTCTTTGTACAAGTTTGTAGGAGCCACTGCAGAAGTGCCATAAGCTACGCTTTGAGTATCTAAAATACTTTCATCCCAGTCTAAAAAGGTTACTACGTAATAATTTGTAATAGTATTAAAAATGGCTGTATAAGCAGTGTTTTCTGTTGCTAATACAAATGCAGGAGACCAAGAAAAGAAAGTATAAGTAAACTCTGCGTCGCTTGGTTTAGTAGGAGTATCTCCGTTATATGAAGGCATTGAATTGTATACAAAACTTGAAGTTTTTACTATATTTCCGTTTACTATAAAATCTATATTATAGTAATTGATTTCATATAAAGCATTAATAGTTAAATCAGTACGAACATCCTCATAACTTGCGTCCCAAGCGTTAAATGTATAACCAACTCTAAACGGTTCTATTGGGTGCGCTCCGTTTGTTCCGTAGGGAACACTTTGAATTTCTATGACAGTTTCATTGTAATCTAAAAATGTTATAGTATAGTAATTTATTATAGCCTCAAAGTTTGCGTAGTAGGTAGCGTCACTTGTAACGTTAACAATTACGGGAGACCAAGAAACAAAAATATAACTAAACTGTGCGTCGCTAGGTTTAGTAGGAGTATCCCCACTATACGAGGGAACAGAGTTATATGGAACATCTATGTCAGTTTTAACTAGTTGTCCATTAATTACCCATTCTATAAAAAATAACTCAATATTATAAACTGCAGTTAATACAGTATCTTCTGTTATGTTTAAGTAACTGTTATCCCATCCATAAAAAGTATAACCCTCTCTAGAAGGCGAAGCAACCTCCGTTCCGTCACTGCCGTAGCCAATAGATTGTGTGTCTAATACATAACCATCATAATCTAAAAATGTTAAAGTATAATAATTTAAAATATTATCAAAAACTGCGTTATAAGTTATATCTTCTGTTACAGGGCTAATAGCAGGACTCCAAAAGCTAAAAGAATAAGTATACTCTGCAGTAGAATTTTTAGTAGGTACTAATCCGTTATAAGATGGTACTTCTCCCCACGTAAGATTATAAATCGTCTCTAATGCAATTCCTACAGAAACCCAAGAGACAGTATAATAATTAATTGTGTATACTGCACTAACAATTAGTGACTCTGTTACATAGGAAGTAAGGGTATCCCAATCTTTAAAAGTATAACCATCTCTAGAAGGTGAAGTTGGAATTAAAGCAGAGCCTCCGTAATTAACAGATTGTGTATCTAATACATAACCATCAAAATCTTTAAAAACGACACTAAAATATATATCAAAACTTTCAAAAGTAGCAGTATAAGTTTTATCTTCTGTTACTATATCTACACTAGGAGACCATTCTTTAAATAAGAAAGAAAAACCGTTTTCGTTTGATTTAGTAGGTTCAAGTCCTAGATATATAGGTAATACCCCATAAGTTAAATTACGATCAATTTGATAAGGTATACCTTCTATTACCCAACTGACAGTGTAATAATTAATTGTATAAACCGCATGAACTGTTAGTGGTCCATTTATATTATTAGTAAGTATATCCCAGCCTTCAAAAGAGTATCCTACTCTAGAAGGCGAAGTAGGAATTAAAGCAGAACTTCCGTAAAAAACAGATTGAACGTCCAAAACACTTAAGTCATAATCTAAAAATGTTACTTCATAAGAATTTAAAGAGTGAGTAAAAACTGCATTATAAAACGTATTGCCTGTAATAGGAACAACAACAGGGTTCCATCTATCAAAAACATAAGTATACTCTGCAGTTTGATTTTTAGTAGGTACTGAGCCGTTATAAGAAGGCACTTCTCCCCATGTAAGATTATGAGTAGTTTCAATAACTGTTCCATTAGAAACCCATGATACAGTATAGTAGTTAATTGTATATATTGGTCTAATAATTAGTGACTCTGTTACATTAGTTGAAAAAGTATCCCACCCTGTAAATGTATAACCATCTTTGTGAGGAGCCGCAGGAGGAGTTGCATCGGATGCATAACTAACAGACTGCACTTCTAAAATATCACCATCAAAATCTAAATAAGTAACACTCAAGTATTCAGTAAAACTATCAAAACTTGCGTAATAAGTGATATCTTTATTAACCGGAGAAAGAGAGGGAACCCATCCTTTAAACAAATAAGTTAGTCCGTCATTACTACTTCTTTCTGGTTCATAACCTAAGTAGGTAGGCACACTACCGTACGCTACATTATGATCAATTTGAGTACTTACACCGTTAACTACCCAAGTGATGGTGTAATAATTGACAGAATATCTAGCAGTTATAGTTAGTGAGGATGTAATGTTAGTAGTACTATTATCCCAACCTATAAATGTATAGCCGTCTCTAGATATATTTTGGGGCGGTGTAGCATCGCTCTTGAAAGTAACTATTTCTGTTTTTAATATAGTACCATCCCAATCTTCAAATCTAACAGTAAAGTTATCCTTTTTGGTACACGATACAAAAAATAGAACTAAAACTAATCCTAAAAATAAAAAATCTATAATTCTTTTAAAACTCATAAAAACTCCTCCAATATAAAAAAATATACAAACTAACAGTATAAATTATACCATATGCAGAAATTTATTATAGATAAATAAGTTTTAAAAAATAAGTAAAGGTAACTTTAAAATAACTTCTAAAAGTTATTATTAATTAAAACAAACGTTTTAGTGCATTTGGAGGTAATATTTTTGTTAAACTTGGTTATTAAAATAAAATTTTGTGTTATAATAATTATGAAATCTTGCATAAAGATTAGTTATAAAAAGTTATTACAATGCTTATTGCGCGGATATTCTTAGTAGCAATTTATGCAAATTTATATCACAAAAGTAAGAAAAAAGTAAAAGGATAAAAATTATGGAACCTATTTTTTTGAAAAATGAACTAAACGACAATAACATAAATAAAAAAGCATTTTATATGTCTAAGTTTTATACTTCTAAATATCTAAACAAACTTTATTTAGTTATTTTATGTGCAATGTTAATAGTATTTTTCTTAATATTTTTTTTACCCTTAATAATTGAACATAGTAGTATAAATACAACAACCATAGTGTCATTAGTTATAACTTTTGTATTAGTATTACCTATAATAATAGTTGCTTACGTTTTAGTAAGGAAAAAAGTTGCTAGAGATTACAAAGAATCTTTAAAAATGAAATATGATTTAAATGATACCGTAATATACGGTTTTAATGAAACTTCAATAAATACATTTTCTGTTAAAAAGGATAAAGTCATTTCTGTTATCTTATATTCAGAAATATCCAAATATAAGATATACAAAGAAGAAAATATATTTATGCTAGTTGTGCAAAGAAAAGATAAAAGATTCATTACTATTAGTTTAACTTTAGAAGAAAAAGATGAACTTACTAATTATATAAAAAAACAAGCATCAATTAAAGGAGATAAAAAATGTTTAAAATAGAAAATAACATAAACGATAAGTTTATTAAAGAAATCTCAGTTCTAGCAGCCATTAGTTATGCTTCTAAATTTAGAAAAAAGATCATAATTATGAGTTCAATTATTTTTCCTTTGTTGTTGTTAGCTACATTTTTAATATACATAAATCCTATATTTTACGGTGGGGAAGTAACTGCATCTGATATTATAATACCTATAGTTGCGTTTGTATTATTACCTGGATTTTTTATTTTTAGATATTACTCGGTAATTAGAATGAATTCAAAAGCATACTATAATTCTTACGTTTTTTCTTATACAAATAATTGTACTATCACTTTTTGTTTTGGAGAAAACAACATAACTAGAACTGCTAATACTACCCAAAAAGAGTTAGTATGTGCTAGATATGAAGATATAGCCGAAACTAAAGTAGTAAATAAAAAAGATTCTAAATATTTACTAATAACAAAAAATGATAAAACAATACTAATTGTAGCTGTTTTTGAACAAAATATTGAGGAAATACTTGAATTTATTTTGAGTAAAACTAAAAATAATAATCCTAAAACTTATAATCCAATCGCTTTATGATTGTATTTACTTTTCTTATAATACTAAAAGAAAAAACTAATATTTTATACAATTACTTAAATATTTCATAAGACATAAAAACTCAAAATTATTTAAAAATATGATAAAATTATTAGTGTTTACTAAAGAACATTTTTTAAATGGAGTGGTTTAATGAAATATGATTTAATAATTGTGGGAGCAGGTCCTGCTGGAATATTTGCTAGTTATGAATACTCTTTACTTAAAAGTGAAGGTAAAGTTTTATTAATTGATAAAGGCGAAGACATCTATGAAAGAAGTAATAAAGCCAATAACAAAAGAAAGTCAATAACTACTGGATTTGGTGGAAGTGGTGCTTTTAGTGATGGAAAATACAATATTACTAGTGAATTTGGTGGATGGTTAACAGAATATTTAGGAATTGATAAAACTTTAGAATTAATTAAATATGTTGATTCTATTAATTTATCGCACGGTGCCACTACTGTAATAACCGATCCTACTACTCCTGAGGTACATGAAATAGAGAAAAAAGGAATAGCTTATGGATTAAAATTGCTAAAAGCTAGAGTAAGACATTTAGGAACTGAACAAAACTTACAAATATTAATAAGTATATATGAAGAATTATCAAAAAAAATAGATATGATGTTTAATACTGAAGTTAAAGATATAATTGTTGAGGACGGAGAAGTT
This sequence comes from Acholeplasmatales bacterium, assembly GCA_031284605.1. Taxonomy (GTDB): domain Bacteria; phylum Bacillota_I; class Bacilli_A; order Acholeplasmatales; family Acholeplasmataceae; genus JAITXV01. The sequence goes on along the minus strand of JAITXV010000036.1, from coordinate 5,010 downwards.
AAAGGAATTATTATTAGAGAAGATGAAGTAATATTATGTGATAATATTTTTTTAGCGGTTGGAAGAGTTGGGGCTAATTGGCTTGAAGATATTTGTGAACAACACAAAATAAATATGATAACTAATCAAGTAGATATAGGTGTTAGAGTTGAAACAAATAACATAATTATGGATGATATTAATAACAACTTATATGAAGGAAAATTTGTTTTTAATACTAGTGTTGGAAATTTAGTAAGAACATTTTGTAGTAATCCTAGTGGTCACGTTGTTATTGAAGATTATAAAGATAAGAAAATAAGATTAGTTAACGGACATTCTTACAATGATAAAAAATTAGGTTCTGAAAATACTAATTTTGCGTTACTAGTAAGTCATCATTTTGATGAACCATTTACTCGTCCTAACGATTACGCTGCTATGCTTGGTAAACTAGCTAATGATTTAGCGTGTGGTGGGGTTATAGTTCAAAGATACGGTGATATTTTAAAAGGAAGAAGAACAACTGCGAAGCGTCTAGATGAAGGGTTTGTCCGTCCTACCCTAAAAGATGCCGTTCCTGGAGATTTAGGATTAGTCTTACCATATAACACTATGAAAAGTATTATTGAGATGATAGAAGCCCTTGACCATATAACACCTGGTATAGCTAACGAACACACACTTTTATACGGATTAGAAACAAAATTTTATAGTGCAAGACCTGAAATAAACAATAATTGTGAGACAAAAATAAAACATTTGTACGTTGGTGGAGATGGTGCTGGAATAACTAGGGGATTAGCACAGGCTAGTGCGAACGGCGTGTGGGTCGCTAGAGCGATATTAGGAGTGAACAAATAATGAAAAGAATAGTAGTAGTAGGAATGCAATGGGGAGACGAAGGAAAAGGTAAAATAACTGATTACTTAGCTCAAAAAAGCGATGTTGTTGTAAGGTTCCAAGGAGGAGCGAATGCAGGTCATACTGTAGTTTTTAGTGATACTAAATATAGTTTGCATCTTTTACCTAGTGGTATTTTAAACCCTGACATAGTAAACATAATGGCCAATGGGATGGTAATAGATCCTATAATTTTTAAAAAAGAATTAGATGCAATTAAAAATCTTTATACTCTTTATGTTTCATCAAGAGCTACAATAGTTTTACCTATTCATAAAGATATTGATTTATTTTTAGAAAATTCTAAAGGCGATAAAAAAATAGGTACAACTGCTAAAGGTATAGGACCTGCTTATACTGATAAGGTAGCTAGAATTGCTTTAAAAGTAGCAGACTTTGTGGATTTAGAACATTTAGAAGAAAACTTAGCTAATTACTTATATTTAAAAAGATTTGAATTAAAAGCGTATGGTTTATCTTATAGTGCATCTAAATTGTATGAAGAACTTTTACCATATGCAGTATATTTAAAAAGATTTGTTACTGACACTAGCATTTTACTAAATAATTTAATTACAGAAAATAAAACTATCATTTTTGAAGGAGCTCAAGGAAGTTTGCTTTGCATAGAAAACGGTACTTACCCGTTTGTTACTAGTTCAAGCCCAATAGCCTCAAGCGTTCCTTTAAATACTGGAATTGCACCATGGTTAGTAGACGGCGCTGTTGGAATTATGAAAGCATATACTACAAGAGTTGGTGAAGGACCATTTCCTACTGAAATATTTTCAAACTTAGCTCATGAGATAAGGGAAAAAGCTAGAGAGTATGGTGTAACCACAGGAAGACCTAGAAGAATAGGATATTTAGATACAGTATTAATTAGACATACTAAAAGAGTATCAGGAATTAGTTATTTAGCTATAACTTTACTTGATATACTAAGTGGGATTGATGAACTTAAAATTTGTGTAAGTTATACTTTAGATGACCAAATAATTGACTATGTTCCTTCAAATATAAGAGATTTTGAAAAAGCAACTCCTAATTATATAGTTTTAGAAGGATGGAATGAAGATATAAGCAATATTAAAAGTTATAAAGAACTTCCAAAGAACGCTAAAGAATATTTAAAAAAGATTGAGGAATTGACTAATATTCCAATTATGCTTTTTAGTGTTGGTGCTGATAGAACCCAAACGATTGTCTTAAAGGATATATTTAACTAATGGATTTAAGATATAGTTGTAAAGATATTGATAATATTTTTAATTTACAAAATAAATTTTCTTCTTATTTGAAAGTTGAATTAGCTGCGTTAGAAGCTTGGGAAAAAGAAGGTCTTTTTGATAAAAGTACTTTAGAAAAATTACAAAAAGCATCTTTTAAACTTGAAGATGTATTAGAAGAAGAAAACCAAACTCATCATGACGTTGTGGCTTTTATAAATGTAGTTAATAAAAGTTTAGGAGAGGAAAGCAGATTTTTTCACTACGGATTAACAAGTACTGACATAGTAGATACTGCTTATTCTGTTATGATAAAAGAAGCTAGTGTTATTTTACAAAATGAAATAGATTCATTTTTGGTATTGTTAAAACAAAAAGCATATTTATATGAAGATACATTGACCCTAGCTAGGACTCATGGTAAAAACGCTGAAATCACAAGTTTTGGATTAAAATATTGTTTATGGTATGATGAATTAAGAAGATTAAACAAAATATTTAATAGCACTTTAGATAATTTATGCGTTTCTAAGTTAAGCGGAGCAGTTGGAAATTATAGTGCTAATAATATAAACCTAGAAAAGCACGCTTCAAAAATTTTAGGTTTAAATGAAATTAATATTTCTTCCCAAGTATTGCCACGAGATTTGCATGCAGCTTTTATCACAAGTATAGCACTGCTAGGTTCATTACTTGCTAGTATAGCACTTGAATTTAGGCTGCTAGCACAGGATGGAATAAATGAAGCGAATGAATTTTTTAGTGAAAAACAAAGGGGTTCTAGTGCTATGCCTCAAAAAAGGAATCCTATTAATTTTGAACAAATATGCGGGTTATCGCGTATTCTAAATAGTTATATTAATCCTGCTTTTGAGAATATAATGTTATGGCACGAAAGAGACATTAGCCATTCGAGTGTAGAGAGAATTATTATTCCTGATTCATTTCATCTAATAGTTTATATGTTTAGAAAAATGAATAAGTTAGTAGATAATGTGGTGATAGATAAAGCTAATATGGAACAAAATATTTTTCTTAGTTATGAAACCACATTTAGCCAAAGAGTTTTGAACTATTTAATTGAAGTTAAACAAATTAATAGGCTTAATGCTTATTCTATTTTAAAGGATTTAAGCTTTGAAGCATTAAACACTAAAACTAATTTATCAACACTTTTATATGATAGAAAAATATTGTCAAAATCAGTTTTAAAGGAACTTTTTGACCCAAAATATTATCTAAAATATGTGCCAAATATATATAAAAAAATTTTTTAATTGAAATACGTACATTAATTACAGTTTTATCTCATTTTTTGGTATAATATTTAGGTAAGGGGAGTTTATCATGAATTTTTTAAAGACATTAAAAGATACTGTTTTGCAATCATTACCTCTAGTTATTTTTATAGCCGCCGTGATTATTTTCATAAAACCATTGCCTGTGAATAGTTTATTAACGCTAATAGGTGGTTATGCTTTTGTTATGCTAGGTCAAACTCTTTTTTTACTAGGCATAGAAAATTCCATTCTCCCAATGGGTAAATTAGTAGGCGATAACATCGCTAAACTTAAAAAAGTTGTATTCATAATTATATTTGGTTTTCTTTTTGGTTTAATAACTAGTGTTGCGGAACCGTCTTTAAGTGTAATTGTTGAACAGTTTACAAATATTAATAGTACAGTTGTAGGAACTTTAATAGTATGGATAGTTAGTGCAGGGGTTGGAGTAGGAGTTGGGTTTGGTCTATTTAAAGTAATTAAAGCTGTCTCTATAAAATGGTTATTATTATTTTTTATGCAGTTATGATTATTTTATGCTTCTTTGTACCAAATCAATATTTCGGATTAGCTTTTGATATAGCAGGAGCTACAACAGGTGATATAGCTACTCCGTTTATATTAGCTTTAGGTATTGGTATAGGTAGAACTATATCTAAAAGACATACTCAAGATGAACAATTTGGTTTAATTGGATTAGCTAGTATATTTCCTATAATTATAATGTTCATTTTTGGTATTATTAAAGGAAATACTCCAATAGAAGGTTTAACTTATGCCTCAGGTGAGACTGAAGCATGGTATAACATATTAGGAAGTAATGCTCTTGATTGCTTAATAGCGATAGCACCAATAGCAGCTATATTCTTTATATTCAATATTTTCTTTATTAAATTAAAGAAACAAAAAATAATTAGTTTGGCTATAGGAACAGTAGTTGTATATGTAGGATTAGTTATATTTTTGTTTGGTGTCGATTTTGGATTTTTAATTGCTGGAAAGCATGTGGGTGATTCATTTGTAAACAGTAATAATATTTTATTTGGTTTAGTCAAAATTAGTCCTGACGTATTAAAATGGTTTTTAGTTCCTATCGGTTTTGTGTTATGTTTTATTATTACTTTAGTTGAACCTTCAATAACTGTATTAACTAAACAAATAGATGATATGACTAATGGTATGATAAAAGCTAAAGTATTAAAATATATTCTAGCCTTATCTATAGGCTTAGCAGGTTTACTAGCTATTGTTAACATACTTACAGATATAGATATTAAGTTCTTCCTAATACCTTTGTACGTAATAACTTTAGTTTTAACTTTATTTAGCGATAAATTGTTTACAGGCATTGCTTATGATTCAGGAGGTGTAACAGGAGGAGCTATAACTAGTGCGTTTTTAATACCTTTATGTATAGGTATCGCTGAAAGTGCAGCGTCTTCTCTTGAAGGAGGAGAAAAAGCTAATCATATGTTAGTAAATGGATTTGGAATAGTTGGTTATATTAGTTGTACACCAATAATAGCTATTCTACTACTTGGTATAGTATATAGATTTAAGCTTAACAAGCAAGCTAAATCAAAGAGTGATGTACTTGATGATATATTAGGAGGAAATAA
>JAITXV010000105.1 GCA_031284605.1 Acholeplasmatales bacterium | reverse complement strand
GATATATCTAGAGGTAAATTACCAGACTTAGCATTTTTAAAATTCATAAATTTTACTTTATCTTTGACAGCATTATATAAACCGTCTTTAGTATTACTTTCGCTAATGTGCTTAGTTTTTAATAAAAAATTAGTATACTTACCAATTCTAAAATATGATTCATTATCACTAAAAAACATAAAACGATTCTTATAATCATCATTGTATATATCATTTAAGCCAATTCCAAACTTATCAATAAAATTATTATTGTATTTTTTATTGAGCATTTTAACCTTTGAATTTATGTCATCAGTAAAGTTGCCAGTACATTTATAATCTATAATTGTAAATTCAATAGTTGCACCCCTTCGCAAAAACTCAACATAGTTCATTTGGTTCCATTCACTCACAACAAGATTACGAATATTGAAATGGACTGGTGTAGATACATACAATAAATCAATTGACAGTGGTTTGCTATCAGATACAGAAAAAAACATTTTAGGATTTTTAGCTTTAATATCTATTCCTAAGATATTAGAAATAAAACCTTTAATACTAGAACCAGGTATATACGGATTACCTTCTTCATCTTTAATAAACTCTTCAATTGGTTTTAATCTTGCTCTTGTCGCCCTATTTATATCTTTATCAGTAATGATATGACCATCAAGAGAATATTTAATTATATTATTTTTATCAATATTGAATTTAGATAATGTGGGTGATAGTTCTCTACTTGAATTAGTAGTTCCTTGTGCAACTTCTCTAACAAAATCATTAACTCTGTTGTTGCTAATTAATAAATCTACCAATTTATCTTGATCGACAACATTAAATTTTTCTTTATCATAAAAATAATCAAATGATTGAAGTATATTCCCACTTCCTATATGCAAATTTGATAGTGTTTCTAAAACTAATTTGTATTTTTTCATTATAAGTCCACCTTTATATAAAGAGGTAATAATACTCTATATACTTTCTCACTTTTAGATGATAAATTATCTAGGACTGAACCTTTAATTTCACTATCAAAAACTGACCCACTTTTAATTGCATAAATATCTTTCTTTTTATATAAATTATTGTCTATAGAACTTTGATAAAAACCACTTCTTTTTATGACGTTGAAATTATTATTATTTAATTTGTTATAATCGGTTGGTAAAAAAGTAGAGAGTAATAATATTTTTTTACCGCTTTGATTATTAAAAAAATCTGGTATACTTTCTAATACTTCAACATCAAATTTTCCTAACCCAGCACTTCTTCTTCCACCAATTCCAATAAGACCAAGTTCTTTAAATAAATTTAAAATAAGTGAAAATACCTTATCAGTACTATTTATAACAACATATAACCCAGAATTAATATCAAATGTAAATGTTGCTAAAGAAACAGGGGTAGTAGAAGATGAGTTAGATTGTACTCTAGATATTGTGTTAAATGTTCTGATTTCCTCTGTACCTATATTACTAGACAGTGTAAGACAATCTTCAATGTCACTTATATCACAGCCTTTATATAACTTAACATATTTGCTAGATGGAACATAGGTTAATTTTTTCATTTTTTTAAAAATGCTTCTATCTATTTCTACTGTACTATTACCAAACACAAAAGAAGATGGCTGTTTAAACACTAACAACTCATTTCCAACAAATGGTAATGCGTCGCTTATTAATAATTCATTTTTATTAATATATCCTAATAACTCATCAATATGTGCTGGAAATGAATAAAATAACGCACTATATAATGTGTCAGAACAAAAATAAGCATCTGTTTTTTCTATCCCAGGTTTTCCAAAATTACCGATATGTATTGGAGTTTTAAATTTTAATTTTATTATATTAATCATACTATTTATATACTTTTTCACCAAAATCGCATATTTCTTTTAACTTTTCATTAATTGATTCTAGTTTATAACTGCTATTTTCACTTTCGGCTTTTAGTTCTAAAAATTGGATTCTACCATTTCCTCTAGTACCTCCGCCACCTAAATAATCAGCTTGAAGTAGTTTTAATCCTTCTTTAATTTTTTCAAAGTCTTGTTCTATTTCTTTTTCGTCCTCTACATTATATGTAAGAAGAAACTTAAATCTTGTACTTGGTATAACTCTTTCAATTTGTCTAGGATTAGCTTTGCATGTATCTCTATCGATTGTATTTTCATATTTACCTTCAGTGTAAGTCTTACTAACGTCAGAATCACATAGATCTAAATCAAAAAAGAATAATCTAGCTCTGTAATCATCTGAACCAAATAACTTCAAAATTTCTTTAGGATCATTTTTATGGTTGCCTAGTTTTTGACTAGCATTCTTAGCTAACAAATATCTAATCTTTCCTTTTAAACTACTCCCTGGAATCATTGGCTTACCTGTTCCTGAGTTTCTAATAACTGGACTATCAATACTACCTATTGCACTAAAAGAAGCATCTCCTCCTATATGTAAACCTGTCTTTACTAATAAAATACCCTTAATCTCAATTTTTTTCATTTTATTTCTCCTCTATTATGAATTTATGATACGCTACTAAAGCTTCAAAATAATTGCAATATATTTTTAAATCTTCCATAAATGTTGTTGATGCTAATACTACATCAATGAAATCTAATGCAAGTGTAATTTTATTAAAATTTTTAGTTCCTAATTTGCTTGTATTGTTGTCACGACCAATTTGATAAGCTATTTTTATTTTTGCTTTTTGAAGTATTTTTATAGCTTCTTCTTTGTTTGGTTCCTTACCATAATTAAAATATTCAAAAAATGGTGAAATAAGTGCATATATATTTCTTAACTGATTTGTTTTAATAGTTGGTACCACAAATGCTGGATTATAATTTAAATCTTTTAACGCCTTAATCTTTTTCTCCGCATACTGTGTATAATCTTTTTTCATTACATTAAATTCTTCTCTACTCATTGTTTTCTCCTTCTCTATTGATATACATATAATATTGTATAGCTACTAATAATTTAATTCTCTTCATTGTATTTGCTTCATTTCCACATTCAAATAATAATTGGCTAAATGATTCAAATGTTTTTTTATTACCATCTTTTAACTTATCTTTCCTTATTCTTCCTAGTAAATAAGCTATCTTATAAGGGACTTTCTTTTTAACATCAATATCTTTACTATCTAGGTCTTGCATTAATTTATAAATAGAATTATAAAGCATTGTACTTGATAATAAATCTTCGTCTATGGCTTTTTCTAACAACTTATATTCGTTGTCTAAACAGTCAAAGAATTCATTCCATTTTAAGTTATATTTAGTAGAAAATATACATACTGCGTTTTTACCATCTACTGATTTAGCAGAAGATTCTAATTGTTCTACATATTCAGATATCTTATAAATTGGATAAGTTTGTTTGAATATACCTATTCCTGCACTGAAATGTAATTTAGAGATAGTATACTTATCAAAACTTTCGTATAATTCTTTTGAAAATATTTTAATATCTGGAAGATACCCAACCAAATATATATCATCACCACCCGAATAAATAACAGTAATGTTTAATTTTTTCAACAAATCCTTCATATAATATTTGAAAAATAAAGATAGATAACTAGATAATGATGTCATTCTGCTAATAGTATATAGACTATTAGAAAATCCGTTTTTAAATGTTTCTCCTAAGTTATCAACATCGGCTTTCATTACTGCAATTCTTTTTATACCTTTGTTTCCATTATCTATATACCCTTGTTTTATAATATCTTCTATTGATAGTTGATTATTGTGGCTATCTTTAGCTGCATAATCACACATAAATAAAGAGGCAGAATTTTTATATGTATTAATAAAATCATTTTTTATATAAGTAAAAACTATGGTAGATTTATCAATATTTGAACTAGAATATTCATTTTTGGTAAACAAAAACAAGTAATTATCATTAGGCATTACAAAATATGGTAGATTAGTAAACCTAACTTTAGAAACTACAAATACATCCTTTTTTTCATTCATTAGCTCACTTGACATCTCAATAAACATATTACAAGTTTCACAAATGTCCTGTTTATCTAATAATTTAGTGGTTTTTCCACAACTAGTACACTCTCTTTGACCAACTATGAATTCTTTTTCATTTAATTCTTTTAAGACACTTCCATTGTACTTATTTCTTTTAGAATCACTAAGTTTTTTAAATAATTCATCCATCTGTTTTCTAAATGTATCTGAATCATTAGCACTAATATCTTTACTCATTAAGTCATTAGCTGTAACACTAACATAAGCAGAACCAACAAATAATTTATAATCAAATAAATCAAGTAGAAATTTATTAAAAGATGAAATTACTTCATTTAGTATTGAATCAGCATTGGTTATATTTGGTAATAAAATATATGAGTGTCCACCACCAATATAAATAACATTGGCCCTAGTTAGTTCAAATGCTGTTAATATGTTGTCTGCTAAATATTCTCCTAATATCTCTAAATAAAAACTTCTAGTTCTCATATTCTTTAAAGCGTTTTTTATAGTTATATCAAATATGAATTGTTGGATACCTGAAAAATCAAATGAAAATAATAAAAATGCTTTTTCATTGAAAAAATCTTTTTCGTTATCCCATTTTTGGTAATAGTTAGTAATATTTTTAGATTCGAAATAATCATAGATAACACTAGCTATTCCTGCAGTTGTTATCAAATGATCAGCTAAAGAAATATCACTTTGCATATTTATTCTAGTATCAGATGGACAGTATTTCAACAAGTATCTAATTGAATTAATTAGAGAATTAAGATGATTATCATCTTCATGCAATTTTGGTTCTTTTAATATCCTATTTAGGTTAGTAAGTAATGATTCATATTCAACTTCACTTACACTTGCTTCTTTTTCTAATGAAGGATATTTAATACTAGCATCACTATCTAAATTTTTAGAATTATAAAAATAAGATACTTGATTAGCAGTTCTATTTAAACTAGAAAATATTGATTCTAAAGGCCTAGTAGTTTGAGAATTATGAAATTCATCTAAATGCTTTTCATCAGCTAATCTTCTATCAGCTCCTGCTGATATATGATCAGCTAAAGAAACAATGAAAGCTTTATCATTTATTTTTAATCCTTTACCATATTCAGGCATCTTATTCCTGTGATGATAATGAATTGAATTTTCAATATCATATTTGTTAAAAAGACTTTCAGTATTATTGAAATTAATATTGTCTTTAACCCATCTATATCCAGCTTCTGAGTGTGATAGTATTTCTTTTAAATTTCTTGCTCTATAAACTACTTTGCCTATATCGTGCAGCAATGCACCAATTATTATATCTTTTTTAAATTTATTCATTTTCGTCACCTAGTTTCTTTATTTTGTTTTTTAAGTTCTCTAACAAAGAAGGTAATATTTCAAAGTATTTTTTATTTGCTAAAGTAATTTTTAAAACTAATGATTTTATCTTTTTGTTAAATATTTCAGTGGGAGCATCAATCTTAGGGAATAACTGATGGGCTATTTTATTTCTAACTTCACTAAAATTAATTATTTCATCTAATTTATTGTATAAATCATCATCTACACCAAGTAATAAATCCTGTAAATCATTTAAGTATACATATTTATCATTTGATTTAAATACCAATTGATTTTTATTATTTAGTTTTATTTTTTCAATAAAACTATTATCTTTTGTATTTTCAAAATGATATCTAAATAGTTCAAATAACAAAGGATTAACATTTAAATAGTATTCTTCATATTTTTTTGTACTAAAATATAAGAAAGTTATATTAGCATATGATATTATTTTTAATACTTTTTCATTTAAAATTTGTTCATTTTCTAAAGATACTATTTTTCTTGCGTCTTTAGCCCCCAATATCCCTTTATATAATCTAATTATCTTTTTATACTCTTCCCAATCAGTATTGATAATTTGTAGATTTGTGCCTTCTTCGAGGGCTTGTTCAACATTGCCGCTTTCTATAAGTTTTAGTATTTGAGTTGACCAAAGTGTTTTATTTATTTCAGACAACTCAGGTATAGAAGTTCTATTAATTTCATTTTTATAATCGGTGTTATCTTTAGGTTCATTAAAAGTATATTCGTTTGTCCTAGTATTGTTCATACTTCCAGCGCTAACTTTTATTAATTTATAATCTAAGTGGAATGATGACCAAAATATCAGTGCAGAATCCATCTGTGCTGTTCCACCAGATATTTGAATATATTTATTAAAAATATTTTCATTCTCATTATCTATCTTGTTTAAAATAGCATAAATATCTCTAGCTATTTCAAATTCCCATACTTTGGAATCTTTGGTTAGATATATTGATATTACTTCGAAGTCAATAGTCAAGGCTTGTTTCATATAATTAAGATGCAGGTTTATATTATCTTCTTTAGCTCTCATAACATCAGAATAAATTAAATATACTTTAGAAGGCTTATAATACCTAATTGAATGTAAGATGGGACCATCTTTAATTTCATTATTGACAAAAGACACTGGGTCAGCATTGCCAACAATATTAATAATATAGCTACTCATATAACCTCCAGATTCTTTTCAAATAAAAAAATTCATCTAAAAAAGATGAATTTTTGTTCATTAATTTTTTATTTTTAGTTTTAGAATTTAAGAGATAAAATAATATACCCCCCCCCCCTCACGGGTTCAGCTGATGTATTTTTGAAAATTGAGTTTTTAATTATTAGTCTTTCACTATTTTTCATATATTACTAATCCTTTTTATTCTTACAATAATTGTACCACTAAATAAGCAATTATGCTTTATAAATGATAAAAATAACTTTTTCAAGTAACTTCTAAAAGTTATTTACGTTTTTAAAGTTTTATATCACATATTTTAATATTATCCCTTTTTATTAAGAAGTGTATAAAAATTAATAATATTTTATAAACATATTACATCGCTACATATTACATCGCTACATTTTATTTGTTATACTAAAATGTTATTTTTAGACTAAAACAGCCTATTTTCTGCATAATTTTAAAAATATTCTGTTGAACTTTTAAAAACATAGTGCGAAAAAACTATCATATTTTTACGACATAGTGCAATATAATATTTTATTTCCTTTTTGTTAAGCAATTTATGATATACTTAATATATGAAGAGGAAAATATTATGTTTTATAGAAAAATAATCAAAAAATTAGAACAATGGAAAGAAAACCAAAACACAAAAGCGTTCATCTTACAAGGTCCTAGGCAGACTGGAAAAACATATATAATAGATTGGTTTTGTACTAAAAATTTTGATTCATATGTAAATATAAATTTACTTACTAATAAATTTGCTAAAGATACTTTAAAAAAATGTAATAACACACTAGATATATTAATAGCATTTTCTACTATTTTTACTAATAAACTTATAATAGGACAAACAGTTATATTTATAGATGAAATTCAAGCTCTACCAAACCTTATAACTTATATAAAAGAACTGGTGTTAGATGGAAGCTTTAAATATATACTTTGTGGTTCTTTATTAGAACCTTTATTTAGAAACATAGAAGATACTATAGTTGAAGTAGCAGAACTTCACACCCTTTATCCTTTATCATTTGAAGAGTTTTTACTTGCTACAAATGTATCACAAGACATCATTTTCTTAACAAAAGAAAAATTAAAAAATGAGAGTGATTTGCCAGAAACAGTATTATTATCATTTATGAGATATTTTAAGCAATTCTTAATTGTTGGCGGTATGCCAAGCGTAATAGAAAAATTTATAAAATTTCAAAATTATGAAGAAGTATTTTTAGAACAACAACGTATACTAACTTTATATAACAAAGATTTTAAAAAATATGAAACTTTAGATAAGAAACTACATATTCAAAAATTATTTTCTAATATTCCAACTCAAGCAAAAAAAGAATATAACCGTTTTTCAATTAAAGAGTTTTCTAACTCTCGTTATGAACAAATCGAAAAAAGTATTGATTACTTAATTACAGCAGGATATGCTCATAAAATTAATTTAACTAATGAATTAATAGAAGGTATTAAAAAAAGTAAAAGAAAAATGTTTAAATTATATTTTCTAGATATAGGATTATTAATATGTAAAGAAGGAAGAACAACTAGAAATAAAATAATAATAGAAGATGAAAATTATAACTTTAACTATATATACGAAAATTTTGTATGCACTCAATTATTACAAAATAACTATTCTTTATACTATTATAATTCTAGAAAACATGGGGAAGTTAAGTTTGTTTATGAAAATAAAACAAAAACTCAAATAACAATTGTAGAAATAAAACAAGAAAAATATTATCAAAATCATAACACATTAGATTATTTAAATAAAACATACCAAAATATCAATACCTCTTACGTATGTTGTAATCATAATATTAAAAAAAATAATAAAATCTTATACATTCCAATTTTCTTAATTGGATTTTTAGAAGACAATAAAACGGATTAAACTTAAAACACTAATGCAAGTACTTAAATATAAACAAATTTTAAATACAAACGAAAAAATACCAAATATATCACTTTTCAACACTTAATATTATTAATGTGTTATAATATTTAGGTGCTAAAAAAATGTATATATTTATTGATTACAATCATAAAATAACATTTTAGAAACACGTATAAACGTGTTTTAGTATATATAAAAAAACAAGGAGAAGAAATAATTATGCCAACAATCGCACAATTAGTAAAAGAGGGTCGTCAAGATAAAGAGTACAAATCCAAATCACCTGCACTAGGTTATGGTTTCAATTCTTTAAAGAAGAAACAATCAAGTTTCACTAGCCCACAAAAAAGAGGTGTTTGTACAAGAGTAGCAACTATGACACCTAAAAAACCTAACTCAGCATTAAGAAAATATGCAAGAGTAAGATTATCAAATGGTACTGAAGTAACTGCTTATATTCCAGGAGTAGGACATTCTTTACAAGAACACAGTGTTGTATTAATAAGAGGTGGTAGAGTAAAAGACCTACCTGGTGTTAGATATCATATTGTAAGAGGTACACTAGATTCAACAGGTGTAGCTAAGAGAAATCAAGCTAGATCTAAATATGGTGCTAAAAGACCTAAAGCAGGTGCAGCAGCTCCTGCTAAGAAGAAATAAGGAGGATACGTAGATGCCAAGAAAAGGACATGTCGCAAGAAGAGATGTATTACCTGATCCAATTTACCAATCAAAAATGGTAACTAGAATAGTTAATACTATAATGATAGATGGTAAAAAAGGAACTGCTCAAGGAATACTATATAGTGCACTTGAAAAAGTTAAAAAAGAGACTAATAGAGATGCTTTAGAAGTATTTAATGAAGCATTAAATAATATTATGCCAACAATTGAAGTAAAATCCAAAAGAATAGGTGGACAAAATTACCAAGTTCCTACCGAAGTTAGAAAAGAAAGAAAAGAAACTTTAGGATTAAGATGGTTAATAAACTACGCTAGATTAAGAAGAGAAAAAACTATGGAAGATAAATTAGCCAAAGAAATAGTTGATGCTTCTAATGGTACTGGTGGAGCTGTTAAGAAAAAGGAAGATGTTCATAGAATGGCTGAAGCTAACAAAGCTTTTGCACATTATAGAATGTAAAGGGACTAAATATGCCTAGAGATATATCGCTAGAAAATACGCGTAACATTGGCGTAATGGCGCATATTGATGCTGGTAAAACTACCACAACAGAAAGAATACTTTATCACACAGGAAAAATTCATAAAATAGGAGAAGTTCATGATGGCGCTGCTACTATGGACTGGATGGCACAAGAACAAGAAAGAGGTATCACTATAACTAGTGCTGCTACTACTGCTTATTGGAAAGGTCATAGAATCAATATTATTGACACTCCAGGCCATGTTGATTTTACTGTTGAAGTATCTAGAAGTTTGAGAGTTTTAGATGGAGCTGTAACCTTGCTTGATGCTCAAGCAGGTGTAGAACCCCAGACAGAAACAGTATGGCGTCAAGCCACTGAATACAAAGTTCCAAGAATTGTATTCATTAATAAAATGGATAAAATTGGTGCAGATTATGCAAAAGCTTTAAAAAGCATTCAAAATAGATTAGGTGTAAAAGCTTATCCTATTAGTTGGCCGATTGGTGCTGAAGGTAATTTCAATGGAATTATTGACATTATCGAAAGAAAAGCTTATCAATATGATGGTGGACAAGATGAAATAAGTAAAGAGATTCCAATCCCAGCATCTTTAGTAGACTTAGTTGAAGAAAAAAGACTTGAATTAATTGAAGGTGTTGCAGACTTTAGTGAAGAAGTAATGGATTTATATATGGATAATAAAGAACCATCTATTGCTCAAATTAAACAAGCAATAAGAAAAGGTACCTTAAATGTCAAATTCTTTGCTGTAATGTGTGGTAGCGCATTTAAAAATAAAGGTGTAAAACTTATGCTTGATGCAGTAGTAGATTACTTACCTGCCCCAACAGACATAGAAAGTGTTAAAGGAACTAACTCAAGAGATGAAGAAGTTGTTAGACACCCTAGTGACAGTGAACCATTTACAGCTTTAGCTTTCAAAGTAATGACAGACCCTTATGTAGGAAGATTAACTTTCTTTAGAGTTTATTCAGGTACTGTTAAAGCAGGTAGTTATATTCTTAATACTAGTAAAGGTGAAAGAGAAAGATTTGGAAGAATCTTACAAATGCACGCAAATAACAGAAAAGAAATAGACGAAGTATTTGCAGGTGACATAGCAGCAGTTATTGGTTTAAAAAATACTACTACAGGTGATACCTTAACTAATGAAAAAGATGATATAGTTTTAGAGAAAATGACATTCCCAGAACCAGTTATCAATATCGCTATTGAACCTAAAACTAAAAACGACCAAGAAAAAATGGGAGTTGCATTACAAAAATTAGCAGAAGAAGATCCAACATTTAAAACTTTTACAGATAAAGAAACAGGTCAAACTATTATCGCTGGTATGGGTGAATTACACTTAGAAATCATAGTAGATAGAATGAGAAGAGAATTCAATGTAGAAGCTAATGTTAGAGAACCTCAAGTTAGTTATAGAGAAACAATCTCTAAAAGTGCAGAAATTGAAGGTAAATTTATCCGTCAATCAGGTGGTAGAGGTCAATATGGTCACGTTGTTATCAACTTTGAACCAAATCCAGGTAAAGGTTTTGAATTTGTTGATAAAATAGTTGGTGGTGTAATTCCAAAAGAATACATTCCTGCTGTTCAAAAAGGTCTTGAAGAAGCAATGCAAAATGGTATAGTTGCAGGTTACCCTATAGTTGATATTAAAGCTAACTTAGTATTTGGTAGTTATCATGATGTTGACTCTAGTGAAATGGCATTTAAAATAGCATCTAGTATGGCACTAAAAGAAACTAAAAACAAATGTGCTCCAATTATCTTAGAACCAATAATGGATGTTGAAGTAGTAACTCCAAATGATTATGTAGGAAACGTTATTGGAGATTTAACAAGTAGAAGAGGTAGACTTGAAAGTCAAGAGGGCAGGGGAAACGCAGTAGCTATAAGATGTAAAGTTCCGCTTTCTGAAATGTTCGGATATGCTACAAGTCTAAGAAGTAATACACAAGGAAGAGCAAACTTCGTTATGCAATTATCAGCTTATGAGAGAACTCCTAAGACAATTGCTGATGAAATTATCAAAAGAAGAGGCTCAGCTGAGTAAAATAAGTGTTATAATTGCAATTTATTTGCAATATATGATAAAATAAGAAAGAGAAAAAAATAATTATTTAATAATAAAAGGAGAAATTTATGGCAAAACAAAAATTTGATAGAAGTAAACCGCATGTAAATATCGGTACAATTGGACACGTTGATCATGGTAAAACAACATTAACTGCAGCTATTACTATGACTTTAGCTAAAGGTAATAAAAATATTAAAGTTATGAAATATGACGAAATCGATGCTGCTCCAGAAGAAAAGGAAAGAGGTATTACAATCAATACCGCACACGTTGAATATGAAACATCTAAAAGACATTATGCACACGTAGACTGCCCAGGTCACGCTGACTATGTAAAAAATATGATTACAGGTGCAGCACAAATGGATGGCGCAATCTTAGTAGTTAGTGCTCCAGATGGTCCTATGCCTCAAACTAGAGAACATATCTTACTTGCAAGACAAGTAGGTGTTCCTAAAATGGTAGTATTCTTAAACAAAGTTGATATGATTAGTAAAGAAGATGAAGAATTAATTGACTTAGTAGAAATGGAAGTTAGAGAATTATTAAGTGCTTATGATTTTCCAGGAGATGACGTTCCTGTAATTAGAGGTTCTGCTAAAGAAGCTTTAGAAGGTAACCCAGCTTGGGAAAAAGGTATTTTAGAATTAATGGATGCAGTTGATACTTATATCGATACTCCAGTAAGAGCTACTGACAAACCATTCTTATTAGCTATTGAAGACGTTTTAACTATTACAGGTAGAGGTACAGTTGTTACAGGTAGAGTTGAAAGAGGTCAAGTTAAATTATCAGATCCAGTAGAAATTATCGGTATTAGAGATACTCAAAAGAGTGTTGTAACTGGTATTGAAATGTTTAGAAAGACACTTGATTATGCAGAAGCAGGAGACAATGCTGGTGTATTATTAAGAGGTGTTGATAGAAAACAAGTTGAAAGAGGTCAAGTACTTGCTAAACCAGGAAGTGTTCATCCTCATCATAAGTTTGAAGCTCAAATTTACGTATTAACTAAAGAAGAAGGCGGAAGACATACATCATTTTTCTCAAACTATAGACCACAATTCTTTGTAAGAACTACTGATGTAACTGGTGTCATTGAACTTAATGCTGGTACTGAAATGGTTATGCCTGGAGATAATACTGTTGTTGTTGTTGAATTAATTCACCCAATAGCATTAGAAGAAGGTACTAAATTCTCTATTAGAGAAGGCGGTAGAACTGTTGGTGCAGGTAGCGTAGTTAAAATTTACGAATAATACTTGAATTTACCATTTAAAGACCGTTTTCATTAAAAACGGTCTTTTTTATTTGATAGGAGATAAAATGATAGATACTCATACTCACATATATTTTGAAGATTATTACAGCGATATAGATAAAACAATTAAAAATGCTTTAGATTCTAATGTTTTAAAAATGATAGTAGTTGGTATAGATTATAACACTAGTGTTAAGTGTATTGATTTAGCTTCAAAATATGAAAATATACTATATCCAACAGTTGGATATCATCCTAGTGATTTAGCAGTTTTTGATATTAATTTATTAGAAAAATTACTTCTTGATAATATATCTAAAGTTGTAGCTATAGGAGAGATAGGATTTGATTTTTATCATTTTGATTACCCATTTGAAATACAAAAAGAAGCTTTTATTAGCCAAATTGAATTATCAATAAAATATGATTTACCGCTTATTATTCATTCGCGTGATTCATTTGATGATTTAATCAAAATATTAAAAATCTATAAAGGGAAAATAAAAGGAGTTGTTCATTGTTTTAATTTAGGTTACGCTGAAGCTATGCAAATAATTGATTGTGGTTTATGTTTGGGTATAGGTGGTATCTTAACTTATAATAACGCATCTCTAACAAGAGAAGCTATATCATTAATTGATATTAACTATATCTTACTAGAAACTGACTCACCATTTCTTACCCCATCAGTACATAGGTCTTTAAAAAATGAACCAGCTTATGTTAAATATGTTTTAGAAAAAATAAGTCAAATTAGAAATATTGATATAAATGAATTAGAAACGATATTAAATAAAAACACTTACCGTGTTTTTAGTAAAATAAAAGGAGAATGATATGAAAAAAATATTATTAAGTTGTATTGCTTTGTTAGTTCTAGTGTTGTCATCTTGCGCAGGACAAAATGGAAATTATACTGATTTTGAAAAAAATATATCTAGTGTAGTAGAAGAAGTTAGTAAAAGTGTAGTAGGAGTTGTATCCACTGATGGTCTTAATAATTTTCTTAGTATAGGTAGCGGAGTTATTTATAAAAAAGAAAATAATACCTACTTTGTAATAACTAATTATCACGTTATTAGAAGCCATATGAAAATTAATGTCTATTATAGTGAATATGATTTTATTGAAAGTCATGTTTATGCTTACGATGAAGCAGAAGACTTAGCTATTGTTACTTTTCAATCTAGTTTATCTTTTAGAGTTCAAACTAAAAACCCTATTACTTCTAAAGCAGTTAAATTTAAAAAAGGTAACTTTTGTATAGCTATTGGTTCTCCTCTAAATATAGAAAACTTTAATACTGTTACATTTGGAATTATATCCAATGTGTATTTTGATGTAATTGGGCATGATGCTAGCTTAAATCCTGGAAATAGTGGTGGTGCTTTGTTTAATACTTTAGGTGAATTAATTGGAATAAACACTTCTAAAATTTTTGATACAATGCAGGAAGGAAGAATGGTTGCTGTAGAAGGAATGGGATTTGCTATAAATTTAAATAATAAAAAAGATATAATAAGGGATATGTATGATGGAAGTTATAATTTTACAGAACTAAAATTAGGGTTATCTTTAACCGCTCTTAGTTACGCTAAAATACAAAATCCTGAAATAGAAGAATATATTGATAGTTCTTTAAAAGGTGGATTAGTAGTTTATGGGGTTGATATGACAAGACCATGTGCTAATAAAATTGAAGTTTTTGATGTTATTACTTCTGTTAGGTCAACTGTAATAAATGATCTAGAATACTTTAGTGCAGCAGTTGGAACCTTATATGTAGGTAAAGTTATTGACTTAGTAGTATCTAGAAAAGTAAACGGAGTATTTGTAAGCTTAGATATTACTATAACTATATAATTTTAAGTTTTTTATGATATAATAAAAGAAGCGCTATTATAAGTGCACACCTTGTTTAGTATAGTTACTAAACCGAAAAAGACCATAGGGAGGAATTAATTTATGAGAAAATACGATGTAGGTTATATTTTAAAACCAAATCTAGAAAGTGCAGATATTAAAAAAGTTATCGATAGCTTTAATAATATTTTTAGTTCTTATGATTCAAAAGTTATTGAATTAAAAGAAACTGGATTAAAAGATTTGGCATATGAAATCGACCATTTTAAAAAAGGCTATTATGTTTGGCTAGTTGTTGAAGCTGCGCCAGAAGCTGTAAAAGAATGGAACAGAGTTGTTAGACTTACCGAAAATGTTATTAGATACATTATTGTTGACAAAGAGGGCAATTAATGATTAATAGCGTTGTTTTAGTTGGAAGATTAACAAATGATCCAGAACTAAAGAAAACTGAAAGCAACATTTCAGTAGTTAATTTTAGTTTAGCGGTAAAGAAGAGATTTGCGGTTGAAAAAGATGAAAGAGATGCTTATTTCATTCCGTGTGTTGCTTGGAGAAATCAAGCAGAAAATTTATGCACATATATTAAAAAAGGCGGTTTGATTGGAATTGAGGGATCTATCCAAGAAAGAAGATACCAAGATAAAGATGGAAATAATAGAACTGTTGTTGAAGTATTGTGTAATAGTATACAGTTTTTAGAAAATAAAAAATCTGAAAATGTTAGTAGTAATGGAAATGATTATCAAAGTCCTAAAAATAGTGAGCCTATCGAAGATGAATATTTCAAGACAGCTCAAAAAATAACAGATGATGATGTTCCATTTTAAAAAAAGAGAGGAAAATAAAAATGAGTTATAACCAAAAACCAAGCTCAGGCTATCAAGGTAAAAAAAGACAAATCCAAAAAAAGAAAAAAACTTGTTTCTTTACAGATCATAAGTTTGAATTTATTGATTTTAAAGATACTGAATTATTAAAAAAATATATTTCAGATACTGGTAAAATATTACCTCGTAGAGTAACAGGCACTAGTGCTAAGTGGCAACGTCAACTTGCTACTGCAATTAAAAGAGCACGTATCATGGCTTTATTACCTTTTGTAAGAGAATAAAAGAGCAATATTTAAACCAATAGACATTCTATTGGTTTTTTTTATAATTTTTTTTAATAAAAATGTTATAATGTAATAATAGGGGTTGAAATATGAGAAAAATAATATTGTTAATTTCATCAGTTTTGTTGCTTGGTTTATGCATATTTTTTAATATAAATAATTTAAAGAGTTTTAATGCATTAAATCTTCTTGCTTTTATTAGTTTAATACTTGCGGTTATTTTTGTAAGCTTTTCTATTTCTTTTATTGTAGTAGTTCACTATAAAAAAATAAGTGATAACTATAAAAAAAGACTTGATCATTGGAATAAGATAAGTTATCACGTTAACAAAGTATCAGACCAAATTATAAATGAGGTTCCAGTTGGAATAGTAGTCTTTGAAGAAGATTTTATTATCAGGTGGTCAAATGATTTCTTTAAACAGATGTTTAAAGAAGAAACTTTAGGTAATAGAATAACTACTATTATTCCTGAGTTTAAAACAGCTGTTGACGATAATAAAAAATCTTTTATTATTTCAATAGAAAATAGGAAGTGTGATATTTTATATATGAAAGATAATAACTGCGCTTATATCTTTGATGTTACTACTAGAGAAGAATCTGTAGATAAATATAAAAATAACATTTTAGCTATTGGTATGATCCATTTTGATTATTTAGAAGAAGCTATTTCTAATTTAGGCGTTTCAGAACAAGCTAGCTTAAAAGCTCAGTATATGAGTGCTATCTCTTCATGGTGTGCTAAATATACTTCTTTGCTTAGACCTTTTAGTGAAGATAGAATGATTATCATAACTACTAGAGAAAGACTTTTAGCTATGATAAGTGGTAAATTTGATATTTTAGAAACAGTAAGATCTATTTCTATGTATAACAATTTAAAAGTTAGTGCATCTATTGGTTTTTCTAGTTATGAAACTAACGCAAGTGATAACAATGATAACGCTTTAGCTGCTATTGACTTAGCTGAAAAAAGAGGTGGAGACCAAGTAGTTGTTAATATCGAAGGCGAATCAATTAAATATTTTGGTGCTAAAGTTCAAAAAATAGCTGCTCAAAGTATGGTTAATGTTAGAGTAGCTGCTAATTCAATAAAAGAAGCTATAAGTGCTGCTAGTAACGTATTTGTTATGGGTCATATGTATAGTGATTTAGATTGTTTAGGTTCTGGTATCTTAGTTGATAAATTATGCAAAACTTTGAAAAAAGATTGTTATATAGTAGCAGATGAAGAAAGATTAGAAAGATTAACTGTAACTGTATTAAATAAATTAGTAGAAGAAAATGATCCTGTTAAAAAAGATATAGTTAGTACTAAAACTGCACTAGATTTAATTAATGAAAATAGTTTATTAATAATTGTTGATACACAAGAAAGAAATATAGTTCATTCACCTGAATTATTAGATAAAATTAAAAAGATAGTAGTTATAGACCATCACAGAAGTGATGTAGCTGCTATTAGTGGTTTATATAATTATGTAGAAACAACAGGTAGTAGTGTAATAGAGTTGTTATTAGAATTATCTAGTTTCTTTGATAAAAAATTAGATATTACTTCTACTGAAGCTACTCTTTTATATGCTGGTATATTAATAGATACTCAAGATTTAACAAATAAAACTACAGCTAGAACTTTTGAAGCTTTATCTCAATTACTAAGTTATGATGGTAATATTGATAGTGCTAAGAAGTGGTTAAGAAAAGATGTTGAAACTATTAAGATTATTAATTCTGCTTTGTCTATAGCTAAAATATATAAAGAAAAGTATTGTATTATTACAGTAGATGAAATAATGGATCAAGTTGTTATTAGTCAAATAGCTGATAGTGGATTATCTATTAGAAATATAGAAGCATCATTCGCTATAGCGAAAATTGCTCCTAATACTATTAAAGTATCTGCTAGAAGTTATGGAGTTATTAACGTACAATCAATTATAGAAAGTTTAGGATTGGGCGGTGGTGGTCATTTTACCGCTGCAGCATTTGTAGTAGAAAATAAAACAGTTATTGAAATAGAGGATTTAATTAAATTCCATATTTCATTACTATATCAAGATGAAGGAGAAAGTAAAATGAAAATTATATTATTAGAAAATATTAAAGGTAGAGGTAATATTGAAGATATTATTGAAGTTAACAATGGATACGGACAATTTTTAGTATCTAGTAAAAAAGCTTTGTTAGCTACTAAAGAAAATTTATCTATTTTAAGTGAAAAACAAAGAAAAGCTAATGAAGAAGAAGAAAGACAATTAGATTTAGCTAATAGAATTAAAAATGATATTAACGGTAAAAATATAGTTATTAATTTAAATGTAGGTGAAAATGGTAAAGCATTTGGCTCTATAACTAAAAGTAAAATTATAGATGCATTTTATGAACAACATACTATTAAATTAGATAGTAAAAAAATTGAATTATCAAATGAGATTAGTTCAGTTGGTATTTACCAATGTGTTGTTACTATTTATAAAAACATCAAAGCTACATTTGATATCCAAGCGGTAAGTAAATAATGACAAAAAAATATCCATCTCACATTGAAGCAGAAAAATCAGTTATTTCTTCAGTGATGTGGGAACCTAAATTATTAGGTCATTTTTTAGATAAACTTAATATAGATGATTTTTTTATTGATAAGCATGTTTATATTTATCAATCTTTAAAATCGTTAAGTAATAAAAATGTTAAAGAAATAATAAATTTAGATCCTGTTACTATATATTCAGAATTAGAAAAGACTTATATTGATTCTAAAAAAACTAAAACTGCATCTAGTGTTGTAAATATTGAATATTTACAAGAAATTTACAATGAAATTACTTCTACATCTTATTTTGATACATATGTTGAATTACTTAAAGATGTGTCTTTAAAAAGAAAATTAATTAAAACAGCAGAAGAAATAATTGAAGAAGGAACTACTAAAGAAGATATTAGCAGTAATGAGTATTTAGATTTCGCAGAAAAAAGACTTTTAGAATTATCTAGTGGTAAATCAAGAGGTGAATTTTCTAAAATTAATGATATTGTAAAAGAAATATATTCTAAATCTGAAAAAATTATTAATAGCAATCACGCACTTGAGGGTTTATCAACTGGTTATACTAGGTTAGATAAAGCATTAAATGGTTTAGGAAGTGGTCATTTAATTATTTTAGCTAGTCGTCCTGGAATGGGTAAAACAGCTTTTGCATTAAATTTAGCTTTAAATGTAGCTGCTACTGAACTTAATAAAAAACCAACTATAGCTTTCTTTAGTTTAGAAATGAGCAATGAAGAGTTAGTTAAAAGAATGATTTCAATGCTTGGAGGGATTGAAAACCATAAATTAAGAGGTGCATATTTAAACGCTGATGACTGGACAAGTTTTAGAGAAGTTAGAGATTCAAGAATACAAGGAATAAATATTTTATTTGATGAATCTAATAGTTCTACTATTGAAGATATTAGAGCTAAATCTAGACAATTAAAACTAAATGGTAGTTTAGATATGGTAGTAATAGATTATTTAGGATTGATTAATGGAAGTAGAGAAACTAAAGGACAAAATAGACAAGTTGAGGTATCTCATATTTCTAGAAGTTTAAAAAGTATGGCTAAAGAATTAAAGATTCCTATACTAGCAGTAGCACAGTTAAATAGAAAAGTAGATGATACGGATGATAAAGAACCTAAACTAACTGATTTAAGGGATTCAGGTTCAATTGAACAAGATGCGGATGTTGTGTTGTTTTTAAATAGACAAGACTATTATAATAAAACAAAAGATGATGTTAGTGGAACTGAAGGTAAACCAAGTGTTACACAATTGATATTAGCTAAAAATAGACACGGTGGTGCTGGTTTCTTTATTGAATATCAATTCTATAAACAGTATTCACAATTTATTGAAATGGAAGCTAGAATTAAAGCACCTGAAAATAAAACAAATTAATAATAAAGCCTTTGTTTACAAAAGTAAACAAAGGCTTTATATTTTTTAATTATACTATACTATGCTTTTAAATGTTTCTTTTTTATAACTATTACTACTAATACTATAGCAGCAGCTACTAATATAACAACTACTACTATTATAACAACAATTTCAACTACATTATTGTCTTTGTGAGTGTCTGTTTCCTCTTTAATTGTTTCAATTACTATATTATCAATTAAAGCTTTAGTATCTAAAACTATTTGAGAAATTTCTTCTACTGAAGTAGCGTTATTAATATCTAATTTAGCATTTATTAAATAAAGTGTTCTATCTTCTAGGTTAGATGCTGAGTAATTCAAATTAGCTTTATAATTATCTAACTGGGCAATAGCTGCCACTTTAGCGGCCTCTAAAGCAGCCTCTTTATCTGCTTCTTGTTTTTCTAGTTCTAAAGCTGCTATCTTAGCTTGTAATTCTAGAAGTTTTGCGATATTTGTAACTCCATCTTTTTGAGTTTGAGTTAATTCATCAAATAAAGATTGTACTAAATCTATAGCATTTTTATAATTAAGGGTTACACTAGCTACACTAGGCAAAGAAGATATCATTTCTATTACATGATCTATTTTTTCTTTATCTAATTCTAATCCTGCTAAGGCAGCTTCTGCAGCTACTAATACACTGTAATTAGTAACGTAAGCTTTAGCAGAAGCAGTAAGCGCATTATATAAAGCTCTTGCAGTTAATATGTTTTGTTTATCAGAAAGTGTAACTTCAGTGCTTATTAAGCTTATTGATGTAATTACAGGTAAAGCTAAGGCTATCGCGTTTTTTACATTTTGAAGATCTATTTCTTTTTGTTCAAATACACTATAATTAGTAACATAAGCTTTCTCTTCTGCACTTAATGCGTTATAAACAGATCTTATTTCTAAAATGGTGTTTTCATCGGTTATAGTAATAACTTCTGGTAATAAATTTATTAAATCAACAACTATTTTAGCTGCTGCTTTTTGTTTTTCTATAACTAAAGCATTTTCAGCATTTACTAGAACTTCTTCATTTGTTACTAGAGATTTACCATAAGTACTTAATGCGTTATAAGCATTTCTAGCGTTTATTATAGCATTTTCATCACTTAACGAAATAATAGCGGGCAGTGCATCAATTAAATTAATAACAGGCGTAACATTAAGCATTTCTTTTAAGTAAGCTAATGTTGCTTCAGCAGCTACTAATACACTATAATTACTTATAGCTCCCTTTTGAGCAGATGTAAGTAAATTATAAGCGTTCCTTGCATTTAATATTGTTACTTCATCTTCTAAAGTTATAACTTCTGGTAATGAATCAATTAATTCAATAGTAGGTCTTATGATTTCATATTCTTTAATTAATACTAATTGAATTTCTGCATCTATTAGTTTTGATAAGTTACTAACTAATAGTTGTCTTTCTTCTGTTAAATTATCGTAAGCTTCTCTAGCTGCTAAAATACTTTCTTCATCACTAAGTTCTATTACTTCTGGTAAAGATGCAATTAAATCTATAACAGGTTGGACAATAACCATTTCTACTGCTAATATATAAGCAGTTTCTGCTTGAGTTAATACACTATAATTAGATACTAAAGCTTTTTGATCTGCAGTTAAATTATTATAAGCTTCTCTAGCTAAAGTAATTGATGCTCCGCTTGAAGATGATACTACTCCTATTTGATTAATTAAAACTATAACATTGTCAGCTGCCGCATTGTCGTCGTGTTCTTTAACTAAAGCTTCCATTGTAAGTATTGCAGTATTTAAAATGTCTACATACTCACTGTCTACTAAACCTTTTTCTAATAATGTTAAAGCACTATATAAAGCTTGTACACTTTCTACATTGCTTTTAGCTGGATAAGTTAATACTTCTGGTAAACTTTCTAAGGCACTAATGAATGCATTAACTTCTGTACTATTAACTACTGTATAATTAAAATATCCTAAGAAGAAAGTTTCATCTCCATCAATAGCTCCTCTAGGATTTAAAATATATAAAAATTTATCTCCCTTTTCAACTTCAAAGCTACTTGTAGTAAAACTGTGTGGTGATAAATCATTAGCTAGTAAATCAAAACTACTATCTGTTAGTACTAAAGGGCTACTTCCTTCTTTAATATAAACTAATGAAGCTATCACACCATCACCAGGGATTCCTGCAGATAAAGCAGATATTTGAACTAATAATCCAAGATCAAGTGTACCATTAAATGGAACACTAAAACAAAGAGCTACTCGTTTATTAGAAATATCACTACTAGGATGCATAGAGCCTTTAAATACAATTCCCCAATCTCCTGAATCATATCTTTGTTGATCTTGGAAATATTCTGATAAAGTAAAATCATAATTTGAAGGATTAATATATCCGTAAAACCAATTTCTTGTACCGTTAATTATAGAATAGTCATCCCAATTACTAAAGTTTTTGTTACTAGATACAGACGTGATAGTTATTTCTTTAGTTTGAATAACTCCGCTTAAATCAGCTGCTGTAGCTACAACGGTTACAGTTCCAGCACCAAAAGCACTTAATACTCCACCTTCATCTATATACGCAAATCCCCCGTTTCCTGTTCCTGAAGATACTGTAGTGTTAACAACTGACCAAGTAACGCTTTGGATATCTGCGTCTAGAGGTAATATTGAAGCTGTAAGTGTAATACTAGAACCAACACTAACACTACTAGAACCTAATATGCTTATTTCTTCTATAAGTACATTACTACTTGTAACTTCTGTATATTCAATATTTTGAGTTACTTGAGCATCACTTCCTGTTATTCCACTAGCTCCTTCTACATATTCATAAGTAAATAATATATAATCTCCTGCAGAAATAGAAACACTTTCTAAATAATTTAATATTTTAGGATAAGATGCATCTGTAAATAAAGGATGATCTTGATCATAAGTTAGGTCTTCTACTAAAGTATTTTCACTATTATAATGGTATACCCCTAATCTAAATGTAGAGCCACTTAAATTACTTCTTACTGCTATAGATGATATATCTATTGTTCCGCTAAATGGTGCTACCCATTTTTTAGCTGCGATGTGAGAAACATTATTTAAACAAAACATTCTATCATCTGATATAGTATAAGTAGAGCTTGGATGATTCCACCACGAATTACCACCATTATACACCATAGGATAGAAACCTTCTCCCTCATTATATAAATAATACCATCCTCTATTTCCTTGATTGCTTGAAAAATCTTGGATTGAATTATATACGTGTTCACTAGTGCTTTCTGTAACTACTATAGGAACTTTTACAAGTCCTAATGAATCAAGCGCTTGAACATTTATTTGGTAAGTTCCTGTAATAAGTGCGATGAATTTACCTTCTTCTGTTAAAAATACTTGGTCACCACTTATTTGAGCAAATCCTACGTTTGAAGAAAATTCACTAGGATAAACATTCATAGAAGAAGTACTAAAATCAATTAATTTACCTACTTCAACAGACCCTGCTAAATCAAATTCAATTTTTCTTATAACAGATTCATCAGTTATTTGTGTGAAATCAACTATAATATTGTTTAGGGTTTCACCATATGAATTCCACCAAATATCTCCTCCCCCACTACCGTGGAATTTAAAATTAAGTGTATCATTTTGTACTACAGAGACATCTTCTAACAAAAAAGTTTCGTGAACTCCGTAATTTATTGTAGTAGTGTATTCTTCTATACCATTTTTATAAATAGTAAAAACTATATCACAACCACCTCCTGACATTTTCTCTAAAAATCCAGATAAATTAACTACTCCATCAAATGGAACTTTGAATTGTTTAACTACATCTCTAGATGTACTTGGATGGATTCTATTTGGCCATATTATTCCCCAGTCACTCCCGTATACACCATCGTATCTTTCTTCTTCGCCATATTGATTAAATACATCATCATCTCTTAGAATGTATCCATAATACCAATTGGCATATCCTTGGGTCATACTAAATTGTTCCATACTGTCAAAACTTAAATTAGCACTAGACGGATCGTCAGCATTTAAATGACTAGGTTTAAGCGCTAAAAATACAACTGCGAATGCTAAAAGCATTACAAACATACTTACTAACTTTAATAACTTGTTTTTACTTGTTTTCATTTTTTACTCCTTTTTTTATTTGTTTCCAAGTTTTTTTATTTTTTTAAAATAATATATTATAAATGTTACAACTGCAGCAGCAGCTATAAATATAACTACATACATTACAACTTTAATTGTATTATTACTAGAATTATTACTTGTATTTCCTAAAGCTTTAATAGCAGCGTTTAGTTTAGCAGTATTTAGTAAATATTTTAGATTTTGTTGAGAAGGTGTTAGATTCTGGACTAAACCTTTTATTTCATTTACTTTATCTTTGTCTTTAACACTAATATTTGAAGGTAAATCGTTAATTAGTTTGTTTATATTGTTAATTACTACTATATCTAATTTATATAACTCTAACTTATTAAATGAATCTTCAAGTTTACTATAATTAGTCACTAATGCCTTATGCTCACTATCAAGTAAATTATATTTTGATAAGATATTGTTTAAGGTATCTTCATTAGAAACGGTTATATTTGTAGGAAGATTATGGATACTGTTAATAATAGGTTTTACAGTTTCTATTTTTTCTAATAATAATATTTGGTTTTGTAAAGCAATTAACTTATTATAATCTGTAGCACTTATATATTCTTTTTGAGCAGCACTTAAATTTTCATACATTTGAGTTACTAAATTTACCATACCACTATCGCTTAATTCTAAATCTTCTTTGTAAGGTAATAACATAATTAAGTTAGATACCGAAGAAGCTTTTTTAACATCTTTTAAGACATTTATTTGATTAATTGCATTTTCTAGTACCAAATAATTAGTTACATATGCTTTTTGTTCTATAGTTAAGTTATTGTACGCATCTAATATATTATTAATTAAGTATTCATCAGTTAATTTTATATTATTTATTGGAGGTATTATAGCAATTAAATCGCTTATTTCTTTTCCTTTATTATAAGATAAGAGTATGCTAGAAGCTTTTACTACTAGATTGTCTAATTCTAGGTAATAGAATACATATTTTTTATCGTCTTGTGATAATTCTAAATACATATTGTATACTTCTAAAACTTGATTTACATCTTCATAAGTTAGTATATCTACGTTTGGTAAACTTAATATTGCATTATCTACAGCATTACTACTACTATATCCAGAATCAGTAACGCTTGTATATTCTATATTAGTTATCCATATAGTAGAATCCATATATTCATTTATATTAGAACCTAATACAAAATATATTTTATCACCTATCACTACATCAATACTTATATCATAATACTTACCTATATTATCACTTCCACTAATAGTAGCGTTCCACACAGTTTCATTGTTAAGTTTAACTTGAGCTACCACTCCGTCTCCTCCTAATCCTGAAGGGTCTTTATACACCGTACCTACTAACCTAATGGTTCCACTAAAGTTTGCGGTATATGCGCGTATTGCATCGTAAGAAGCATCAGGGTGCATTCCATTATTAAACATTCTACTCCAACCATTCCCAGCATAAGTTATGTTGTTAGCGTTTTGTGATATTAAATTCATTAAAATATAGTTGTTAGTGCCTTTAGCAGCGTAGTAATAAGACCAGTTATTAAAGCCTTGCAATATAGAATAATCAATAACTGAATTAGCAACGAATACACTGTTTTTACCTTTAATTTCTATTACCATACTTCTTAAAATAGTAGCAGCATCTTTACTCATTACATATACTTCTATAAAACCTGGCAAAATAGGTATTATTCTTTTATTTAATTCATCAAAATAAGCTTCACCTGTTATTTTATTAATACTCCATCTAAGTTCTTTGTTAGTGGCGTTGTTAGGATATACATCTGCATATATATTAACACTACTACCAACCATAACAGATGTTTGATTATTTGATAATCTTAAATCGATATTATTTACAAATACACTATCTTTAAGTGAAGTTATATATTCAATAGTAGGAGAAAAATTAGTTCCATCATAGCCATTTTCATTTCTTGAACCAATTATAAAATATATTTTATCGCCTTTATTTACACTAACATTGTATGAGAAGTTTTTACCTATAGTGTCCCACCCTTCAATTATTCCATTATTAATAATAAAACTATTGTTGTGTTTGATTGTGTAAAATATACCATCTCCACCAACTCCTGTGCTATCTTTTCTTACATTTCCTGTAATTTTAATATTACCAGAATAAGGAGCTATAAAAGTTTTAGAAGGATAGCCACCAACTGCAGGATGCATTATATTATATTGAATAATATTATATTGGTTGTTACCTCTCCAAGTAAATGTTTCAAAATCATATGACATAAGACCATAATTTGTATAAGCGGTGTTACTAAAATATCCGTATTCCCAATTACGATATCCTTGTATACCATTAAAATCATAGTTAGATACAAACATATTCATATTATCGTATATTAATACATCTATAACATCATATATTGATTCATTATAGATTGATATTACTTTAACTGTAACTAACCCACTATCTATAGGAGTAAGCAAACCAGCGTTATCTATAGAAGCTAGTATATTACCATCTATTATCTCATATCTTACAAGAGTTTCTTTGGTCTCTAAAGGGTATATTCTTACAGGTAGTGATATGCTTTTATCTTTAGTAATTACTACTTCTAATCCTTTATCCGCAAATTCTAAACTTTCTATATGAACATCATCAAAAACTGTATCATAATAAATAGTTGGAGAATAGTTTACATTGTCTTTAATATTATTATAATTCTTTTCTAACTTAAATGAAATTACATCTCCAATACCAACTTCCTCTGTTAAATTATGGGTTATACCTAATATATTATCAGATCTTATTAAAAATGGTCCAAATATAATATTAGAATTATGATATATTGATAAAACAACACCATCTCCTTCTATTTTTGATTTAACTTTAGATATTTCACCTACAATATTGATTATTCCTGCTTTTTTAGAAGTCCATTCAAAAACTAAATCTGAATTGCCTAATCTGAATCTATCTATTGACATAGATGCATCTGATATGCTATTTTCATAGCATTTCATCACTTCATTCCATACAAGTGGAGTTTTATTACCATACCTGCTCTCATAATAACTCCATCCTCTTGAAACTCCATCTATATTAAAATCTGTAGTATAGTTATATACGTTAGGATTATTTTGTACTACAGAAGTAATATAAATTATTTCTGATTCGTTACCATCTCCATCTACACTTGAAACTCCCCAAGTATCATAAATATTTCCGTTTAATCCAAAATAAAAAGTTCCTGTACTAAGTTTATCAACTTTTTTACCATTTCTATATATTTGATAATATGATAAAAAGTTTTCATCGCTTCCAGAGTTAAAATTTAATTCAACACCAGTTCTATTTAAATAAGTAGAACTTTGTACAGTTAAATTGCTAGGAGCAGTTGGATTAACATTATCACAACCATTGCCTGGTCTATTTTCTAAGTTAATAAATAACATCTCGCCTACTTGCATAGAAGAAATAGTGACACCACTATTTTTCCATTCAAGTCCTGTTTTAGTTTGAGCTGGAGTGCTGTTATACCAAGAAGAAATAGTGTAATATGAAGAATCTTTTAAACCTTTTGGATATACTTTAAAAGTTGATCCAACTTTTTGGTCATAATTAGAAATAGAAATATAACCTTTATTATTATCTTTATCCATTTTTTGATTAAAACGTTCCTCATCTATACCAGCACTAACAGTAGGTCTATAAACTTTTACCCATTTACCAACTGTATTTTCTTTTTGTAAGAAACGATACATTTCTAAAGATAATCTAACTTCTTCTTTGTCTTCTGCGCTTATTTGTGCATCTGCTATAAACCCTGTTATCTCACTAGCCATAAAAAGATTTGCATGTTGCCACCTAGAGAAAGTATTACCCCACACATAAGATACTCCTGTATTTCCACTAGTAAGTTTATCAGGAGGTACTAATAAACTAATGTATCTACCATTTATATAACCAATACCACCATCACTTATTTGTTGAGTATCAGAATAACGGCTAGATTCTATAGTAAGAGCATGACCTCCACTAGAACAACCATATACCATAGCTTCAGGATTAGTCTCTTTAAATTCCTTTAATAAACGAAAATAATTATTATTTTGAAATAGCATGTCATTGTAATTACTAATTCCATTTATTTTAGATACAGCTGCAGCTTCTGCATCATATCTCCACATAAATGAACCCCAGGTATCTTGAAAATAATTAAGTTTATCTATCATAAATTGGTATACTTCTTCTAAAGCAGTATTAAGATGAGTTCCGTATCCTACGCTTGATTGTCCACTAGCGTTTCCGCCTCTTTCGCCTTCTTCACCAGGTATAATCCAATCAGGATGTTCTAGAGCAACTTGATCTTTAAACCAAACCATCCATATTGGTATCCATACTGTCATATAATTACCACTCTTTTTAGCAAGTTCATTGATTTCAAAAAAATCATCAAAAGGATGGTTTTCCCACACTCCACTAGTCTCAAACCAATCATCATCGATATGTAACACATTAGCACCTGTATACCTTAATATTTCTGATATATTAAATGCATTATCTGTTTGATAACCAGTAATCCACTGTGGAACTTTTAAAAAACCAACATTTTCTACATTTGTGTAATCCCATTTATACATATAGTTATACTCTAATATGGTATTACCCATATCATCTATATCACCTTTATAAAAGCCCATCATAGAATATGGAGTAGTTAATACTTGATTATTTGGACTTTGATAATTGTTCATATATACTTTAGAATCTAAAGATAAATGATGAGCGCTGTAGTTTACATTTGCATTCCATCTTCCTATATAATCAAAAGTAATAAATATTCCTTGTTTTTTGGTATTATCTCTATATGCAAAAAATTCATTATAAATACCAACTCCCATAAAGTTATTAGCTATTCCGTTAGCTGCATATCCATCAAGAGGTACTACTTCTGGATTATCTATTGAATCAAAAAGTCTTGAATAATTACTATTTAGATCAATTTCTTTTAACATTCCACTACCTGTATAATTACCATTGCCTGTCATATAATAAAAACTATTGTTAGAACCTGTAATATCAAATTCATAATTATATAAAGAAGGAAAGCTAATAATAGCTGTACTTCCTGTAATATTTGTTATATCGGTGTATTCTTGGATAATTGATGTTTCAGGATATATTATGTAGTGCTTAGAAACGTTTACTATTCCGTTTGAAGTATTAAGCACTAATTCTAATTCACCTTGTTTTAAAGTATTAGTATTATGAGATATATAACTCCAAATACTATTTTTTCCATTTAATAAGTTTTGATTCACTACTATGCTTACTTCACTAACACTAGTGTTAACATATTCAGTTTGATTTTCTAAATCAATTAAACTTTTAGTAACATAACTTCCTTGAGGTGTGATTTGGATTGTTCTTTTTACTTTAGAAGTTCCTATTACAAAAGTATTACTTGTACTATCAAAATCAGCATATAAAGAGCTTGATGCTTTGTATAGTGATGATGTTAGTTTAATGCATAAAGATATGCTAAAAACTAATACCAAAAATGTAAAGCATATTATAAGGGTCTTCTTTCCTATTTGTGTGGTTTTTGTAATCATGTTTGTTTTCCTTTCAATACAATTTTTTTGTTATTTCGTTTACGGATTAATCTGCATAATAAAACTCAAAGTGCACTCTTTATATGGATGATATTAGATTAACCACTAGAATATATTTGTATATTTACAAATAACATTATCGTTAATGTAATTATACCATATTCACAAGTATTAAGATATGATATATTTTAATATTGATATGATATATTTTAACTAGATAAGTAATTAATATAACAGTAATTTTAATATTTGTGATAAATGATGTGTTTTTATTTATCTTTTTTTAATATTTCGTTTTGAAAGCGATTACATTTTTAAATATTTAGTATAGAACATATAATTTTATATAAATAATATAAAGTGCCCATACGTAAGTGTAGGCACTTAATTAAGAAAACTATTTAATTTTTTTTAGATAAAAGTATTCTTCATTAGGGTCGAATGCTAGCACAAAAAATAAAAAAAGTAATAGCATAGAAAATATAAAGTAAATATAACAAGGTAATAAAGACCAAAAATATATATCGTTAGGAATTAAAATAGCCATAATAATGCTATAAGTATATATTACAATTGAAATAATCTGATATGTATGACTTATCACGCTTATTGTTTTTTTATTAGTTTCATCTACATGTCTCTTCTTGCGTGTATCTAATAAATTTCCATTATATCTAATAAAAATTTTTAGTATAGAAACTCTATTTAAAATTTTTAAATTATTTTTTTAGCGTGTGCATCTAGCATAGAACTATTAACATAAACAATTACACCCAAAAATAAAACTAATATATACAAAATTCCAAACATAAATAACCTTCCTTTCTTAATTATATAATAATTTCCAAGTATTTGAAGAAATATAGGATAAGTTATGTTTGCTTTTTAAAAATTCCACAAATTCTCCAACTGTCCTTCTGCAAATCCAGAACCTATACTCACTAAAATGCTTCTAATAAACCATAACAATCTAACACTTTAATTATATCACCATTTATATTTTTTACAAAATAGTATGTATAAGCATATTTGGTAGTAATAAACTTGCATAAAACATATACTTAAATATAGGTAAAAGGCAATAATATATCTAAATACAAAGTGCCTATATTGACGTATAGGCACTTTGTTAAGAAAACTATTTAATTTCTTTTAGAACAAAGTATGTAATGCTTATATCGATTATACCTCTATCAATAAAAAACAATAATAATAAAGCACTAAAAGATATATAAATGTAGACTGGAAATAAAATCCAAACAGATATATTAAAGGGGGATATCACAGTCATAATACCAGTGTAAACATATATTATTATCGAAAAAATCTGATATATTAAAGTCACCAAACTAATATATTTTTTGTTAATTTCCGCTTGTTGAGAACACCTATCTTTTACAAGACCACTACTTGAATAATAAGCAAAAACTTTTAGAATCTTGACTCTTTGTAGTGTTTTCATATAATTTTTTTTAGCAAATAAATCAATAGAACAACTATTAATATAAATAAATATCCAAATAAATGTTGTAAGAGCCACTAAAGTTGCTAGCATTAACAAAAACCCCCCTTCCTTTCTTAATTGTATAACAATTTCCAAGTATTTGAAGAAATATAGGATAAGTTATGCTTGCTTTTTATCCATTCCACAAATTCTCCAACTGCTCCTTCTGCAAATCCTGAACCAAGGCTAATAATAATATTTCTAATACCTGGTTTAGTAAATATTGAACCGATTACACCACCTAATGCCCCAAAGAATGCAGATATTACTACAGTTTCCCATTCAAACTCATTAGTAATTAAACCTTGAACTGCAGTTATACCAGCACCAATACCAGCATTCAAAGTGCCTTGTATGATACCGAACACCACTTTTTTAGATATATTACTACCAATGCTACTTACTACTGAACCACCTGCTGCTGCTGCGCCTGTTATTGAGCCCCACATAAAACCATTAGCCGCGCTTTCCCATGACCATCCAATATTACCATTTGTGAATGTCATACCACCTGCAACAAACCCAACTGCTGAGCCGATCACCGCACCAGTAAATGCTGCGCTTAATATAGTTACTGCTAAGGCTGCTCCTGCAGATGCACCAACCGCTGCCGTTAGCGAGGCTCCTGTAAAACCCGCTACTAGTGCTGCATCAACTCCAATTCCAGCTGCTCCTGCTGTAAATACTGTCGCTACTGCTAATGCTGCTATAACAATAACTCCGATAACAATTTGCACAATAGGATTACTAAAGAAGTTCTTAGTACCTTCCCAGAAACTACTCCAGCTGCACCCGTTTTTATCAACTCTCATAACTGGATTATTACTACAATAAGCATATAGATTTAAACCATTAATATCACCTAAAGTTTCATCTAGTATACTTAGATTATCACTACTAATAAATCTTCCTGTTACAGGGTCATAAT
>JAITXV010000058.1 GCA_031284605.1 Acholeplasmatales bacterium | reverse complement strand
CATCTATATCTCCATATTTATTTGTAAGTTCTTTATGTAAGTCTTTATTCAAACTATCAACAAACATAAAATCACCATACCCCTTGATTTCAAGTTGATTATTAAGCAAGCATGTTTGTCTTTCTTGATAAGCATATTTATTTATGCTGTTGTAATTTTAATCTTAAATTTATAATTTAAATTAATAAAAACAATACACACAAAATATGAAGTTTAAGATAGAATGACCTAATAACAAACATCTAAAAATTAGTATTTTTTCTAAATAAAATATGCTCTTTAAGTTCACAAAACCCTAAAAATCTCAAAAATAATGTATAATAGTAATATAAAGGAGTTAATTATGAATAAAAAGACAACAAATCTTGTAGCTTTAATAATATTAGATGGCTTTGGTATAGCACCAAAGAGTGCAACAAATGCAGTAAGTGAGGCATATAAACCTTTTTATGATTCTATATATAAAAAGTATCCACATAATCAGCTAGATGCTAGCGCATTAGCTGTAGGTTTACCAAGAGGACAAATGGGAAATAGTGAAGTAGGACATTTAACTTTAGGTAGTGGAAGAATTATCAATCAATCTCTTACTAGAGTAAATTTAGCTGTTGAAGATGGAAGTTTTTTTAGTAATGAAGCATATTTAAATGCTATAACCCATGCTAAAATGTTTAATTCTAAAATTCATCTAATGGGATTAATAAGTGATGGAGGAGTTCATTCAGAATTAGAACATTTTAAAGCATTTTATGATTTATTTAAAAAGCATAATGTATTAGATAAAGTGTATTTACATTGCTTTCTAGATGGTAGAGATACGCCTCAAACTTCTGGATATAACTATGTTAAAACTTTAATTGACTATGGTTTTAAAGTAGCTACAGTTAGTGGAAGATATTATGCAATGGATAGAGATTCAAATTTTGATAGAATCCAAAAAGCTTATGATAACATGGTAAACAAAACTAGTACAAAAGATGCTTTAGAAGGAATCAAAGAAAGTTATTCTTCTAATGTAACAGACGAATTTGTATTACCATTTAAAGTAGATAATGCGGGTATAGTAGAAAATAATGATTCAATGATATTTGCGAATTTTAGACCAGATAGAGCAATAAGAATAGCCACATGTTTTAGTAATCCTGAAGCTATTGCTACATATTATAGACCTGATAAGCCAACTATTAATCTAATTAATTTTAAGAATTTATTTTTTGTATCAACTATGCACTACGCAGATACAGTAAAAGGTTTAATAGCCTTCCATAATGATTCATTTGAAAATTTATTAGGAAGTGTTATATCAAAAAATCATCTTAAACAACTTCGTATAGCAGAAACTGAAAAATATGCACATGTTACTTTCTTTTTTGATGGTTTAGAAGATAAAGAAATAGAAGGTTCAAAAAGAGTGTTAGTACCATCTCCAAAAGTACCAACTTATGATTTAAAGCCTGAAATGAGCGCTTATGAAGTAGCTTCTAAAGCAGCAGACGAAATTAAAAACAATGACTATAGTTTAATGGTACTTAATTTCGCTAATCCTGATATGGTTGGTCATACTGGCATACTAAATGCAGCAATCAAAGCTATAGAAGCTGTAGATGAGTGTTTAAAAACAGTAGTAGAAGCTGTTTTAGCTAAAGACGGAGTATGTATAATAATAGCAGATCACGGAAACAGTGAACAGATGGTAGATGAATTAGGTAACCCTCAAACAGCTCATACTACTAATCCAGTACCAATTATTATCACTAAAAAAGGTATTAAGATAAAAGATTCTAAAGGATTAAAAGATGTAGCACCTACAATATTAGATTTATTAGGAATTGCTAAACCTTTAGAAATGACAGGCGAAAGTGTAATTATTTAATATATGAGTTTTTTTGAAAAGCTAGCTTCATTAAATCCCATATTAATTGCATTTTTAGGAACATTAATTGCATTTTTAGGTACAAGTATTGGCGCTTGTTTAATTTTCTTTGTAAAAGGTGATTTAAACAGTAAAGTAAAAAAAGCATTTTTAGGGTTTGCAAGCGGTGTAATGATAGCTGCTTCTATATGGAGTTTATTATTACCAGCTAAAGATTTCGCTACTGAAATAAATGTTGCACCTTGGATACCTATGTCTAGCGGATTTGCGATTGGAGCTGCATTTTTGTTCTTACTTGATAAAGTATTACCGCACCAACATGCTTCTAATGTAACATCTGAAGGTCCTAAAAGTAATATAAACAAAACAATGAAATTATTTTTAGCAGTTACCCTTCATAACATACCAGAGGGAATGGCTGTTGGCCTTTGTTTCGCTGTAGCAGCTACTAAAGGTGATCCCTCATTAATTGTTGGAGCGTTCGCGTTATCTATTGGTATAGCAATTCAAAATATACCAGAGGGCGCAATAGTTAGTTTACCACTTCTTAGCGAAGGATATCCCAAAAAGAAAGCTTTCTTATTTGGAATATTATCAGGAGCGGTTGAGATAGTTGCTGGTGTTTTATCAGCATTACTTGCATTTTTAGCATCATTAATAATACCTTGGGTATTAGCATTTGCTGCAGGAGCAATGATTTACGTAGTAATAGATGAACTTGTACCTGATGCTTCAAGTGAACACACGAATATTGGCACAGTAAGTGCAATTCTCGGGTTTCTATTGATGATGT
The DNA here is from genome assembly GCA_031284605.1 of Acholeplasmatales bacterium. Taxonomy (GTDB): domain Bacteria; phylum Bacillota_I; class Bacilli_A; order Acholeplasmatales; family Acholeplasmataceae; genus JAITXV01. Next base: position 10,186 of record JAITXV010000058.1, on the reverse strand, counting down.
TATTAGATATAATTTTAGTTTAAAAAAAGGAGGTTATTATGGATAATACAGTTTTAAACAAATTAACACACGGAGTTTATGTAGTAGGAGTAAAAAAAGGAGGGAGTTTCGGTGGTTGCGTAGTTGATGCAGTCAGTCAAGCGACTATGGGTGACCCTAGTCATTTAACTTTGGCGCTTTCAAAAGTATCATGCACTAATGAGCTTATTAAAAAAAATAAGAAATTGATATTAAGCATTTTACCTGTTGATATTGACCCATTTGTGATAGCTAATTTTGGATTTCAATCCGCAAGAGATACTTCAAAATGGGATAACATTAGTTATGGTGTATCAAACGGTATGCCTTATGTTAGTGATAGTGTTGGGTACATCGAATTAAAAGTAGCACAAACAATTGAATTTGAAAGTCACACTTTGTTTATTTGTGCAGTTGTAAATACAACTATGCTTAATCCTTCAAGTGAATCATTAGTATATGCATACTATCAGCGTCATTTAAAAGAAAGTGCTAGTAATTCATTTTCTAACTTTAAGAACGGATTACCTAGAAGTGAGAAAAAAGTAGTTTGGAGATGCCTAATATGTGGTCATGTTTATGATGGAGAGATTCCATTCGAAGAACTTGATGATTCATGGGTTTGTCCAATTTGTGGTGTAGGAAAAGAAAACTTTGTAAAAGAATAAGGAGTAATAAATGAAAACAGTAAAAATCAATAAAAAGTTAAGTGTTAGTAAAATAGCTTTAGGATGTATGAAAATTCATAATTTAAAAGATTATGAAATAGAAAAACTAATTTTAGCATCTTTAGAATTAGGTATCAATTTTTTTGATCACTCAGATATTTATGGTGATACAAAATGTGAATCATTATTTGGAGAAGTTTTAAAAAAGCATCCAGATATTAGAGAAAAAATGTTTATTCAGACTAAAGTTGGAATAATAAAAGGTAAAAGATATGATTTTTCTAAAGAACATATTTTAAGTACGGTAAATGAACAATTAAAACGTCTTAACACTACTTATGTTGATTCTTTACTTCTTCATAGACCTGATGCATTAGTGGATTACAATGAAGTAAATGCTGCATTTAAAATTCTAAAAAAAGAAGGTAAAGTAAGAAATTTTGGTGTATCTAATATGAACTCATTCCAAATGGCTTTATATCAAAGTAAAGTAAAATATCCTTTATTTGCTAATCAAGTGGAATTATCTATATCTCAATCTAGATTAGTAGATGAAGGTACTTATGTAAATAGAGAAGACGATTTGTCTATTTCTAGATCTAACGGAATTTTAGAGTATGCATATTCAAAAGATGTCTTAATTCAAACTTGGGGTAGCATTAGAGGAGCCTCTGGCGATGGATCATTTATCGATAATCCTAAATATCCTGAACTTAATCAAAAATTAGAAGAATTATCTAAAAAATATAAAGTTCCTAAAAACGCAGTAGCTGTCAGTTGGCTTTTAAAGTTTCCTCAAAAACTTCAAGTAATTGTCGGTACTACTTCTGTTGTTCACTTAACTGAAATGGCTAAAAGCATAGATGTCGAATTAACAAAAGATGAATGGTATTCATTATATTTGACTTCTAAAGTGCTTCCTTAAAAGATTTTACAATTAAAAACTATTAAACCAAGTAATGCAATCTGCTATTACTTGGTTTTTTTGTTCATCATTAAAAAGGTTATGTCTAGAATCACTATATTCAATATATTTTTTATTATCTACACTTAAACTATTAAAACTATCAATAGTTAACTTACTGTTTATAATAGTATCTAATGAACCTTGTAAGAATAAAGAAGGAGTTTTAATTTGGTTTTTATGAGCATTGTAGTAACTGTTTCCTAAAAAAATAGTTTCTTTAACTAAAGATAACCTAAAAGATTTTAAATTATATGGGTCATATGTAGTAACTGGATTCTTTTGTAAATTAGTATCATTAAAATTAGTTTTAATCTTTTTTAAATTTAAGATAAATTTAGGAATTTTTCTTAAAAATAATAATTCTTTTGGAGTTTGGAAATTACAAGCGCTAAGTACACAAGATGTTATATCACTATAAAAACAAGTATATAATCCAGTAATTAATGCACCTAATGAATGACCAATTAAGAGAACATTAGTTTTATATAAATTCTTGTAATATTTAACTAAATTATTCAAATCTTCCACATAAACTTTAAAATTCTTGATATATCCCCTTGAACCTTTACTTTGACCGTGTCCTCTTAAATCATACAATACCACACTATATCCATTTTTAACTAAAACGTCTTTAGTATACAAGTAATAAAAGCTATGTTCTGCTATCCCGTGAGTAACAATAACTATACCTTTTTGTTCTTTTACTATATATTCACTTACAAATAATCCATTAAAATATTTATTCATAACTATTATATTATATACTTTTTTTGAAGTTAATGTATAATAAATAGTATGGATAAGAAAATAAGTTTATTCAAAATTTATCTTTTGTATATAAAAATAGGTGCTTTATCTTTCGGTGGAGGTCAAGTTTTAGTACCATTTTTAATCGAAGAGCTAGGTAAAAAGAGAAAACTCGTTGAAGAAAATGAACTTATTAAGATGCTAGCTATTTGTCAAATAATACCTGGTGTATTTAGTGTATCTGCTAGTTGTTATAGTGGATATCTTTTACGCAAATTAAAAGGTTCAATATTTGCGTTCTTAGGAGTAGTAACTCCATCTTTCATTTTAATTACGCTTGTATATTTTCTATCTGAAAGTTTCTTGTCTAATGTATATGTCAATGCCTTTTTTATAGGTGTTAGGATTGGAGTTTGTTTTTTACTAATAAATGCTAGTTTTAAAATGTATTTAAGAACTTCACGCAGTATTTTAGATATTATTTTAATAATTGTAGTAGTAGCACTAAGTTTATTAATCCATTTAAACACTATTTTGATTATTATTAGTTTTATAGTAATTGGGTATAGCATATACGTAACGGATGTGAGTAGATATGACAAAATTGTTTAGTTTAATCTTAAGATTATTTTTAGTATCTATTTTGACTTTTGGTGGTGGATTCGCTATGATACCTTTGTTTAACGAGTTAATTGTTAAATCAGGTTTTATTACATCTAGCGAACTATATAATTTTATTGGAATATCGGAAATGCTTCCAGGAGCATTCGCAGTTGATTTTAGCGTATTTGTTGGTAATAAACAATATCTTATCTTAGGTGCCATATTAGCTGTAATAGCCATTTCTTTACCTAGTTTTATTATTTCATTATTAGTAGTCTCAAAAGGTTCTAAAATAATGTCTAAAAAAATAGTTAATTATTTATCTAATTATATTAAACCTGTAATATGTGGTTTAATATTAGGAATTGCATTACTACTTTTGTTTAAATTTGTTATTCCAATTACTGATAATGATGACAACTTTGTATTTAACCAAAAAATAGAAATACTGCCAATAGCGATATTTGTATTTATTAGCATAATAGGCTTTGTATTTAAAAAAATAAGCCCCATAATATTGATATTAATATCAGGAGGCTTATATTTATTATTTTATTGTTTTATTATAATTTTTTAGTAACTTTACTTTTATAAGTTAAGATTCTTAAACAATTTAGTACACATATTAAAGCTACCCCTACATCCGCAAATATAGCTAGCCACATATATTCAATTCCAAAAAAAGTAAGAAGCATAATTAAGAACTTAATACCAACCGCTATTATTATATTTTCTAAAGCTATTCTTCTAGTTTTTTTAGCTATCTTAATACCATCTAGTAATTTATAAGGATCATCATTCATAATTATTATATCACTTGATTCAATCGCTAAATCACTGCCTGCTTGGCCCATAGATACCCCTAAATTAGCATTTTTTAAAACCGGAGCATCATTTATACCATCACCCATAAATAACACTAAATTGTTCTTAGATTTAATTTTACTAATGACCCCTACTTTATCAAGTGGTAAACAATTATGGAAAACTTTGATATCATCAATTCCTAATTTAGAAGCTACATTTTTAGCGCTTTGTTCATTATCTCCTGTAACCATATAAACTGATTTTCCTATATTTTTTAATTCATTTACTGTAACACTTGAGTTTTCTTTTATTTCATCTTCATAGCTAACGCTACCTATATATTGGTTATTTTTAAATAAGTAGATAGTAGATTTTTCAAACTTAGTGGCACTTGTATCAACACCACTATTTTTAAATAATAATTCATTTCCTAAATAATATTTATTTCCACTATAAACACAAGTGACTCCTTGTCCTACTATCTCTTTATACTCACTATATTTTGATTCTTCTATAACCTCTAAATTCATAGAATTAATTATTTTAGCTATAGGATGTGCTGAGTAATGCTCACAGATTGCAAGTAAGAAGACAATATCTTTAGTGGATATTTCGATATTTTTGTTTATTTTAGATATGTTTAAACTGCCTTTAGTAAGTGTACCAGTTTTATCAAATACAAAACTATTAATTTTAGTTAGTTGTTCTATATCTGCACTGCTTCTAACTAGTATATGATTTTTACTAGCAGTTCCAATACCTATAAAGAAAGCTAAAGGAATTGACAAAACTAAAGCACAAGGGCAAGAAATAACTAAGAATATTAACCCTTTGTGAACATATTCAATCATTAAATCGTAATAAGAACCTTTAACTACTAACCAAATTATAAAAGGAACTAAGAATGCTACTAACACAGCAGCCAAAACAACTATTTTAGTGTATATTCGCGCAAATTTAGTAATAAATTTTTCACTTTTTGATTTATTATCAGAATTCTCAATGTATTCAATTATTTTAGCAGCTGTGGTATCAGCCCATAACTTATTAACTTTTACTTTAATTATATTACTTACATTGATAGTTCCTGTATAAACTTCACTATCAATACTTGCATATTTAGGCACACTCTCACCATCTAAACTAAAACTGTTTATATAACTTTCACCTTCTATTATTATTCCATCACAAGGAATTGTTTCACCAGTTTTAATTAAGATAACATCACCTATTTTAATATTCATAGAATCAATAGTTTTAACTATATCATTTTCTATCAAGTTAGCTTTTTTAGGTCTTAAATCTACTATGTCAAATATAGATTTTTTACTTTTAACTACTGCTAGATCTGTTAAAAATTCACCAATTTGGTAAAGTAATAAAACCATAATAGCCTCAGTATACTCTTTTAAGATTATTCCTCCTATGCTAGCTAATAGCATAAGAGTGTTCTCATTAAAGAAATCTTTAGCTTTTATTGAATTAAATGCATTATATATAATAGGGAAGCCTAGTAGTATGTAAGAAGGTATAAAAATGGCTAGCAAATAGTACTGGTTTGATAATGGTATCACATTGTATTCCATTAAAGCACCTAGAATTAGTAATACTACACCAATACCTTGGATTATGAGTTTAATAAAAAGTCTCTTTTTATCTTCTTTATCCTCAATATTATCTTTTGTAGGTATTACTAAAGTAGCACCATGTTCATACTTAGTGATGACACTTTGAATATATTCATAATCAATTATTTCATCGTTTGTTGATATGGTAATAGTTTCTCTTATTGGGTTAACTTTTATAGCAGTATATTTTTTACTTTTAGTTAACTCATCTTCAATCTTTTGACTGCATACTGCACAAGTCAATCCAGAAGTATTAATTATTGTTTTCATCTTTTTCACCTACGTGTTCAAACACTACTTTTAACAAAGATTCGACATGCGAATCACTAGTAGTATAGTAAACCTTTTTTCCTTCCTTTTTATACGCAACTAAATTAGACATAAATAAGTATTTTAACTGATGGCTAATATTACTCTGACTTATATTTAGTGCATTTGAGATTTCATTGACGCTCACTTGTTTATTCATTAGAAAATACAAGATTTTAAGTCTTGTAATGTTACCTAATATTAAAAATGTTTCACTTGCTTTTTCAAAAATTGTTTCTTCCATTTGTTTCTCCTAATATATGAACATATTTTCATATATTCATATTATATCATAAAAACAAACAATATGTTAAAATATGTATTAAATAAAAAATAAAAGAGCCTAAGCTCTTTTATACTTCATCTTCAAATTTGATTTTTAAGCGACCATCGATTATTTCTTCTAAGGCTAGTCCCACTCTTTTTTTACAAGTATGACCATAAAAAACGTATTTTTTTTCATCAAATAGTTTAGCTAACTTACCAGCAGCATAAACTAGTTTATATCTTGACTTAATATCTGTTTTTTTAACGATATCATCAATTGATGGATATCTCATTCCTTCTTCTCTTTTCATTCTAATTCTCCTCTATCATTTTTTTATACATATGTATACTTCTTTTAGTTTTTGCGTGTTCCGCTCTTATAATCGCCATTATTCTATCAGCAGCGTTCGCTACCTCGTCATTTACTACTATATAATCATATTTATAAGCTAGTTCGAATTCTCTAGTAGCTTTTGATAGCCTTTCTTCAATTGATGTAACCGAATCACTAGCCCTCATTTCTAATCTTTCTCTTAGTGCTTTCTTTCCTGGTGGAACAAGGAATACGAATACTGCATTTCTTCCTACTTTTTCTCTAACTTGAAGTGCACCTTCTACTTCTATTTCTAGCACTACTTCTTTACCTAAGTTAATTTGTTCTTCTACTACATCTTTAGGGGTTCCATAATAATTTCCTACAAACATTGCGTATTCTAAAAATTTATTTTCTTTTATTCTTTTTTCGAATTCTTCCTTAGAAACAAAAAAGTAGTCAACTCCTTCCACTTCACCTGGCCTTGGGGCTCTAGTAGTCATAGAAATAGAATACACTAAATTGTGATGTGGGGTTTGGAATAAAGCTTTTCTTACTGTGCCTTTTCCAACACCGCTTGGTCCTGATAATACAATTAATAGTCCTTTCTCATTTAGCTTCGTAAAAAATACTCCTTTTTTTAAATATTTATACTATTATATACCATTAAACCAATAAAAGTATTAAAAATAGTAATTTTTAGCATTTTTTCATAACATTAACGTTAATTTTTGTATTTTTAGATAATTATGTAAAAAATTAAACTATTTATATTTATTTTTTTTATGGTTCAATAACTATAAAAATACCTTAATAAAAAGAAAAAGAGCGTTTTCTTTTTTGAAATACGCTCTTTTTATTAATTATTTAATTATTTACTAACTTTTCCGTACTTAAATGTAATAACTAGAGTTTGTTTTGTATCTCCTGCAGTGCCTTTAACATCTACTTTTGTAGGGTTTCCGTTTTGGTCGTAGGTGTATGTAGAAGTTCCTTTTGCATCACTTGAATCAGCCTCAGCAGAAATAACTAAACCTTTTCCTTGTTTATAAAACTTAACAGTAACGCCAGGAGTCCCTGAAGCAACAAGCAAAGATTTACCTGCTTGACCTAGAGTATTAGTTAGTGATGAAACTAACAATACCATCGCAGCAACTTCAGCGTTATTAACAATATTAGCTAATCCCTCTTTCTTTTCAAAAACTTGGTTATTGTAATCTTTATTTTGGAAATGACCATCAATTTTAACATAATCATAATCATCTGCTTTACTGTGCTTTAAAACAACTGTATATTTGTCATCTCCAGAACTTACAATTTTAACTTCGTAATTATCGCTAACATTTAAAACGGGTGCATCTTTAAACCATTGTGCTGCCTCTTCTGCAGTTATAGCTTTTTTGCATGAGAATAAAACTAAACTAAAACTTAATACCAATAAACTTAATAATAACTTTTTCATATATAATCTCCTTTATATAGTTATAAGTTTATTATATCACTTTTAATAACACTAGTGTTATTATATGTTAAAAAAGTGATATCTTTTTTTATTTTCAAAATATGCTTTTTTCTTTTTAAAATTTAAAAACAGCAATTTTAAATATTAATCTTACTAAATAATGTTATACTATATGTATGGCATTTGATGGATTTTTCTTACAAAATTTAATAAAAGAATTACGCAATAATATTTTAAATGCAAGAGTTAATAAAATATTTTCTTTTCAAAATGGCTTTGTTATGGAATTATTTAGAAAAAAAGATAGATTTAATTTTTGTATTGATATTAGAAATGATACTGCTAGTGTTTATCTAACTAATACAGAAATTATATCCAAAGACGATAATGATAATTTTTTAGTAAGTTTAAAGAAAAATTTTCAAAATAGTGTAATTACTTCATTAGATCAACATCTAAGCGATAGGGTTCTAATAATAAGTTTCGAAAACAATAATTTTTTGTATGGAAAACAAGAATTAAAACTAATATTTGAAATAATGGGTAAATACTCAAATTTATATATAGTTAAAGAAGATTATATAATCGATTGTTATAAAAAAGTATTTGATACTACTAGCAGAAACTTAATACCTAAAGCTAAATTTGAATTTTTAGATTCTAAAAAAGAAGCATTTGATAATATTTCCTATAACCTAATATCATCTCCTAAAGATTTGCAGGATAAGTATATGGGAATTAGTTCTAAATTAGCTACTTATTTATTTGAAAATAGAGTCCAACTTTGTGATATTGCTGATATAAAACCAATATTGTATAATTCTAAAGACTACTATTGTTTTAATTATTTAGAAGATGAAGAAATAAAATGTGAATACAATTCTTTTAGTGAACTTTTATATAATAACAACAATAAAGAAAACACAAACAATAAAAAATATATCGATTTTGTTAATAAAAAAATAGCTAAGATAAACAAAAAGATTATTAACATAGAAAATGATTTAATTATTTACCAAAACAATAGTGTTTACCAGCGCAACGCTAACAGACTTTTTGAAAGTGGAATTGATTTAAATTCTCATATTAACAATTATGAAGATATAAAGTTAGATAAAAGACGAACTGTAATTCAAAATATAAATGATTTTTATAAAATTCATAAAAAATCAAAAAGTGGGATCACGCACTTAAATATAATATTAGATGAATTAAAAAAAGAAATAGAAGTATTAGAAGAATTTTTATTTTATATTGAATTATCTAGTAAAAAAACTATAAGTGAAATTGATGCTTCTTTAAAAAATATTGGCTATAAAAGTAGTAAGAGTGTTACTTCTAAACAAAAAACTAAAATACCTAGTTTTAAAAAAATAATATATAATGATAAAACTATCTTAATTGGATTAAACCAAATTCAAAATGAATATATTGTAAAAAACTCTCCTAGTAATTATACTTGGTTTCATGTTGGTGTTTTTCCTAGTGCTCACTTGGTTATTAATTCACAAACTCTAACTGAGGATGAAATAAGGTTTTGCGCGATGATGACTGCTTATTATTCACGTGCTAGAAATTCAAGTAGTATACCAATTAACTATACACTTGTTAAAAATTTAAAAAAAATACCTAATGTTAGTGGATTTTTAGTTAGTATGAAAACTTATAAAACTATTTATATCGATATCATTGAAACAATAATAGAAGATTATATCAAATAACGGAGTATAATAGATATAATTAAATATCAAGGGATAAGTGTAATTCTTTACCGGTGGTTAAAGCCCACGAGCTCAAGCGAGCAGATTTGGATAGTTTCCAAAGCCGACAGTCAACAGTCTGGAATAAATGAAATTTATTATTTTTCATATTTATAATCCCCTAGTATTTAATAATATTAGGGGGTTTTTATGTTAAAAAATAATAAATTATATAATTTAATAATGATATCTATTTTTTCTGCTTTAGCGATAGTTGTAAGTTTAATTGAGATACCATGGGGAACTTCTTGGCTAAAATTAGATTTATCTGATTTAATTATTTTGATTAGTTTCTTATTTTTAGGATTTTACCAATCAATTATTATATGCGGATTTAGATTTCTTATTAGATTTTTGTTAATTGCTTTACCAACTGTTGGACCAGTATTGGGAATATTTGCGGAAATAGTTGGTCTAGTAGCTACGCTTATTCTTTTATTATTTCTTTTTATATCTAAAAAAATAGTTTATAAAAAAGATAAATTAATTTTAAAACTGGTGATATGGACAATTTTTACTAGTTTGTTATTTGCATTTTCTATGGTTATTTTAAATTTTTTCTTTCTAACTCCTATGTATGTATCTATGTACGGAGGATTTAACTTAGATGTATGGAATTATAAGTTGTTTATAGAAA
>JAITXV010000048.1 GCA_031284605.1 Acholeplasmatales bacterium | reverse complement strand
TTCTTTTTGTTCGCTGGTCAACTCAAAACCGATTTTACTAATAAAATGTTTTACTTTTGTCATATCAAAAGTTATTTTTTCTCTTTTTAAAGTACGCCTCTTACTTATAATATCGTATTCCATTAATAAAGCTTCTTCATATTTTAGTCTATAAATTGAACTATCAATATCACTAAATGAAGGAGGACAATGTAAATTTTTATACATTTGTTCTCTTGAAATTATATTATTTTTTAATAAAAGTTTTTTAGGTAAGTTTTCTATAATTGTTACTTTTTTTTCTTTAAAAATAGTCTCTATTATTTCTTGGATTATACTATCAGGAAGAGTTTCTATTTTATAAATAGGAATTATTTTTTTAGTGTTTTCATTATACTTTTTAATTTCGTTAGCTATAATTTTTCTTTCATAAAAAAAATACTTACCCTTTACTAAGACGTTATCTCCTTTTTTAAAATTATTATAAAAACCAACTTCACTTCTAAATAATATAATATCTACATCTTCATTTTTGCATGAAAGTAAAAACGATATTTTATACATCGTCTTACCTTTTATAATACTAATAGAGTCATGAATAGAACCTACTACACTAATAATTTCACCATTTTTTGCGTTTTTAATATCACTAATAATATAATCATGATAATTTTTAGGAATTATAGTAACTAAATCGTAAGTTGAATATATTTTATGCGAATTAAATATAATTTTCCTTGTTTTTCCAACACCATTTACATTTTCAAGTGGTATTGTATTTAATTTTCCAATCATTTATATGCTAAATATTCCAAGTAAGCATTAGCTAAGCTAATGCTTACACAAGATTCAAGAACCACTTTTATTCTATTTAGTATACTGCTATCATGGCGACCTTCAATTTTTAAATCAACCATTTTATCTTCTTTGAGTGAATAAGTATTTTGTATTTTTGAAATACTAGAAATAGGTCTTACTAAGCAGTATATAACTAAATCATTTCCTGATGAAATCCCTGCATTTATTCCTCCGCTATTATTACTTCTAGTTTTCCCTTCTTTATTTATGAAAGGATCATTATAACTACTACCCTTAATACTCACATCATTATAAAATTCACCAAAATTAACCCCTTTTACCCCTCCAACACTAAAAAGCAAAGACGCAATATTAGAAGTTAGTTTATTAAACAAAGGTTCTCCTAAACCTACAATCATATTAGAAGTATTTATTTTTATAACCCCTCCAACACTATCTTGTTCTTTTTTTGAATTTTCCATAACACTATCAAACTTTTCGCTATCAATTTCGCCACCCACATTAACTATTTCTGATGTAGTAATAAAAGGTATCATTTTACTTGCGAAATATCCTCCAATTACAAGTAACGCGCTTAAACGTCCACTCCACATTCCGCTTCCGTTTAAATCAGCGTATCCTCCGTATTTTTTCTTCACAACAAAATCAATATGACCTGGTCTTGGTACATCGCTAAAGAATGAATATTTAGTGCTATCGTATGCAGTATTTTCTATTTCTACACAAATAGGGCTGCCAGTTGTATAGTTATTTAAAAGTCCACTTTTAATAGTAAATACGTCGTCTTCTTTCCTAGCGGTTTCATAATTTTTAGAAGGATTTCTTCTTTTTAACAAACTAGATATTTCTTCTCCATTTATACGAATTCCGCATTTCATTCCATCAATAATAACTCCCATATATTTACTATGAGATTCACCGTACACTGATATTTTAAATAAATTTCCATAAGTATTCATTTTCCTGTCCCACTTTTATATTTTTTTAAGTATATTTCATATAATATATTAATATCTTCTTCATCCATATCTATATTTTCATTATTAAACCATATTCTTTGGCTATAAATTGCTTGTTTACATAACATATAAAAACCATTTATATAAGTAATATTTCTATTTTTAGGTACCTCTATTATTTCTTTGTAGTTAATGTCTATCAAAGTTTTATTATCAAGCCAATCATAATTTATAACTCCACTATAACTAGAAGTATTAATTATAATATCATATTTACTATAATCTTTTAACTCACTATAAAAAACACTTTGATAAAATAAAGTTTTATGAGTAGTATCTTCTTTAAAAGCTACCGTTACAGCAGACGTTTTTGAAAATATTACTTGATATACAGTATTTCCCGCACTACCATTTCCTAAAATAAGTATATTTTTATTTTCTAAATTAATTTTATAATGTTCTAACAAACTTTCAAATCCTAAGTAATCTGTATTATATCCACTATATTGATTATTTTTATAAACAATAGTATTAATTGCTTCGCAAGCCCTAGCTGCGTCACTTACGCTATCTGCACTTAAAAAACAAGTATTTTTAAAAGGTATAGTGATATTATAACCATCATATAAACCATTTTTTAATTTATCATAATATTTAAGCAATCCGCTAGTATCTTTAACTACTATTAAATCGTATACTAATTTTAGATTATTTTTAGAAGCAATATATTCATGCAATATTTTTGAAAAACTTGTGTTTGCATTGTTTCCAACTAATCCAAACCTCTTATATTGGTACAAAGTAGAATTTTTAATAATTTCTTTATAAATATTTACATAAAAATCAATATCTTCTTTATTACTTATTAACTCATATATTTTCTTATATATTTCTTCTTCCCTTGTGCGATTAGTTAATTCTAAATTATTTAATTGTTTTTCTTTTTTAACTTTTAAAGATAAAACAAATCTTTGTTCTAAACTATTTATTATTTTTTTATCTAACTTATCAATATTTTCTCTAATAATACTCAAGTTATCTTTTTTCATATTTTCACACTTTTTATTACATATTTTTCTATATCTTTTAATAAAATTAGATTAAGTCCATTACTAGAATTTTTCTTATCTTGAGGTAAATATTTAATAATTTCATCATTATCAAATGTATCTTTATATTTTACTAAATCTAGTAATTGAAATAAAGTCGTTACTTCATTATAAAGCTTATCATTTTTTAAAACTTCTAAATTTGTAGAAATTTCTAATATTTTTAATATTCCTAAAGCTACAGCTTCACCATGAGTTATTAAAAAGTTAGAACACTTTTCATAAGCGTGCCCATAAGTATGTCCTAAATTTAAAATGTTTCTTAGGTTATTTCCGTAATAATCTTTATTTACTATTTTTAATTTTAAAGAAATAGCTTTTTTTACAAAGCAGTTATAATAAACTTCCCATTCTGGGTATAAGTATAAGTCTTCATTACTGTTATCATCACTTTTATACTTGTTTATAATGTAATAATATATTTCATAAAACATTTTCTTATCTAATAAAAGTGCTATTTTAATAATTTCAACTAACCCTTCATGAAGAGTTTTTTTATCTAAAGAAGCTAAAAAACTTTTACAAACAGCGTAGTATGAAGGGTTATAATAAGAGCCTATACTATTTTTATATATGTAATCTACTCCGTTTTTTCCTCCAACTCCCGCATCCACACATGCTAAAAGTGTTGTTGGGACACTAACATAAGAAATACCTCTATGGTATAAAGAACTAACTAATCCACTAATATCTAAAGTTACTCCTCCTCCAATCCCAAAAACCACTGCATCAGTTTTAATCCCTATTTTTAACATTTTGGCTAATATATTTTCAACAGTTACCAAATTTTTACTTTTTTCACCATCTGTTATAATAAAACTATTATTGTCACTATAATTTATTATTTTACTAAAAAAAGAATCTTTATATATTTCATATACCTTTTTATCAACAATATAAAAAGACTCGCTATTTATTTTATTATTAATAAAAAATAATAACTCTTCTATACCCTCATAATAATTAATGCTAGTGTGACTTAAATGGTTGTTAAACATTGTTTTTATCGTTTATTTGTTTAAGCGAATCCCTAATTTCTGTTAATAACTTAATGTCTTCTGGTATAACTGGTTCTGCAGGAACAGCATTTTTTGCTTTTTCTTCATCTTCAATTTTCTTTTTATATTGTTTATTTTGAATAACTACTTTTACAACAACATATAAAATAAATGCAATAATAATAAAATTGATTAGAGCTTGTAAAATTTTTCCATAAAATATAGGTGTTCCTTTAATAATTGTTCCATCTGACAATATAGTTCCTACTGTATCAGGAATATTATCCGGATTTCCAACAGGCAACAAATCCAAATTAAATTTAGCCCAAGGCACTGCAGGAATAGTAAAATATAAATTTTCTACTGTTGCGCCTCCAAAAAGTGCAGCAATTAGTGGCATAATTAATTCATTAACTACAGCAGTTACTATCGCCCCAAAAGCAGCACCAATAACTACAGCCACAGCCAAATCAATTATATTTCCTTTGCCTATAAAATCTTTAAATCCTTTCCAAAAATGACTTTTTTTCTTTCCCATAAAATAATCCTCTCTTTAATAAATTTAACATACTATATTAATATTTTATCACAATTATAAGGATTTTATAGATAACTACAGTATTTTAAACAACTCTTTTAAGTTATCTATAGTGGAGTATCCACTTAAAATATTTTTATGTTGGTGTCCTTTTGTATAAAGAATCACCTCAAAACCAATATTTATAGCTACTTCTGCATCATGTAAAGTGTCACCTATTAAAAGACAATCTTTAGGATTTATGTTATTATCAAGAACATATTTTTTAGCTACATCTAATTTACTTTTTGCGTATATATCTGCTATACCTAATATATCTTTAAAATATTTATCAATACCTAAATATGCAACTTCTTTTATTAACTCTTTTTCCTCTGTAGCAGAAAGTATAACTAAAACATAATTTTTATTTTTTAAATATGCTAATACTTTTTTAGCATTTGGAGTTACTTTTAGTGTGCTAAAAGAAGATGTAAATCTAGAAGTAAATCTAGATGCTAAAGTTTCAAAAGAGGTCTTTTCAAAATCAAATCCTACTTTTTTGTAGTATTCAATAACAGGAAATCCAAACACATTTAAGTATTCATTTTTAGACACTTCCTTTAAGTTTTCTTCTCTTAAATTTTCGTTTAGCAACTTTATACAAAGATTTACATCATTTAACAAAGTACCATTAAAATCCCAAAATATATATTTCATCTTAAATTCCTATTTATGGTATGGATGGTTTTTATTAATCATAAAGCTTCTATAAAGCTGTTCAACCAAAACCAATCTAGCCATTTGGTGTGGAAACGTTAATTTTGATAAGCTTATTTCTAAATTGCTTCTTTGTTTGACATTCAAGCTTAATCCATCACTTCCGCCAATTACAAATACTATTTCATTACTACTATATAATAACATAATCTTTTTAGAAAATTCTACACTATCCATAGTAACCCCACCTATTTCTAAAGTTATAACATAATCTTTTTCTTTTATTTGGTTTAGTAGTAACATTCCTTCTTTTTCTTTATCATTTTCTTCATTTATTTCAACAATAACTGTATTATTTAATTGTTTTAAATAATGGTTAATATCACTTTTATATTCTCTAGTTACTTTTCCCACTGCTAATATTTTTATACTTTTCATAGATATATATCCTCTAATCCATCTTGGGGTGCGTAGTATACTTTAATTTTAAAAGGAGCCTTATATAACTCATCAAAAGTTTTTTGAATATGCAAAAAAGTGTTGCATTCATTACTTATATGGGCAGCTATAAAAACACAATCTTTAGTTACCACTTTATTTAAAATACCTACTGCATCTTTATTAGATAAATGGCCAAACTCTCCTTTAATTCTATCTTTTAAGGTTTTAGGTCTAGCGCAATCATTAAGCAAGTTTAAATCGTGGTTAGATTCTAAAATATATAAATCACTTCCAGATATAAGTTTATAATATTGTTTATCTACATACCCAGTATCAGTGATATAAGTTAGTTTTAAATTATTAATTAAAAAAACTAGTCCAATAGGCTCTTCAGCGTCGTGGCTAGTTGAAAGAGGGAATATATTTATAGAATTTTCTATTATAAAATATACATCAGGAGTTATATAAATAATATTACCTGTATAATTAAGAAGTATATTAGAGACATGATAAAAAGTTCCATTAGTCAAACAAACATTTAAAACATTAAAATTTTTAAGAATTGAACTCAAAAATTTTATATGATCAGAATGTTCGTGAGTAATAAATAAGTAATCAATTGTAGTGTTTACAAGATATTTGCTTAACTGCTTACTTGAAGCTCCTGCATCTATTAATAATGTTAAATTGTTTTCTTTAATAATTGTTGAATTTCCACCGCTTCCACTAGCTACTACTTTTATATGCATACGTATATTTTAACATATTAGAATATTTATTGTATATAAAAGATAGTTTTTAAATATTCATACCAAAAAAATAAAATTAAGAAGAAAAAACCATTTTTGGTATACAATATTACTATGTAAATATAAAATATAGTCGTTTATTTAAGGAGAAAAAGTATGAAAAAAATATTATTATTAATTTTAGCACTTGTAACTAGTATAGTTCTAGTTAGTTGTAAGTACGAAAAAGATGTATTAGCTACTGCACTGTCTAACGTACAAATAATTTATGCACAAGGAGATAGAAGCGATAGTGTAACTAAAAATGTAACATTGCCCACTTCTACTAAAGTTCTTAAAAAAGAAGTATCATATTCATGGGAAAGTAGCGTTCCTTCCGCGTTAAGCGCTTTAGGTGTTGTAACTAGACCTTTTAGTTCATCAGATACTAGTTTAGTTCTTACACTAACTGCATCTTACGAAGATGCTGCTAAGACTAAAGTATTTCCAATAACTGTAAAGAAGGTAGATATTGTATCTGCTTTAAATATTGGATATGCTGCTGGAGACCACGCACTAAGTGTATCTAAAGATGTAACTTTACCAAGTACAGTACAAGCTTCTGGCTACACTGCACAAGTCCAGTGGGTAAGCTCTAATGTTGGAGTTATCACTTCAAGCGGAGCAGTTATCCATTATTTTGGTGACGACACTATTGTAAGACTAACTGCAACTGCATCCGGTAGTGAAGGTCAAAGCATTACTAAATCATTTGACTTAACAGTATTAGGATATAACGTAGATTTAGCAATAGGTTATGCACCACTTGAAAACAGTCAAAATGTAAAACATAACGTAACTTTACCATCTAGCGTTAGCGCAAGTGGTATAAGTGCTTCTGTTACATGGTCTTCATCAAATGCTAGCGTAGTTAGTGCTTCAGGCGTTGTATCTAGACCATTTGGAGATGCTACAAGCGTTACTTTAAGTGCTACAATTACCACACCTGCATCATCTACAACTAAAATATATGTTGTTAGTGTTATTGGTATACCTATTTCTTTAGTAACAGAAAGTGCAGCTATTGAACAAAGCGTAACCTCAAATATTAATCTTCCCATTAGCGCTACTATAGACACAGTTAATATTTCATATACTTGGGAAACAAGTAATAGTGGTGTAATAGATAAAACTGGTAAAGTAACTAGGCAAGCACAAGATACTATAGTTACACTTACATACACAGCTCATAACGGAGTACATACATATTCAGTTGCATTTGATGTTACAGTAATTCATTTTGGAAGCGAAGATGAATATAGTTTTTTCCCTTATGAAGAATTAGAATACCGTACAGGTTTTGATTTAAGTACTTTACCTGACCCTTCTTGGATTGGTTATTATATTTATTCTGCTTACGAAGATGTAGCAGATGTTGAATTAAGCTTTATGTTACCTAGCGAATATGAAAGTTTTATTTTGGATTATTACCAAGCTTTAGAAGAAGCTGGATATACATATATACAATTGCATAATTACTATTTATCACCTGATGAAAGTTATACAGTTAAACTTTATGATTTTTATGTTACTAATGGTACTTACGATTTATTATTACAAAAATACACACACCCAGATACCATAACCTCTTGGGAAGAAGTAGAAGAATATATTAGTGAGCAAACAGGTAATGATTGGATAGATGCATTATACCATGATGAAACAGTTACTAGTTTTGAAATCAGTATCGATGGAAATGTCGGATACTTTATAGTATTACTTGGCTTAGAAAGTTTAGATTCTTATAAAGCAGGTTTAGAAGAAAAAGGATACTTTTTTAATAGTTCTTATGTATCTGAAAACTCCGCACTATATCAAGTAGCAGATGGTGAATATTGTTACAATATATTAGTTGGTGTTACAAGCACCCAAGTTTACTTAGATGTATGGGTTAGTTTTAATATTCTTACTTGGGAAAATATAACTAATGTATTAGAAAACTATACAGGCTTAGATTTAAGTGATTTAGTAGATCCAAATCTTCCTAATTATGTTATTTATTCAGTAGATGAAGAACAAGCAGATGTTGGATTAACTATCACCTATCCAAATTGGGTTTCATTTGTTACGTCTTATTACGAAGCATTGTTAGAAGCAGGATTTACTTATAACGAAGATGGCGCTTATTATATTTCACCATCTAATACTTACACTGTATATCTTGAAGATGTACTAGCACTTGGAGTAGTTTTTGATTTATTTATTCAAAAATACATATCTCCTGTAACATACAGTTTTCCATACGATACTTTAGAATCAATATTAGGTGTTACTTTAAAAGGTTTATTACCTAATATATTTGATAATGTAGAATATTATAATGTATATAACGGAGTAGATTCAATATTCGATACTGCTGTAAGTAAATATGTAGATATATTTGATGGTCCGCTTGATACAAGCGTAACATTAGAAGCATATGAAGCAGGTTTAATACAAAACGGTTTTACATTTTATGGTTTTGGCGCAGTATATGAAGATACATCTAGCATATATGCAATTATTTTAGATAGCGTAACTTTATATGTTGGAGTTTTATATTCAGATTTATACGGATGTTATACAATTACATTCTGGGTAGTAGAAAACGGTGTTACACCACCACAAGTAAGCGCACAATGGCTTTCAATTATAGAACAAATAGAACAATCTACTCCTTATAGTTTAAGCATTTTACCTGATGCTAATTGGGAAGATGCTTACGTTTATACAGTATCATCTAATTATGCAGATGTTGAATTAAAAGATATGACTTCTATAATATTTAGTTCATGGGCTTTATCGTACGCTTTAGCTTTAGAAACAGCAGGTTATATATATGATAGTGAAAATTCTTATTATATATCACCTGATTTAGTTTATTATGTAGCATTTAGAGATGGAATAAACAACTGGGGAACTTGTGATATATTTATTTATCCGTACACACCACCACTTCCTCTAGCATTTCCTTACTCTGCAATAGAAAATATTCTTGGAGTTACTATAAACGGACTTATACCAAATATTTTTGATGATACCATTCTTTATGATTTGTATAATGGAACTCCATTAGATTTTAATACAGTAGTTAGAAGATTTATTGATATTAGTGATGGTCCGCTTGACCACGAAGCAACTATAGCTGTTTATGAAGCAGGTTTAGTAGACAACGGATTTACTTTATACGTTGTTACTACTATGTATGAGGAGTCTTTAAATATATACTCAATTACTATAGATAGCGTTATTTTATATGTTGGTATTCATTATTATACTAGTGATGAATGTTATACTATTGCATTTTGGGTTGTACCAGTAGAGGAAAATCCAGTACCAGGTCACGAATGGGAAGAACTCTTAGCAGCATTAGAACAAATAACTTTAATAGATTTAAGCACCTTACCAAACATTCATTGGCCAAATGCTATTTTGTATGGTGCCACAGAAGGTTTAGCTGATATAGAATTAATTGGTATGGACCCTTTTATATTTGAAACATGGTTAGAAACATATACCCAAACTTTAATTTTAGCAGGATTTATTTATGATGAAGTTTATGAGTGGTATATTTCACCAGATAACAACTATACTCTTACCTTTTATGATTCAGGTGATATATTACTTGAATCAACTTTCTAAAAATATCAGTAAGTAGATACACTACTATAATAAAATAAACTGTTTACTAATTGTTGTTACATAAAAAAATATTTACTTAAATAAATACACTCTCAATATTATGATAATTTAACTAAAAAAATTAATTATTAAAATATTGAAAACTAAAAATTTATACAATTTAATAAAAGCCGCACATCAGTATTTAATTAGAAAAATGTGTGGCTTTTATTAAAAAACACCATAAAACAGCCTTCCAAAAAACTATGAAAACGTTTTCATAAAAAAAATAATCATATTTGATAAAAATAAAGAAAAAATAATATATAATATCTCCAATATTTTAAAAAAATATGTTTTTTATTATTAAAGGAGAGAAAGTATGAAAAAAGTATTATTATTAATTTTATCACTTGTAGCTAGTATAGTTCTAGTCAGTTGCACACGTGCAAATGATGTATTAGATAAAGCTATAGCACAAGCAGTAATTACTTATCAAACGGGAGATAATGCAGATAGTGTAACTAAAAATGTAACACTGCCCGCTTCTACTAAAGTTGGTAAGAAAGACGTATCATATTCATGGGAAAGTAGCATTCCTTCTACAGTTAGTGTAGCTGGTGTTGTAACTAGGCCTTTTAGTTCATCAGATACTAGTTTAGTTCTTACAGTAACTGCATCTTATGAAGATGCTGCTAAGACTAAAGTATTTCCAATAACTGTAAAGAAGGTAGATATTGTATCTGCTTTAAATATTGGATATGCTGCTGGAGA
>JAITXV010000035.1 GCA_031284605.1 Acholeplasmatales bacterium | reverse complement strand
GTTTTTATTGCATTTACAAATTTTGTCACATTTTATCCAATCTTTTCTCTTATTATTCCTGCTATAGTTATAGTTACCTACATTGCTTTATATTTTATTTCTCCATCTTTTTTCTTTAATAATAAAGAAATAGAAAAATAGATAATAATTAGTAGTTAATATTATTTAATATATTTATCAAAATAAGAAGGAATATTACTATCAAAAACTAATAGTTTATTAGTTTTAATATCTCTAAAAGCTAATCTTTTAGCGTGTAAATATTGACCACTTTGGTCTTTATCATTTTTAAGACCGTATATTGGATCCCCAATAATAGGATGGTTTATAAAAGAAAGATGAACTCTAATTTGGTGGGTTCTTCCTGTTTCTAAAGAAACACTAACTAAAGAATATCTTTCAAATTGTTTTATTACTTCATAATGGCTTATAGCTTTTTTACCGTTATCACTTACTTTATATTTTAGTCTATTGTTAGGGTCTCTAGTAATAAATGTGGTTATAGTGCCTTTTAATTTATCATTTCCAAAGGTTCCCCAAACTAAGGCTACATATGTTCTTTCAATTTTATTATTTTTTAGTTCTTTTTGTAAATAGACATGAGTTTCATCATTTTTAGCTACAACTAATAATCCACTTGTATCTTTATCTATCCTGTGTACTATACCAGGTCTTATAACTCCGTTAATTCCTGAAAGATCTTTGATTTTTTCAAGCAACCCATTTACTAAAGTTGGTCCCTTATAACTTAATGCTGGATGCACTACAAGACCTCTTGGCTTATTAACTACAAGTAAATTAGAATTTTCATATATTATGTCTAAATCCATTTTAATAGGTGTAGTATCAAGAGGAGAAAGCGTATTATCTATAGTTATTACATCATTTAAAATAAGTAAATAACCATTTTTTACTTTTGTATTATTTACTAGTATTTTATTATCTTTATTTAAAGCTTGAAAATGACTTCTAGTTTTTTTATAATATGAAGCTAAAAATACATCTAATCTAATGTTAGAATCAAGACTTTGTACTATTACTGTTTCCATCTTTTTCTTTCTTTTTGGGTTTTTCTAAAAATAATATATGAATTGCTAGTAATATCATACCAACAGGAAGATACAAATCAGAAAAATTATTACTAAAAGAACCAATGCTACCTAGCATACGTTCTAAAAATGGATAATATAGGAAGTCTATTACATATCCAAGTGTTACTCTATCAAGTGCATTTCCTAAAGTACCAGAAATAATAAAAACTACAGCTAGTGAGAATACTTTTTTATTTTTATAAGATGTTAGAGTAAATAAATAACCAAACCCTATAAGAGCTACAAAGGTAATTATAGCTAATATTAATTGGTTATTACTAAAAATTCCATAAGCTGCACCATTATTTTCAACATAACTAAAAGTAATAAAACCTTTTATAAAACTAACATCAGTTCCGCCCATCAAATAAGATGAAGCTAAAAATTTAGTTACTTGGTCTAGTGCTATTAAAAAAATTATTATTATAAGACTTATTATCATAATATTATTATAAAAACAATAGCTAAAATAATTATTATTAGTAATCCAAATAACACAGAATTAACTAATATAATAGGTCTTTTATTAATCGTTTTTATTTCCTCATTGTAATTTTTTAAAATATCATAATAAACTAAATCATATAAAAAAGGAATTGAAGGAAAAGTTACAAATAAAATAAGTACTCCAACCCATGTTAAAAAGTCATATAAATTAGTAAAAAGAAGAAAAGGAATCAAATAAATAATTACACATATTAATACTGAAAAACAAGTAGTTTTTATTAAATCTTTTTTACTTATAGTAACACTAGATATTAGAGTGTTAGTTTCTTTGTATTTAGTTATAATATTTTTAAAAAAGTTTTTCATATATTAATACCATCCAAATAACCTAGTGCTTCACTGAAGTTAGATACTTTATACACTGCGTAATTATGAGGAATTTTATCTAAACTTGTACTATAATTACTGTTTGGCATAAAAAAATGAGTAGCGCCTGCATAGGAAGCAGCATACATCTTTTGTTCTATTCCACCTATTGCACCAACACTTCCATCCCAGCTAATTGTGCCAGTACCACTAATCTTGTATTTAGAGAAATCTTGTTTTAATAAACTTGAATATAAATATAAAGTTTGTAAAAGTCCACCACTAGGGCCTCCAACATTACTTTTTAATCCAGGATATGAAAATTTTATGTTAGATGTTATATTAAAATAAGGTTCAACTTGAAAATAATGGTCACCTTTTTTATATTCTATTTCTATATTTTTATTATCACATACTATGTTAAACTTATATTCTCTAAAAAGACTAATAAAAGATTTAATATCACTACTAGAAGATATTAAAGATGCGTCATAAGATATTTCACCAGCGCTTATTTGTGTAACTAATGAACCAACATTTAGTTTGTTAGAAAATCTTGAATCTCTGTAATATATTCTAACTCCTAAAAATTCTCTTGATACTGTTATATCGCTAGATACTAAACTAGCATAATATAACGCGTTATAAGTGCTATTATAAAAGCTAATTTCCTTAGATAACTGATTCATTTTTAGATTATCAGAAGAAGATATATCTTCTACATAATCATTTCTTTTATTAGTAGTAGAATCTTTTTTTAAGTCTAATATCATTTTTTGTAATGGGGTTATTCTACTAGAACTTAAAACACTAATACTAAAAAATGAATTATCATTATCTTTATAACTATTATCTTCTATAACAATATTTGATGAGATTTTGTTTAAAGAATCAGGTGTTAATCCATCAAAAGAAGTAGGAAATACTAAAATAAAAAACAAATATAAATATGCAAATAAAAATATTAATATTAATTTTTTGTGTTGTGTTAAAAATTTCTTCATTAATTAAGCACTATATCGCGTACTTCTAATTGTCTTGTTTTTATTTTAGAAGCTTTAACCATCTTTAATGCGGCTTGGTGATGGGGAGTATCTTTATATTTGTTAGAGATATAAACAATCTCTTTAATACCTGCTTGGATAACAAGTTTAATACATTCATTACAAGGATATTCAGTTACATATAAAACGCAAGATGCTAAAGATGAATTAGAGTTAAGGATAGCATTTGGTTCTGCGTGAACTACATAAGGGTATTTAGTATCTAATAAATCTCCTTCTCTTTCCCACGGGAAAGCATCATCACTGCATCCAAAAGGAAAACCATTGTAGCCTATGCCAACTATTCTTTTGTCACTATTTACTATACATGCTCCTACTTTAGTATTAGGATCTTTACTTCTTAGAGCGCTTAATCTAGCAACTCCCATAAAATAATCATCCCAACTTATATGATTGTCTATTTTATTCATAATGCACCTACTTTTTAATAATTAGATGAGCTTCATCTAATTGTGAACTATCTACAGTATTAGGAGAATCAACCATTAAATCTCTTGCACTTTGAGTTTTAGGAAAAGCAATAACATCTTTTATATTAGATGTATTAGTTAGTAACATAACTATTCTATCTAATCCTAGTGCTAAACCACCATGAGGAGGAGTTCCATATTTTAGTGCCTCCACAAAGAAACCAAATTTCTGTGAAATTTGTTCTTTAGTTAAATTAATGGTTTCAAATAATAGTTGTTGATTTTCTTGGTTATGGATTCTTATACTTCCACCGCCAACTTCATATCCGTTTAGTACTATATCATAAGCTAGAGCTCTAGCTTTTGCAGGATTTTTTCTTAATACATCATAATTAGTAGCAGCAGTAAAAGGATGATGCATTGCAGCGTAAGTTTTAGTTTCTTTATCAAATTCTAGCAAAGGCCAATTTACTACCCATAAAAAATCAAATCTATTAGGATCATATAAACTAAATTGTTCTGCTAAGCGTTTTCTTAGCGCACCAAGTGCAACGCTTGAATCATAAAAAGTTCCAGATACTAAAAATAATATTTCATTATCATTAAGAAAATCTAATTTACTAAGAAAATCTTCATTTATATATTTATTGATACTTGAAGAGATTTGATTATCTTGTTTTTTGATATATAACAAAGTTTCTCCGTGATTTTGTTTAATAATACGTGCATATTCATCTATTTCTTTTCTTGTAATAGCGCTAGAGTTATTAAAAATTATACCTCTTAAACATTTGCCTTTCAAAAAAGGTAAATATGGTAAAAATTGTTTATAATCTTGTAATAATAGCTCGTATCTAGTATCAGGCTTATCACTTCCGTAGTCTTTTATGCATTTATCATATTGCATTCTTATAAAAGGAGTTTTTAAATTAACGTTATAGTAATCCTTAAATAAATTTTTAAAGATTTTTTCAACTAGTTTTTGGATATCTTTTTCATTTATGAAACTCATTTCTATATCTACTTGGGTAAATTCTAGTTGCCTATCTGCTCTTAAATCTTCATCTCTAAAGCATCTAGCCATTTGGAAATATTTTTCTAATCCACTTATCATATATAACTGTTTAAATAACTGTGGGCTTTGAGGAAGTGCGAAAAACTCACCTGGATATAACCTTGAGGGAACTAAAAAGTCTCTTGCTCCTTCTGGGGTGCTACGTGCTAGAATAGGAGTATCTAATTCATAAAAGCCTTCTTTTAATAAGGTTTTTCTTATACTTTGAGATATAGTGTTTCTTGATATTAAGTAAGATGCTTGTTTTGTTCTTCTTAAATCTAAATATCTATATTTAAGTCTTGTATCTTCTGAAGCACTAGTATCGTCTGACAATACAAAAGGAGGAGTTAAACTAGTGTTAAGCACTTCAAGGCAAGTAAGTATTACTTCTATTTCACCTGTTAATAATTTTGGATTTGGAGTATCTTTTTTAGCTACAACTCCGACAACATTAATAACGTATTCGCTTTTTAAAGTAGAAGCCTCCTCAAAATAAGGAGAATCTGATTTAACAACTATTTGAGTTATCCCGAATCTATCTCTTAAATCTATAAATATTAAACTACCTAAATCTCTTTGTTTATTAACCCAACCTTTTAAAGATACATTTTCTCCAACATTACTTAAATTTAATTCATTATTATTGTGTGTATATTTCATATAACCTCTTTCTATATAAATCTTATTTTTTATATAAACCATATTATATTTTACTACATTTATTGATTTTTGCTGGTAAAAACGATTAGAATTTTGTTTTTTTGTTTTATATATCTCTTTATTTTTTAGATAACAACAAAGTTTCACTAATAACTCTTTATATGTTTAGATTTAAAAAAACTTAACATATAAATTAAATGAGTAAAAGAAATAATTAAGTTTTTGGTGTTTATTATACACACTTTTTAATAAATCAAATAATTTTATAAAAAAGTAGATAATATAGATTTTATATCTAAATTATTGTATAATATTAGTATAATAGTGAGGGATATATGGAAAACAACAAAGGATTATTACTACACATTACAAGTTTACCAAATAATTACGGAATAGGGAGTTTAGGAGAAGAAGCATATAAATTTATAGATTTTTTAGCAGCTAACTCTTTTTCTTATTGGCAAATTCTGCCACTTAATCCAACAAGTTTTGGTGATTCACCTTACCAAGCATTATGTGCATTTGCAGGAAATGAATATTTCATTGATTTAGATATCTTAGTAAAAGAAAAATTATTAGATATGGATTATTTAAGTGCTTTTGTTGCATCTTGTAAAAAGGTGAACTACGGTTATATATATTATTCAAGATGGAGAATTTTAAAAAAAGCATTCCAAGCTTTCGATAGAAACGATAATTCTTTTATAGAGTTTTGTTTGATGGAAAATGATTGGTTACATAGTTATGCGTTATACAAAACTATTAAAAATAAACATGATGGTAAACCTTGGAATGAATGGGACAATAAATACAAATACTTTGATAAAGACTATATTAACTCATCTCTTACAAGTGCTGAAAGAGATGAAGTTACTTTTTATAAGTTTTGTCAGTATAAGTTTTATTCTCAATTTGAAAAATTAAAAAAATACGCAAATGATAAAAATGTAAAAATAATTGGGGATATTCCTATATATGTAGCTTACGATAGTAGCGATGTATGGACTAATCCAGGTTTATTTAAAATTAATAGTACTACTTTAAGTTTAGAAGGAGTTGCTGGGGTACCACCTGATAGTTTTAGTAAAATTGGACAATTATGGGGAAACCCAATTTATGATTGGGAAAATAAAAAGAACGAGGTATATAAGTTTTTTAATAGAAGATTAGAACACTTATATAAAAGTGTAGATATAGTTAGAATAGACCACTTTATAGGATTTTTTAGATATTTTATCATTCCTTATGGAAAACTTCCTATGGATGGATCTTTTCATAATCTTGATAATATTCCTTATTTAAAAGAATTAGCTATAACTTACAAAGATAAAATAATAGCAGAAGATTTAGGAATGTTAACTAAACAAATTATAGATGGAATTAAAGAAACTACACTGCCTGGAATGAATGTATTACAATTTAGTTTGAGTGATTATAGTGTAGCGGAACCTTTAATAAAATTTAATAATGAAAAGATAGCTTACACTGGGACTCATGATAATGATACTTTAATAGGGTGGATTAGAAAACTAACTACAGAAAATAAAAGATATATCCAAAAAGTTCTTCATATTAAGTTTGAAGATGAAAAGACATATGCTAAACAATTAATAGATATTTTATATTCTACTGATTCTAAAATTATAATAATTCCTATGCAAGATTATTTATTACACGGAAATGAATCAAGAATGAACTATCCTGGCACAAGTAGTGGAAATTGGTCATGGATAATGGATAAAATTCCTAATAAACAATAAAAATATATTAATATTTAATTAAAAAGAATAGTCAAACTTACTAATAGCGAAATAATAAAGAGTAGTAGGAAATGGCTGTTCTTTTTTATTACTCTTACTTTCTACATAATTATAGTTAAATATAGAAGATATGTATGAAGGATTATCTATAAAAGGGTTTCTATTTCCTTGATATTCATATATTCTATTATTTCTTCTAATTTCAAATTCATCTACTGGGTCTTCTATATTCCATTTTAATAAAGAAGAAAGTTTACCCATTGAAACATCATTATTTACATCTAAATCATCATTTAATTCTAATCCTTCATATCTAGCATACATATAAAATAATATTCTAGCTATATCACCTCTGTGGTCTCCGTTATAAGCGTGAGTGCCTTTTAAACCACTTACATTTGGAGTTATTGCAAGAGATGGGATATCATAATCATTAAAAAATAAATTTCCGTGATTACCATTAGTTGGACCACAAGCAACCCTCAAATTATGCAAATCAGACGTATGATTTTTTGTTTCTTCATCAGGGCGAGTATTAGCAGTTATTTGCATCTGTGCACAAGCCCATACGTGTTCCCTGTTCCAAGACGAACCTGAATCCCATTTAGCTTTTATTTTATCACCATCATAGAGCCCGTATAAATATCCATCAAATTCTACACTTTCATCTGTATATAATAAAATTGTTTTAGCATCTGCATAACTTCTTTTAGTCATATTTGAGATGATACTTCTTAGGGCTAAAAGTAAGTCATTACCTTCTTTATTTTGGGCAGGTAAATAATATGCAGTTTTGTTAAAAGAAGAGATATCAAAAGAAGGAGCGATATTTATTTTTACTGGTCCTAAGACACTGTCTTCTTCATTAACTATGTTTAGGTTATGATCAAGTGGTAAACTTAACAATATTTCTATTCTTTGTAAGTATATAGCTCTTGACCTAGATACTAAAGAAAATGAAAATGAAGAAGCATCTACATTTAACTCATCTTCACCGTAAGCGTAAGGGTCATTAACATTGTTAAATGTTGATTCTTTAGTATACTCACCAAAACTTACTGTATATGTAGCATCTCCGCTAGAAGCAGTACACAAATAGATAGTGTATGACAATACTTTAGCGTTTGGTACTAATTCTGTTGTGAAAGTTAGAGTATCTTTTTGAGGGTTATTTTTTGAGCCAATTTGAACTCCGTAAGTATAAGCTCCTAAAAAAGCTAGTTTATTATAATTCCAAGTTAAACCATTTAATAAAGCACTTCCGCCATTTATATTTAAATCACTTAGTATAAAAGTATGACCATATAATACATTTTCATATTCGTTTTCTAAAACTATTAGTTCGTATTTAGCTTCTAAAGTGATATTAGAGTTAACGTGATAGTTTTCTAAATAAATACGTTCATTGTCTAAGTACCATCCTAAAAATTCATAACCATCAAGAGACGAAGAAGGAATTAAATCATTACTTATTAAAGAACCAATTGGGATTTCTACAGTAGTTTCTTCTTTATTTTTAGATATAAATATAACAGAAACTTTAATATATTCAACTATTGCAGTATATTTAGCTGTGAATACTACATCTTTAGTTACTTTGTAGTTTGATAAATCAATTAGTTCGTCTTCTACAAACCATCCTAAAAATTCATAACCTTCAAGAGACGAAGAAGGAATTTGAGCAGTTTTTATTTTTTCATTTTCTAAAACAACAAACGATGTTGTTGCATTTCCAATTCTAAACTCTACAGAATATTTAAGGGGATCTTTACCACAAGATACCAATATTAGACTAGTTAATACCATAAGAAACAAAAATTGAACAAACACTTTTTTCATAAAATACCTCACTTTAAAGATATGTTAATTATACCACACAAAATACTAATTTATTTTAAAATAAGCAAATATTTGAAGATGTTTTATCAATAAAATATATAGATAATGTATCATAATTATTAAAAAAAATTGTTAAAAGATAATTTTATAGGTGAGTTATTAAAATGTGGTATAATAGATATGTATACAAAAAAGTATCAATTAAGGAGAAAAACTATGGTTTTTGAAAAAGTAAGAGAATTAATAATAAGGGAATTAAAAGTTCAACCAGATAAAGTTGTCTTAGATGCGAATCTAACAGATGACCTTGGTGCAGATAGTATAGATGCTGTTGAAGTAATTATGGCAGCTGAAGAAGAATTCAAAATTCAAATATCTGATGAAGATATGAAGAGTGCTAAGACTATCGGCGATTTAGTAAACATTATTGAAAAAAAAGTAAAATAAGAACTTTTATAGTTCTTATTTTTTTTCTACTATTTTTGTGGTAAGATATATATATGGAAGAATTAAAATATTTTTATGATACAAACGATTATATAGTTTATGAAAAAATAGGAAATGGAAATATTAACCTAGTATTTTTACATGGTTTATGTTCATCAAGAAAAACTTGGGATGATATATATCCTAAATTTGATTTAAATAAATATTGTTTATATTTAGTTGATTATAAAGGATACGGAAATAGTTCTGTTCCAAAAGATAAAGAATATTCTATTTTTGATATAGCTAATGTTATTACTAAATTTATTAACGAAGTTATTAAAATTAATTATGTTCTTATAGGACATAGTTTAGGTGGCGGAATAGTATTAATGACTATGGTTAGTAAAAAGGTTAATATGTTACCAATTAGAATTATAGTTATAGACCCTGCTTGTTATATGGATAGTAAGAAAGATATACCTTTATATGTTAGAGGTCTTGGTGTACCTATTATTAATAAAATAGGGCTTTTCTTAGCATCTAAAAAAAGAATTTTAAAAATGAGTATGAGCAATTTTATGTATAGAGATAATGTTAGAGATAAGCACGTTGCTAGATATACTACAATTCTTTCACAAAAGAGAAACCATTACGCTTTTATAGCAAGTTCTAAATATTGTATACCTACAAATTATAGTACCTTAATTAGAGAATACAAAGGTATTACTACAAAAACTTTAATTATTTGGGGAGAAAATGATCCAGTGCTTGACTATAAATATAGTTTTAGATTAAGTAAAGATATTAAAAATTCTAAATTAGTTATACTTAGTAAATGTGGTCACGCTTGTCAAGAAGAGTTACCTGATAAGACATATAAAGTAATTGAAGATTATTTAGATAAAATATTAAAAATAGAAATATATAAGCCTAGAGTTAAAATATAGTTATTATTAAATTTTTAGTATCTAAAAATTTAAAAGTTATGTTTTAGAGGTTAATAAAAAAATGTTTTAATAACAAGCATTTACGTACTTAAAAAAGATATAATAATGTTATCTTAAGTATTTTCTTAAGTTATGGGAGGAAAAATGGATAAATATTGCGCATATTACACAAAAAGCAATTCTATAACCGACTATATGGTAAAAATGATTGACCTTAATGCTAGCGACCATTTATTAGAGCAATGTGGAGGTGATGGGGCTTTTATTGACGCATTAGTAAATAAAAAATCAAATCTATTAATAGATACAGTGGATATAGATATGGAAGCGATTAATATTCTTAGAAAAAAATATGGTAAATTTGATAATATTTCTATAAGAAAAGCGGATACTTTGCTAGACTTTAGTGAAAATGATATTGAAAGTAAATACACAAAAATTATAGGAAATCCTTATATGCTGCATGGCAAGATTATGATAATAGAAAAAAACTTAAAAAACTGTATAAAGGATATTATGTCAAGGAAACATATTAATTATTTATTTTAAAATGTTTTAATCTATTACTTGATGGTGGAAAATTAAGTTTCATTGTTCCTGATACTTTTATGTTTTTAAATAATCACCAAGAATTAAGAAAAACGCTACTTGTTAATACTAAAATTGAAGAAATACTAATATTTCCAAGTAAGTTATTCCCAGGGATCTCATTTGGTTATAGCAATTTATCAATTATTACCTTCGTAAAGTCATCTAAAACTCAATCTAATTTAGATAATGATATCCGTATTATCCAAGGTATTAAAAATGAAAGCGACCTTGTTAAAATTAACAAAAATGAAGATATTTCAAACTTACAAACAATATTTTTAAAACAAAGAAGCGTGTTAGATTCTCCTAATTCTTCTTTTATACTAAACCAAAAAGCTCATCTAATTATTAATTTAAAATCTAAAAAATTAGGAGACTATGCATATTGTGTAACAG
Organism: Acholeplasmatales bacterium; assembly: GCA_031284605.1. Lineage (GTDB taxonomy): Bacteria > Bacillota_I > Bacilli_A > Acholeplasmatales > Acholeplasmataceae > JAITXV01. The sequence goes on along the minus strand of JAITXV010000035.1, from coordinate 2,376 downwards.
GAATATACTCAGGGGATAACAAAAGATATTTAGGAGTATTGTCAAGTTCTATTAATAGAAAAAAAGATTATAACCTCATAGATCAAGTACAAATAGATTCATATAGTAACAATTTAGATGGTAACAATAATATTAAAAGCTATATACCTATAGTCAAGGGAAATGGGGCAAACAAATACAAAAGTTTTTACGAGGAATGGTATATAAATTGGAGCACAGAAGATTTTAATAGTTACAAGCAGTTTAAAAAAGCAAGATTCCAAAATTCATCTTATTATTTCAAAAAAGTGATAGCCTTACCTATGGTAAAAAGTTCCAAAATCAATGCAGTCTTAATGAACAATAGAGTGTTTGATCAAAGTATCGTTGGTATTTTTCCTAAAGATGAAAAAATGATAAACTTTTTGTTAGGTTTTTTTAATTCTGATACTTTTTGTAAAATGATACACTATATAAACCCAACTGCTAACAATTCAGCTAACTATTTAAAACAAGTTCCTATTCTTGGAGATGAGAATATATTTAATAAAGTAGGTAGTTTAGTTAGTGAGATTTTGTTAGATTATAGTGTACTAGAAAAAAACCAATATGAAATAAATAAAATCTTTTATGACCTATATGGGTTATAAAAGATTTTATTTATTTTTTATATTTTTAATTTTATTGGAGCTTTTGTTTATTAAAATTTTCTAAATACCAATGCTAATGCGAATATAAAAGCAGCAACACAAATACAAACGCCTATTATTCCTATGCCTTTTTTGGTTTTACTTTTTACAAATCCAACAATATTAAGAATTATTCCAGCTGTAGCGATGTTAAGAGCTCCATATAGCATACTAATATAATAATTAGCGGAACCTAACATACTTCCAAGAATTTGAGAGAGCATATCTTCTAAATCTTTGTTATACCCTAACGCAATTAAACACACAAGTAAAGAATATGATCCTAGTACTAGTCCAATAATAGATAAAACGAGCGGAGCTTTTGAGGGCTTTGGGGCATTATTTAAAATAACTAAATCAGAAAGTTTTTCTCCATTTATTTGATTAACTTCTTTTCTATTTTCTTTTCCGCACACTGCGCAAAAATTACTATCTTCTGGTAAATTACTACCGCAATTTGAACATCTCATTTTAACCCTCTTTTCTATTTGTCTATCATATTAAAAATCTTTATTTTTTTATCTTTCTTGGCAACTACACTTATATAATAACTGTCTTTCTTATATTTTACCATTTTAGTAAAAGTTTTGTTTAAATTACTACTACAATTACCATATTTGAACTTAGCTTCATATATTGTCCACGCTGCGAAAAAATTTTTGTTTTCAAATACTTTATCCATTTTTATCATTTTATCTTGTAACTTAGTAATATTCTTTCTTTCATTTACTATTTCAACATCAACACCTATGTTATTTGTAGATATAGCTATAACGACTATTTTAGCACTATGAGAGATATTAAAACAAAGATTTGGAAGTTCTTTTATAAATGGTTTATTATCTTCGTTGCATAATATTGTATAATCTTTTAAATCAGTATAAAATTTTTCTTTTAATATAGTGTATAAAAAATACCAGCCATTCAAACTTTGATTATATTGTTTTTTATCTTTATATTTTTTATATTGATCTAAATTTTGGGGTAACATACTTTCTTTTAGATCATATTCGATTTTTTTAATATATAAATAATCGCATTTTTTTAAATTTTCTTCTCTTTTTATATTATTATAACTTATTTTCAAATTAATTAAACATTCTCTTAAATTTTTAGAAATAGATAATGCATTTTCTTTAACAGTTTTATTATTATCTATTAATTTATCAATATCTAACCTCCTACCAAACATTATGTTTTGTCTTTTAAATTTAGAAGTTCTTTTTTCTATATAACAAGGAATAAAATCACCTTTTATACTAAGAGCAAATCTAGCTACTCCTACCTTAAATTCTCCAATTTGATTATCTTCCTGGATATGGCCTTCAGGAAAAATATAGATAGGTCTATCATTTTCATATCCTTTTTTAATTTCTTTTAAAGTTGAAGTCCCTAAGTTTTCTTTATCTAAGGGGATAGTACCAGCTGCTTTATAAAAAAGATTCGCAAAGAATCCATTAAAAAGTTCTTTAGTGCCTAAGCCTCTACCTCTTTTATACCATAACGCTGAATAAATAATTAAGGGGTCACTTAAAGAACAGTGATTTAAATATACATAATAAAATCCTTTGGTAAATTTTAAGTCTTTTTTGGAAGTTAAGTAATATATTTTAGTTCTAAAATATAACCAAAAAACAAAAACATGTAACTTAATAAAATCATAAGCAATCATTTTAAAATCAAATATACTTTTAAATTTACTATTTTT
>JAITXV010000091.1 GCA_031284605.1 Acholeplasmatales bacterium | reverse complement strand
CTGATTTATCCATTCCTGCTAAATGTTGAATCGCTCCACTTATTCCAAATGATAAATATATTTTAGGAGCAACTGTCACACCTGTTTGACCAACTTGGTGTTCTTTACTAGATACTTTAGTATCAACTAGAGCTCTACTAGAAGCGTAATCAACTTCTAGAAGTGATGCTAATTCGATAATTTTGTCAAAGTTAGAAGCTACACCTCTACCACCTGATATAATTAATTTTGCTTTAGTTAAGTCAACATTAGAACCAACCTTACAAGCTTTAGATACTATTTTTACTCTATTATCAGCAACTACAAAATAAGGATATTTAACTACTAAAGTATCAAAATGCTTAGTATCGTCTATTTTAAATACTCCAGGTCTTATAGTAGCCATTTGTGGTAGCGTTTTAGGACAAATAATAGTAGCGAATATATTTCCGCCTAACGCAGGACGAGTAGCTAATAGAGATATTTTTTCTTCTGTTTCTTCCACTTCCAAACTTGTAGCATCAGCTGTTAATCCAGTTCTTAATTTAGCTGATAATCTAGGACCTAAATCTCTACCTATTAAACTTGAACCAATTAATAAAATATCATATTTTTCTTGATTATTAATATATGCTAAATTACAAGCATATTTAATAGTATCATAGTCTTCTAATAGACTATTTTCAACTGCTATTAATTTGTTAGCACCAACACTAGCTACTTTAGATATAATATCATCGTCTAATTTAGCACCAAGCCATAAAGCGTGAATTTCAATATCAGTTGAAGTAACAATTCTTTTTACTTCACTTAATAATTCTAGTCCAACATTACTTAAAACATTTGGTTCTTTATTTTCTAAAAAAACTGCTATTTTTTTCATTATTTGTTACCTCCAACATAATCTTTAATCACTTCTAATATTTTAGAAGTAGCTTCTAAAGGTGATAAAGAAGTAGCAGGAGCTTTTACAACCGCTTGTTTAGTAAAAGTTCTTTTAACATTAGTAGGGCTTCCTGCTAAACCAATTTTAGTTTCATCTACATTTAATTGTGCAAATGTAACAGTATTAAAAGGTTTTTCATATGCTCCCCAAATATTAAATGCGTTCATATACCTAGGGGTATTCATATTTGAAATACAAGTAAGTAAAGCAGGTAATGCAACGTTATAAGTTATACAATCATTGTTTAATTCTTTATATACTGTAACACTGCTAGCTGTAATTTTCTTTATTTCTTTAATATGAGTAATTTGTGGAATATCAAGAAGTTCAGCGATTTGTGGTCCTACTTGAGCAGTATCTCCATCTATTGCTTGGTATCCTGCTAATATTAAATCAATATGCATTCTTTTATTTAATTTCTTTAAAAATTCACTAATAATTGTAGATGTAGCTAAAGTATCACTACCTGCAAACTTTCTATCAGTTAGTAAATAGGCAGTATCTACTCCAAGAGCATATAAATGTCTTATCATACCTTCTGCTTGAGGAGGTCCCATTGTTACAGTAACAACTTTAGCACCTTTGCTATCTTTGATTTTTAATGCTTCTTCTAAAGCAGCTGCGTCATCTGGATTAATAATATTAGGAACACCTACTCTTATTAAAGTATTAGTTATTGGATCTATTTTTACTTTTGAAACATCTGGAACTTGTTTTACTAATACAACTATGTTCATTATCTTAATTCCTTTCCTGAAATAACCATTTTTTGTACTTCACTAGTACCTTCATAAATTTCAGTTATTTTAGCATCACGTAAATATCTTTCAATCTCATAATCTCTTATATACCCATATCCTCCGTGCAATTGAATTGCTTTAGTAGCTACTTCACATGCAGTCTCTGCACAAAACAATTTAGCCATAGCAGCACTCTGAGTATATGGTAAGTTGTTTTCTTTATCACTAGCTGCTTTATATAATAAAAGTCTAGAAGCTTCTATTTTAGTTTTTAAATCTGCTACTACAAATTGAGTATTTTGAAAAGATGCAATAGTTTGATCAAATTGTTTTCTTGTTTTTACATATTCAACCATTCTTTCATAAGCACCTTCTGCTATACCTAAAGCTTGAGCTGCGATACCAATTCTACCTCCATCTAAAGTAGACATAGCTATTTTAAAACCTTCTCCTTCTTTTCCAATTAAATTAGCAAGTGGAACTTTAACTTTATCAAATATTAGTTCTGCTGTATCGCTTCCTCTAATACCCATTTTTTTCTCTTTAGGACCAATAGTGAAACCAGGCATTCCTTTTTCTAAAATAAAAGCACTGATTCCTTTTAATTTTAAAGCAGTATTTGTCATAGCGAATACTATGAATATATCTGCGTGATTTGCGTTAGTGATAAATATTTTAGAACCAGTTATTTCATAATAATCACCTTGGAGGGTAGCTCTTGTTCTTTGTTTAGATGCATCAGTACCAGCACCTGGTTCAGTTAAACCAAAAGCTCCTAAATGAGTTCCTTTTAATAAAGATGGCAAATATTTCTTTTTTTGTTCTTCATTTCCGTATTGATAGATAGGAGCGCAACATAAAGAAGTATGCGCAGAAACTATAACACCACAAGTTGCACAATATTTAGATAGTATTCTTACTGTATCAATATAAGATGAATACGGTGCACCAACTCCTCCTAATTCTTTAGGATATGGTAAACCTAATAAACCATAATTAGCCATTTGGGATACTATTTCTTCAGGAAATTTTTCAAATTCATCTGTAAAAGCAGCGCTTGGTTTAACTACAGACTTCCCAAAATCTTCTAACATTTCTAATAATAAATCTTTTTCTAAGTTACTTGCCATATTATTTACTCCTTGGTTTTAATAATGCTTCACCTTTGATGACTACTTCACCATTTTGGTTTTGAGCAATAGTTTCAAATTTTATAAATTTTTTATCTTCTATTTTTTCAATCGCTTTAACAGTAACTGTTATTTGATCAAGTAAATATACTGGTTTTCTAAAACTAGAGTTTTGAGATAAGTAAATACAACCTTCTCCTGGTAACAATGTACCAAATACTGTAGAAAATAGACTAGATACTAAAGCGCCATGCACAACTCTAGCACCAAAAATTGAAGCTTTACCAGCTTCTTCATTAACGTGAATTGGATTTTTATCTCCGCTTAAACAAGAAAAATCAATTACCTCTTCACTAGTGAAGGATTTAGTATAACTCGCACTATCTCCTATTTTAATTTCTTCAAATGTCAACCCCATATTAATACTCCTTATTATTATTGGTATGTGAATAAATATTCATATATCATAATTATATCACTATTTTTATTATTGTGGTAAATAATATACTTTTATTTTTTTTAATACCTAAAACACATAATTTAATTATATCATATATCTAAAGTTAATATGTAAACGTTTTACTATTATTTTCATTTTTTATTTTCA
>JAITXV010000082.1 GCA_031284605.1 Acholeplasmatales bacterium | reverse complement strand
ACTTTTTATAATAGATATGTTAAGAACTTTATTTATTAGTGGATAGTTATAAGTAATCTAGAAGTTATATTTTTGATAGCTATTTTCATCAAAACTAGCACTCATAGCTTACTCCTTTTCTTTTTCCTTTGGTTCATAATTTGGGTCTATAAAATCTCTCATAAATTTTGTTGCAAAACTATACTTATCTTTAACATAGTGGGTGCATAAGTCATTAGTTCTTCCATTTTCAATCACATAACTAGTTTTAGCAAGTTTCTTATCTTCGATATCATAAGATAATTCATTATAAAAATTACAGTAGTTGCGGACACATAACTTACAGTCTTCGCATATTCTTTTAGTAACCGCTACTGTAACGGCTCCGCCGCGTCTTAAATTTTCAATAAAATCTTTTTCACATTCTTCTAAAGTTCTATACGCCATCTATTTAACTCCTTATTTTTGATATCCTAATAAATCTATATCAATAATAATTATACCGCTCTTTTCATAAACATTAGTAATTTTATACTGCATATTAAGACCTATTACTATTTCTGATTGTCTTTTTTGAGTTTTTTTAACATAATACGCACTTATCCCTAGTTTTTTATCAAAATGGATATTAAATTTAGAAACCATATTCTTCTAAATAATATCTAAAAATATCCTAATATCGATGCTATTATTCAATATTACACAATTAAATCTATTTTTTAGTATAATATAAATATGAGACTAATAAAAAAAATACTAAAAATTACATTATTTGTTATATCTGGTATAGTACTTACACTACTAGTATTATTACTATATATAAGCATTAGAAAAGATGATAAAGAAATAAGAAAAGAAAACTATGAGTTTAATAGTTCACTATCTTTTGATTTAGAAAAATATACTCAAACTATAAATATAGAAAATGAATACCAAAATATATTAGTGTTAACTGATATACATTTATATGGAATATTTGATAACAAAGTATATAAATATGTAACAAAAATGGTTAATGAACAATCCCCCGATCTAATAGTATTAGATGGTGATCAATGCTTTACACCTTTTAACTATTCTGCCTATAAAAATCTAATTAAATTTTTTGATTCATTTGAAATACCTTGGGCTCCTGTTTTTGGAAATCATGATAATTTTGGTAAAGCAACAAAAGATAAATTATCAAGAATGCTAACAGATTCTATATATTGTATATTTCAATACGGTCCATCTAATTTAGATTCAGCTGGCAACTATGTAGTTAATTTATCATATTTAGGTAATGTTGTGCATTCTCTTATACTAATGGATTCAAACGATAAAATAGGCTTTACAGGTAACCCTTCCATAACTAAAGAACAACTAGAATGGTATGAATGGGTTATAAAAGGATTACAAAATACAGTTAATCCAAATATAAAAACAACTTTGTTTTTACATGTTCCAATTCCTGAATTTAATAATGCTTACAATTATGGAATAGAAAATGGCTCTATTATATTTGGTGGAAAAGGAGAAAAAACTTGTTCTCCTAAAGAAAACATTGGATTATTTGACAAGATAAAAGAATTAGGTTCAACAGTGTCTATAGTATCTGGTCATGATCATTTAAATTGTTTTAGTGTAGACTATGAAGGTGTTAGGTTTTCATATGCTTTACATAGTGGATATGGTTCGTATGGAAGTAAAAAAATAATGGGTTGTTTAGTATATAAAGTTTATGGTAACGGAGATTTTGGTGAGGTGATTATATATTATGCAGGATAATAATATGTTTTATTTAGGTATTGATATTGGTGGAACCAACATCAAAGTTGGTTTATTCAATAATTATGGAAGACTAATCCAATCATATAAAATTCCTACTCCTTCAAACAATATATTTTATTTTTTAAAACTTAGTTTTTTAGAACATGAATTTGATTTAGAATATTGCGTAGGAATAGGAATAGGTGTGCCATGCCCTATTAAAGATAATGTTATATTATACGCTCCTAATATCAATTTGTCTGTTGGAATCAACTTAGAAGAAGAATTTCAAAAATTATTAAATAAAAAAATAAAAATATGTTTTTATAATGATGCTAATTTAGCAGCTCTAGGTGAATACTATAAATCTAATATCAAAGGTATCGCTTATTTTATTACCTTAGGTACTGGAGTTGGTGGAGCCTTAATAGTAAATGGTAATATTATTGAAGGTGTAGCTGGATTAACTGGTGAAATTGGTCACATTCAAATAGATGCTAAGAAAAAGAAAGTATGTGGATGCGGTGGAAACAAACACATTGAATCTTATATTGGAGTAAAAGGTACTATTTCTAGATTTAATGAGTTATCTTTTACAAAAGTATCTGATATAAAAGAAATAAAAAACCTTCTTGATAAAGGTTCTAAAGAGGTATTAATATTACTAAACGAATACGTTAGTTATTTACAACAACTCTTAGATATTATTAATAAAGTAGTTAATCCTGATGATTTCATATTCGGTGGAGGCTTAACAGATGCTTTTGGTGATGTAATATTACCACTAATAAAAGAAAAAATGCCTTCTATTAATATTAGAAAAGCATCTTTAGGAAATGAAGCAGGCTTTTACGGCGCGTATTACCTATTAACTAAAAATAAATAATTTTTTAGTATTTTATATCTAGATTGACTAATACCAACTTATTAGTCAATCTAGTTTTATTTAAATCAATAATGCGTTGGTTACTACTACCCCTAAAAGTTAGTAATAAGCTTTTTTCATCTTCAATATATGGACCATCTACTAAATAATCACAAGCATTTAGCAGATTTAATATATCAATATTGTTAGTCGCTAGTAAATCGTCATAGTAATATCCTGAATATAAATATACATCTAAAGAAAGCTCATGAGCTTTCTTTGCTAGATATGCACATTCTTTAGCTTGAATAGATGGCTCACCACCCGATAAAGTGATTCCTTGTAATAACGGATCACTTTTAAATTCTTCTACTATTTCATCTAAGTTTTTTAAATATCCACCAAAAATATCTTGACTACTGTAGTTATGACAGTTTTTGCATTTTAGATAACAACCTTGAGTAAATATAACATATCTTATGCCTTTACCGTCTACAATAGATTCACTTATAATTCCGCTAATTCTAATACTATTTAATGTGTTTAACTCTTTCATCAACTTCATGTCTTTTTGCATCATTAAATCTATCTAAACTTCCAACTAAATACCCTGTTATTCTTCTTATTCTATCAAAATGGATATCGCCTTCAACTCTACCACATTTTGGACAAACATCATCTATAATACCAACATATCCACAAACAGGATCAAAGTCTACAGCGTGATTAACACTACCATACCCTATTCCTTTATCGTGCATATATCTAATTATTTTTTCAATAGCAGTGGTATTTTTACTAGCATCTCCATCTAATTCAACATAACTGATATGTCCTCCATTAGTTAAAGTGTGATACGGTGCTTCTATATCAATTTTATGACAAGCGTTTGTATTATAATATACAGGAACATGGAAACTATTAGTATAATAAGCGTGATTAGTAACGCCTTCAATTTCACCAAATATCTTTTTATCTATTTTTACAAATCTTCCACTTAAACCTTCAGCAGGAGTAGCTAAACAACTAAAGTTAAGATTATATTTTTCACAAGCCTCGTCTGTTCTTTTTCGTAAATGAGAAACTATCTTTAATCCTAATTCTTGAGAAGAATCATCTTCACCATGGTGATGTCCAGTTAATACTTTTAATGCTTCAGCTAAACCAATAAACCCTATTGAAAGAGTTCCTTGTCTAATAACTGAATCAATTGTATCAGTATATTTTAAATGGTCACTTTTTGTCCATACATGTTGTCCCATTAAAAATGGAAAATTGTACACATGGATTTGACGTTGAATTTCAAAACGATTTAATAATTGTTCAATTACTAAATCAATAGTTTTATCAAATTCAACAAAAAACTTATTTACATCATTATTTAATAAAGCTAATCTAGGTAAATTAATTGAAGTAAAACTTAAATTACCTCTACCTGTAACTATTTCATTCTCTTTATCATAGTAGTTAGCTATAACCCTAGTTCTACAACCCATATATGCTATTTCACTATCTGGATTATTTTTGTTATAATATTGTAAATTAAAAGGTGCATCTACAAAACTAAAATTAGGAAATAACCTTTTAGCTGTTGTTTTAATAGCTAATTCAAATAAATCATAATTTGGGTCTTCTTTATAATAGTTTACTCCTTCTTTTAATTTAAATATTTGTATAGGAAATATAGGAGTTTCATTTTCACCCATTCCTGCTAAAGTAGCTTTTAATATTTGTTCTGTTACTATTCTTCCCTCAACACTTGTATCTGTACCGTAGTTAATTGAACTAAAAGGAACTTGAGCACCAGCTCTTGAATGCATTGTATTTAAATTATGGATTAAACTTTCCATAGCTTGATAAGTATCACGAATTGTTTCAGATTTAGAATTTTTAGTAACAAAATTAAATATTTTCTCAGAATGCTCTTTTCCTATTATTGGTAAAACATAACTATTAATTTCATCATTATCCATTTTTGGTACTACATTATACTCATTTTTAATTTTAGCTATTTCTTCTTTAGCATTTATATTAATATCTAAAAACTCAGTTATTTTTTGTAGATTTGCAACATAACGTTTAACATAGGTTTTTCTTACCCCACCTGCCATATCATAATCAAATTTAGCTATAGATTGACCTCCGTGCTGATCATTTTGGTTTGATTGGATTGCGATGCAAGCTAAAGCAGCGTATGTTTTAATATCTTGAGGTTCTCTTACACTTCCATGCCCTGTTTTAAAACCATCTTTAAATAGTTTAGTTAAATCTATTTGACAACAAGTCAAAGTCAAAGTTAAAAAATCTAAGTCATGGATATGAATTAATCCTTCTTCATGAGCTTTTGAATATTTAGCTGGTAAAACCCACATCTTATTGAACTCTTTAGCAGCTTCACTTCCGTATTTTAACATAGCACCCATTGGGGTATCCGAATCAATATTAGCGTTCTCTCTTTTTAAATCCGAATCATTACTCTTAGAATAAGTAATATCTTGGAATGTTTTCATGAGTCTTGTGTTTTTATCTCTTTCAATACTTCTTTCTTGTCTGTAAAGAATATATCTTTTCGCAACACTCGCATAATCAAAATGGATTAGCGCAGTTTCTACTATATCCTGTATGTCTTCAACTTTAGGTATTTTATTAGTAAAAGTGTTTTCAATAATGTCTACAACATATGAAACAATTTCATCAAGATTTTCTTCCTTTATTTGTTTGTTGTCAGCTTCGAAAGCTTTTTTGATGGCAATACCAATCTTTTCTTGATTAAATTGGCTGTATCTTCCATCTCTCTTTTTAACTTTTTTTACCATATCATACCTCCCTAGTTTTATTATGTAGGTATATACCATTATATTATGAAAAAATATAAAAGTGTTAAAATTGAACTACCAAATTTTTGGTTTATAATTTTTATAAATAACAAAATTATTATTAATCAATATTATTATTTTTTATCAAAAAACTATTATTTTATGTTAGTAATGCATATTTTATCAAATTTTTGATATAATATTTACGAGGTCAAATAAAAATGGTTAATATATTTGTTTTTTCAGGCACAGGTAATACTCTATATTGTGCTAAAGAAATTTCTAAAAAATTAAATGAAGAAAGTAAGATAATAAGCATAAATTTTTCTAATAAAAATAGCTTTTTTTGCGAAGCTGATAAAGCTATTTTTATGTTTCCAATTTATGCTTATACAATTCCTAGTATTGTTAGAGAGTTCATAAAAAATATAACTTTAAAAACATCATATATTGCTTGTGTAGTAACTTACGGTTCAAGTGTTGGTTATTCACTAAGTGAAACTAATAAGTTATTTCTTAAAAAAAACTTAACTATTAATTATTTTAGTAAAATTAAGATGCCTGAAAATATTGGTTCTTTATTTAAAGAAAACGAGACAAAAAATGATCTTATTATTAGCTTGTCTAATAATTTAGTTAACGAGATATCTTACGATATTAACAATCTAGTCAACAACAAAACAAAAACTTCTTCTTTTATTAGTTTATTTCCGAAAGCCTTATATAGAACGTTTGAACGCACAATATTCATTAAAAATAGAGTATCTCATAAGAGATGCAATAAATGTAGGCTATGTACTATCATTTGTCCTTTAAGGGCTATTAGATTTGAAAATAACGCTATAAAAGTTAATCACTCATCCTGTACTCACTGTCAAAGATGCATTAACAATTGTCCAAAGTTAGCTATTACTTTATTTTTCCAAAACCATAAAGACAAAAGATATACGAATAAATATATAAAACTTGAAGAATTGTTATAAATTTTATATAATAATAGTATAAGGAGGTTTTTTTATGAATTTTATTTTTATTTCACCTAATTTTCCACAAATTTATTACAACTTTGTTGTAGCCCTTAAAAAAAGAGGTATAACAGTTTTAGGAATTGGTGATGCAGAGTACTATAAAATATCTCAAGAATTAAAAGATAACTTAGAAGAATACTGCGCTACTGATTTAAACAACTATGAATATGTAAAAAACACAGTTTCATATTTACAAAACAAATATGGTCATATTGATTATATTGAGTCTAACAATGAATATTGGTTAGAACTAGATTCAAAACTAAGATATGATTTTAATGTTCAAAATGGACTTATGCCATATGAATTAGAAAAATTAAAATCTAAAGAGTGTATGAAAGAATTTTATAAGAAAGCATTAGTAAAAACAGCTAGGTACATAAGACCATCCAAAGAGAATGTCATTAAGTTTGTACGTTTAGTCGGTTATCCTGTTTTTGTAAAACCAGTTGTAGGTGTTGGAGGGCAAGAATCTTATAAAATTAGTAACAACAAAGAATTACGAACTTTTCTTGAAAGAGAGGATATTTCTAGATTCATAATGGAAGAATATGTAAACGGTGATTTAATTAGTTTTGATGGAATAGCAGATTCTAATTCTAACATTGTAGTTTATTGTAAAGAGTATTTTTATAACCAAGGCTCTGATTTAGTAGTTTTTGATTTAGATGAGATGTACTATCAAGACCCATTTGTTGATAACAAACTTCTTGATATAGGAAAAAGAGTTGTAAAAGCATTTGAAGTTAAAAAAAGAGTATTTCACAGTGAATACTTTGTATTAAAAGAAGATAAAAGAGGCTTAGGTAAAAAGGGTGATATTATTCCAATTGAAGTTAATTTAAGAAGTCCTGGTGGAAACACTATGGATTTACTTAATGCTGCTTTAGGAGTTTCTACTTATGAGATATACGCAGACATTATTTGTTATGACGAGAATAGACAAGAAAAAGGAATATTAAAGTATGCTTGTGCATCTAGTAGAAAAGATAGGTATAACTATAAGCATTCACACGAAGAAGTACTAGATAAATATAAAGACAGTATTTTTAGTTATGGCAGATATAGTAAAGCCCTAGCTCCTGAGTTAGGTGATAGTTATTATTTTATTACTGGCGATACTTTAGAAGCTATATATGAATTTGACTCCTACGTAAGAGATAAAATATAGCCTTACTATAATATATGCAACTGTTTTTTAAAAGCATAAACTGGATTTATAAATATTTAAAATCTACTTAGACAAACGAAACGAAGATTAAAAACATAGTTGAATCTTTTTTAAACCACTATACTAGATCTAATAACTATTATTAATAGGTTGTTTTTCTTCATCAAGTAGTGTGACTAAAAAATCTTTCGCTTTTTTTCTATCTAGAATTTCATGAAATTTTTGGTTTTCATAACTGCGTAGACAATGGTAACAAGATGGCTCACAATCACAGTTAATGAGAGCATCAACAGCATTTTTGATAATTAACTGAAGTATCTTGCCGTCGTCTCCTATAATTTGTCGTGAGTGCCCAGCACCCCCTGGTACAGAGTCATAGAAAATGATGTCATTTCCTGCGTATCCATTTCTATATGTGGGTGATAAGCACGCATTAATATCACGCTTTTCAATATTTAAGGTATTAGAAAATGAATTTAAAAGTGCATACATCACTGAAAGCATCGTTTCATTGCAGGACGTATTACAATCAAAAATTAATTTTGCTACATCTGTTTTGAATTCATGATGCAAGTAATATTTATTTAACTCAACATTCTCGCATTCTCCTTTTCCAAAAGGGTTTTTGTGTTTTGTATTTGTTTTTTTAATTGTTAAAACCTCTTCTTTAAAATCGTCATATTTCTTTAATTTACTCTCTTCATCGTCGGCAATTGAATATCCGCATTTTGGGCATACATAAAAAACGCTAGTAGACCTAACAACTAAAGAATCATTAGAAGTTGTTTCAATTGTTATCTTTGTATCCCTGCATAAATATTCAAGTCTTTCTATTTTTTTAGACATTATATCTCCAATATAAAAAGCATCAGTTTTATATCTATGTTCTTGTGGTTGCATTGGAACTTTCAATACTTCTTCCTCAGCAATAAAACCTGCGCGTGGCTCAATGCTTTCACAAAAATCATTCTTTTTTAATTCATTTCCACAGGATTTGCATAAAATACCCGAACTTCCAACTGGTATATTTGTAAAATTAATACTATTGCATTCTGGACATTCACAGAAATACCCAGTCTCAAAATCTTTCATTTGACTATTATTTACTATTGGTTTTTTAATATATCTACTAGTGTATAACCAACCATCTGCAATTATTTCAGAAGATGGAGCATATTCTGCTATTGCAACAGATAAATCACGGCACAAATTTAGTGTTTTAAAAGAATTTGATGAGATATTTTGAGATAGTTCAACGGAATCTACAGGAAATCCATATTTTGGCAAAATATTTCCACGAACTAAGAAATCTATGAATTCATTTTTTTCGTACATTTCTATTTTTTTGTTAAAAATATTTTGTAAGATAAGGTTGTCTACTTTTTTAGCTTTTTCGTATTCTTTTTTCAAATAGCCAAGGTTTTTCTCATACTCTGATATTAATATCATTAGAGTTCCTTTTTCTCCAACAAAATCCTCAACCCACATATTAGTATCTACGTATTTTTTTAGTAAATCTGTATCCTCAAGTGATATAGATTTTTTTATTAGTGCAGACAATTTTTCAGGATTAGACCTTAACCAATTTATAAAACTTACATAGCCTTTCTCATTTATGAATTTTACTGCACTATTGTGATTATATAATTCTGGGTTGTTTTTTAAAAATAAACTTAGTGCTATTGCATAAATATGCCTTTTTAATATTTTTTCATTATTTTTCTTAAATTTAGGAGGATATATAGAACCAGTTATCATATCAAAAGGGCGCTCAAAAAAAGTGAAATCGTGCGAATTAAGTCTAGCATAGGTAATTGCAAAAGCAGCAGCGTTTATACTTCTTCCAGCACGTCCTACACGCTGCGCATAGTTTGAAGGAAGAGGAGGAATATTTCGCAAAAATACGGTTTCTAAGTCCCCTAGGTCTACTCCCATCTCAAAAGTTGTTGAACAAGATAAAGCATTGATTTCTTTGCGAATAAACTGCTGTTGATAATCTAAAGCGTCTCTTTTAGATAATTGAGCAGTGTGTTCTTTAATAAACAATGGTGTGAGTTTTTTATTTTTATAAAGTTTCGCATAATA
>JAITXV010000068.1 GCA_031284605.1 Acholeplasmatales bacterium | reverse complement strand
TAAAATAAAATAAATAAATAGGCTATTTGTTTAAAATAACAAATAGCCTATTTATGCAATAATATAACTTTAATATAACTAAAAAAACAAAAAAATAAACAAAAAAAAGACACCAAATTGGTGTCTTTTTAAATATCTTATGGTCACCCGTATGAGGTTCGAACTCATAGTCTTCACAGTGAGAGTGTGACGTGTTAGCCATTCCACTAACGGGCGCTATATTCTATTATATACTTTTTTGTTAACTTATGTGCTTATAAATGCATAAAACACATAAGTTAACACTATAATTACTGATTTTTACCTTTAACTAGTACCTTAATAAAACCTCTTTCACTTTCTTGTAATATCTTCAAATCATTTTTAATATAATTATTAATAGTTTTAATAACATTTGAATCAACTATTTCCCCTGGTATAATAAGTGGTATTCCAGGAGGATATATCATAATCATTTCACTAGAAATACATCCTAACGAATCATTTATACTAATAACTTTACTAGCTCCGTGATAAGCTTCTCTAGGTCTAACACTTTTCTTAGGATAAGTCAAATTAATTTCTGGATATACAAATTCTTCTTTCTTATAATATTCTTTAGAAATAGCATTCAATCCTTTAACTAAACATTTAAAGTCTTTTTCTTTAGTAGCTACGCTTAAAACACATAATAATATCTCTTCTTCAGCTAATTCCAATTGAACATTATGATGTTTTGCTAATAATTTGTAGATATTACTTCCAGTTATTGATAAAGGAGTCACATCAAGTAACATTTTTGTTTCATCATAATCAAAACAACCATTATCTATAAAGTACTTTTTATCCATTACTTTAATGCCAGGTATCTTATTAATAATATCCACATACTTATTTTTAAGAATAAGTAAGTTATCAATCATTTTATTTGCATAAAAATACATATATTTTCTTGATGTATCTATACTTCCTACTAACAACTGACTAGGACTTGTAGATTGTAAAATATTAATAGTAGCAGTAAGTCTTCTTTGACTTACAGCATCTCCTTTTAATAATAACAAAGAACTTTGAGTAAGTGATAAATTAGTCTTATGAGAAGAAATAGCACAAATATCTGCGTTACATTCCATTGCACTAAGAGGTAGTTTATCACTAAAATATAAATTACCACCATGTGCTTCATCAACTAATACTAACATATTATTTTCATGAGCTATTTGGGTTATAGTTTTTAAATCAGAAATTCCACCATAATAGGTAGGATTAATAATTAATATAGCTTTAGCGTCTTTATTCTTTTTAATTGTTTTAATAACTTCTTCTGTAGATACACTAGTAGCTATATCTAAATACTCATCAATTATAGGTTTAATAAATACTGGAATACTACCTGACAAAATAAGTGAATTAATAACAGATTTATGTACATTTCTAGGTAAAATTATTTTTTCTTTAGCTTTTACACATGTCATAATCATAGCTATAATAGCTAAAGTAGTACCACCTGTAATAAAATATGCTTTATTAGCGTTATATGCCTTAGCAGCTAATTCTTCACTTTCTTTAATCACTCCGGAAGGTTGATTTAAAAAATCTAATCCATATGGAGCATTAGAATCATATTTGAATATATTTTTACCTATTGCTTTACTAAAATCATTTTCTATAGCTCCTCTTTTATGTCCTGGGACATCAAAAGAGGCTGTATATTTTTTAGAATATTCTTTTAATTTAGTAAAAAAAGGAGTTTTAAATTGAGGATCATTTTTATCTATTTTCATTTTTTAATATATCCTCCTTTATTTTTTCATATAACTTATAAGTAGCACTAGCATCTGAAAGTGCTCTATGAGCATTTTCATTGACTATATTAAACTTAGCTACTAAAGTACCAAGTTTATAATTAACTGTATCTTTGTATAGTTTTCTAGCTAAAGAAAGAGTATCAATACAATTATTTGTAATAGTATGACCTACTACATTATATGTATAATATTTCAAAAAAGACATATCAAAACGTACGTTATGTCCAATAACGTGATGATTTTCTATGAAACATATAAAATCATTCAATACTTTAAAAAGTGGTTTACCTTCACAAGATACCATCTTATTTGTAATTCCCGTTAAACTAGTAATAAAACCAGATATAGGTTTTAAAGGAACTACTAACTCTTGAAAAATATCTACTATTGCTCCATTTTTAACTTTTACAGCCCCAATTTCTATTATTTCAGAATTTTTACAAGATAACCCTGTTGTCTCTATATCAACCACTACATAATCGTTTATGATTTCTACTTTATTAATATTATTCATTTTATATTATACTTTCTGGGAAAACTATATTAAATTCATTACAGAAATTTACAATTATTTCACGCAATTGTCTTTCATATCTCGATTGTTCTTCAGCTTTAGCTTGGAAAGTAAATCTTAATTTCATCTTATTGTTGTCTAACTCAACTATACCGTTAAACACAGGAGTACTAACTATATTATCATCTTTATCTTTAAAATCTTGTAATAATTTTTTAAAATGATCACTATTAAATATAGATATATCAGTATAATACTTAACATTTAGTTCAACAATACCAACACTATTGTAAGAAGTATAATTAATAAAAGATTTAATAGTACCATTTGATATTATTTTTAATTCACCTTTCCAATTTTTAATATGGATGTGTCTAAAAGTAATATTAACTACTTCTCCTTTAAAACCATCTATTTCTATAACATCACCAATATTTAGTGAATTATCTGCTATTATAAAAGCACCTGCTATCCAATCTGTAAATAAACTTTGTGCCCCTAAACCAACAGCTAAAGCGACTACTCCAGCACTAGCTATAATAGGAATAATATCTATTCCTAAAGTTTTTAAAATCATAACTAAAACATAAAACCAAATAAATATTTGGATTATCCTTATTATTACTTTAATAATAGTATTAGCTCTTTTAGGTTGAATTCTTTTATTTTTGGTCATTTTATTTCTTGATGATATTTTTTTAGCTATTAATCCAACAATAAAAGAAAAAAGTAATCCTAATAAAACCCAAAACACACACATAAATAAAATACTAAGTGCACTACATACTTTTTCGTTACCTATTATTTTTAGAAATTGTTCTTTTAAAAAATCTTGTAACATAAATACTCCTTACTATAAAGCAATATTTATTATATTACAAAATCAATTATAATGACCTAAATATGTTATATACTGCTTTTATGTACTATTGTTTTTAATTATTTTTAATACTTGCTTTAATAAAACTATCAAACAAAGGATGTGGTCTAAGTGGTCTTGATAAAAATTCAGGATGGAATTGACAAGCTATAAAAAATGGATGGTCTTTAAGTTCTAATATTTCTACTAAATTGTCATTTTTATTGTATCCTGATATTATAAGACCATTTTTATTAAATAAGTCAATATAATCATTATTAAACTCATATCTATGTCTATGTCTTTCTGCTATACTAGCAGTTTTATAAGCATTATATGTTTTAGTATTTTTTAAGATATCACAAGGATATAAACCTAATCTCAAAGTTCCACCCTTAGCCTCATCACTTGTATGGTTATCTAAAATATGAATAATAGGATTTTTAGTAAACTCATCTATTTCAGTACTATTAGCATCTTCTAAATTAAGCACGTTACGTGCAAATTCTACTGCAGCAAGCTGCATACCATAACATATACCAAAAAATGGTATATTGTTAGTTCTAGCATACTTAATAGCGCTAATTTTTCCACTTGTTGCTCTTTCACCAAATCCACCAGGTACTAATATGCCTTGTGCATCTTTTAACACAGTACTAACATTTTCATCTGTAACTGTTTCTGAATCAATCCATATTATATTAACTTTTACATCGTTTTTATATCCAGCGTGTTTTAAAGATTCATTAATAGATAAGTATGCATCGTGTACTGCTACATATTTACCTACAAGTGCTATATTTAGAGTAGTAGTGACATTGTTTATTTTTTCTATTAAGTTTCTCCAAGGAGTGATATTAGATTTAGACACAGGAAAATTAAAATGATTAAGTATAAATTTATCAATTCCTTGTTCATATAAATTAATAATTATTTGATAAATTACACTCACATCTAAAGCTTCAAATACAGCTTCTTTTTTAACATCACAAAATAACGCTATTTTATCTTTAATTCCATCATCAATTGGTACTTCACTTCTTAATACCATAATATCAGGTTGAATTCCAAGTTTACGTAATTCTTTTACTGAGTGTTGTGTAGGTTTTGTTTTTATTTCATTAGCAGCCTTTAAAAAAGGTAAAAGTGTGGTATGGATATACAAAGTATTTTCAAATCCAAAATCTCTTCTAGCTTGTCTAATAGCTTCTAAAAATGGTTCTGATTCAATATCACCTACAGTACCTCCTATTTCAGTTATTACCACATCAGGAGTAGTATGTCTAGCTACGTCAAGAAGTTTTTTCTTTATTTGGTTAGTAACGTGTGGTACTACTTGAACAGTTTTACCTAGGTACTCACCTTCTCTTTCTTTTTTTAAAATTGATTGGTATATTTTTCCACTAGTTATGTTAGAATGTTTATTTAGATTTTCATCAATGAATCTTTCATAATGACCTAAATCTAAATCTGTTTCTGCACCATCGTTAGTAACGAATACTTCTCCGTGCTGTAAAGGACTCATAGTTCCTGGGTCTACATTAAGATATGGATCGAACTTTTGCATAAAAACTTTTAATCCTCTTGATTTTAATAATTGTCCTACAGAACTAGCTATTATTCCTTTTCCAATTGAAGAAACAACCCCACCAGTCACAAAAATGTACTTAGTCATCTAACACCTCTATTTTGAATAAACTTCTTTAATTATATAATAGAATTAGTTTTTTTGCACAGAATTAGGTAAGTTTTAAAAACTAAGATATTTATAAGTAACTTAATTAAAATATAATATTAAAAGTGTGTATTAATAAGGATTGTTCTTCTTTGTATATATGTAGGCATAATAAAAGACCTTAAAAATAACACAAATATATTTATTATTTTTCTATAAAAAAAAGAATGAGCTAGTAAACTAGCTCATTCTTAATATTATTATATGAAGTTTCAATAATTAATATTTAATATTTCCTCTTGGTTTACCTTGGAAATAGATACCTATCATACCTCTACCTACAGTAGCGCCTAAAACTAAATTTAAATAGTTAATATATACACTTTTTACTCCAACTTGATTAATTAATATTTCTTTAATTTTTATAGCATCATCTATAGAATCAGCATGTACTATTCCAACTTCTTGAGTTTCAGGATTTATTATATTCTCTTTAATATAATTTATACAAGTTTGAATACTTTTAGCTCTTCCTCTAACTTTAGCTATGCTAATATTAGCGCCTTTTACATCACTTACTACGATTGGTTTAATATTCGCAATTTTGCACATAAAAGCGGCTGCTCCGTTAATTCTTCCAGCTCTTTGTAAATATTTTAGGTTTTCTACTGTACCAACTTGTAATACAGAAGATTTGATCTCATCTATAATCAAGCGTACTTCATCAATTGTTTTACCACTTCTTTTTTCTTGTACTGCTCTTGTTACTAAAATTCCTAATCCTAAACTAGCAATTGTTGTATCCATACAATATATTTTAGCTTGAGGATATTTTTGAGTTAAATTGTCAGCTGCTAATCTAGCGCTGTTAATAGAACCACTTAAAGCTCCAGCACAAGCTAAGTATAATACATCTAACCCTTTCAAAACATATTTTTCAAATACTTCTTCATAAGCTGCACTATTAATTTGGAATGTCTTAAAAACAATGTTATCTTCAAGCATTTGATAAAACTCTTTAGGACTAAATTCTGCCCAATCTAAATCACAATATGTCTCTTTATTAGGCCCGTACGATACACCCATCTTTAGATAATCAATGTCAAGTGCTTCTCTTCTATTTTTCTCTAAATCACAACTAGAATCTGTTAATATTTTATAATCTCTCATTTTCTTCTTTTTCTCCATTTATTATGTATATTTTAATTATACCACTAAAAATATAAATGACACAAAAATATATATGTAGTGACATTTATATTTATTATTTTTGGATAAAAACAGATAAAAGATAAAAAAGTAGCTGTAAAATATTTCACAACTACTTTTTTATCTTTAATTATTAAATTAATCACTCATTAATTTAGTTAATATAATTTTTAAGTTTTTTAAATCTTCATCATTTAGTTTAGATAAAAATGATTTTCTAACTATATTTTTATTTTTATCTAAATATACTTGGATACCTTTACATTTTTCTGTTAATACAAGATGGTATTTAAATTTATATCCTTTATCATAAACCCTTGTTAATAATTCCCTTTCTTCTAGTTCTTTAACAGTTCTAGCTATATGAGATTTATTAAATTCTAAAATATGTTGAAGTTCTACTAAAGTTAATCCATTAGGGTTATCTCTTATTGCACAAATGAAAGGGATATAGATAGCTTTAAAATTATATTTCTCAAAAACCTGGTTAAACTCATCTCTTATTTTATGCTGAAGTTTAGAAATGTATACGGGAAATTGTTTCTCATCAAACTCTTCATCATTCATTGCTAGCACCTTCAAATTGACTATTGTATAAAGATGTATAGAATCCATTTTTAGCTAGTAACTCTTCGTGAGTTCCTATTTCTACTATATCACCGTTATTTAAAACTAATATTTTTGATGCATTACGAATAGTTGATAATCTATGAGCAATTATAAATGAAGTCTTTCCGCTCATTAAAGTATTCATAGCATCTTGGATTAATACTTCTGTTCTAGTATCTACATTTGATGTAGCCTCATCTAGTATTAAAATCTCACTTCTTTTTAACATAGCTCTAGCTATTGTTAAAAGTTGTCTTTGTCCACTAGATACTTGGCTGTCATCTTCTATAAAAGTATCATAGCCATTAGGCAATGATTTAATGAAATGATGAACATGGGTTAATTTACAAGTATTAATAAGTTCTTCTTCTGAAATATTTTCTTGATTATAAATCAAATTATCTCTAATAGTTCCTTGAAATAACCAAGTATCTTGTAATACCATAGCGAACCTTCTATGTACATCGTTACGCTTGATAGTTGATATATTAGTACCATCTATCTTAATAGCACCTGAGTTAATAGTATAAAACTTCATAAGCAAGTTAACTATTGTAGTCTTACCTGCTCCTGTAGGACCTACTATAGCTATTCTTTCGCCACTCTTAACATCTAAAGAGAAGTTATGGATTATTTCTTTATCAGGTACATATCCAAATTTAACATTTTCAAAAGTGATAGCACCTTTTACTTCTAATGGAAGTTCATTTAATTTTTCTTCATCTTCCATCTCTTTTTCATCTAAAAATGTGAATATTCTATCAGCTGATGCTAAAGCACTTTGAATCATATTTAATGATTGACCAATCATTACTAATGGATTAGAAAATCTTTTTGAATACATAATCATAGATTGAATATCACCAATACGTATAACACCTTTAGTAGCTAATAATCCTCCCACTACAGCTACAGCTAAGTAACTAAGATTTGATATAAAATTCATTATAGGGAATAATATTCCTGATAAGAATTGACTTTTCCATCCTGCACTTTTTAGGTTTTCATTTAATTCATCAAACTTTTCTTTTCTTTCACTTTCTGCATTAAAAGCTTTTATTACATCGTGTCCAGTATAACTTTCTTCTACATAACCAGTTATTAATCCAGTATATTTAGAATTCTTCCTAAAATGTTTTTGGCTTATTTTCATAGTAAAAAACATAAATACAAAAGCTATTGGTATCATAATTATATTAATAAGTGCTAATTGCCAGCTTACTATAAACATCATTATTCCTATTCCTACTATACCTGTTATAGAAGATACAACAGTTGTTAATGAGTTATTTATACTTTGGCTAAATGTTTCCACATCATTAGTTATAATACTCATTATATCACCTGTAGTACGACTATCAAAATAACTAAGCGGAAGTTTATTTATTTTAGCTTCTATGTCTGTTCTTAATTTCTTAGTCATTTTTAAAGTGGTGTTAGTCATAATAATACCTTGTAATAATTGTAATACATAAGATAATACGTATATTATAACTAAGAATATTCCTAATTTTACTATTTCATCCATAGCAGATGAAGGGAAATTATATCCTAAAAAAGTAATTTTAGTTGGATCCACAGCATTTATTATATAGTTGTAATTATCCATATTTTGGACTTCATCACTAATGATATTAGTAATTTTTCCTATTCTTTCAGGTCCTATAATATTAAATACCTGGCTAAGTATCGCAAATATTACGCTTAGAGTAATGCCTATCATAAATACTTTACTATATTTTAAGATTCTTCCTAAAACTTTCTTTGTGTCATATTTCTTTTTTCCAGTTGCACTTGCAGGTGCTCTATTGCCTCTCATCATAGCCCTAATTCCTCCTTTGATAATTGTGAAAACGCCATCTCTTTATAAGATGTACAAGAATTCATTAGTTCACTGTGAGAACCTAAACCTATAATATGACCGTTTTCTAAAACTACTATTTTATCAGCATGTAGTATAGTACCGATTCTTTGACTAACTATTAAGGTTAGAGAATCTTTTGTTTTAGATTGTAAGTTGTTTCTAACTACTCTATCAGTTTTATAATCTAAAGCGCTAAATGAATCATCAAATATATAAATATCAGGATTTTTTAAAATTGCTCTAGCAATTGAAAGTCTTTGACGTTGACCTCCACTTACATTTTTACCACTTTGTGCTATTTCATAATCTAAGTTTTTATCAAATTCATAAACAAAGTCATAAGCACAAGCTATTTTTAAAGCTTCATTTATTTCTTCATCAGTAGCATCTTCTTTAGATATTTTCATATTATCTCTTATTGTACTATTAAATAAGAAACCAGTTTGAGGAACATATCCCATCTTATCTCTTAGATCGGCTTGGTTTATATCTTTTATGTTGACACCATGGAATAAGATATTACCTTCAGTAGCATCAAAGAATCTAGGAACTAAGTTAATAAGTGTAGATTTTCCACTTCCTGTTGAACCAGTAAACGCTACAGTTTCTCCTTTTTTACATACTAAGTTTATATTACTAAGCACGTTTTCTTGAGCACCTTCATATTTAAACGATACATCTTGGAATTCTAATAAGGGTTCATTTTCTAAAATTATTTCTTCGCCTATTATAGGATCGGTAATACTGTTTCTAGTATTTAATACAGCTAATACTCTTTTAGCACTTACTTGTGCTCTTGGTAGTAAGAAGAAGAGCATGGTTAACTGCATAAAACTAAAAAATATTTGCATAGCGAAACCTTGGAAAGCGGTTTGGCTAGATATTCCATCAAATAAACTACTAGGAGTAAATCCTAATGACCCACTATTTATTAAGTATGCTAGTACTAATACTAGTGATAGATTTAAGAAATTTAAGATTATCTGCATGCCTGGATTGAAGAAACTCATAGTCCTGTTCGCGAATAAACTCATCTTATAATAATCTTCATTAGCTTTTTCATATTTTTTATCTTGATAATTTTCTGCATTATATGCTCTTATAACTCTAACACCCATTAGGTTTTCTCTTGAATATAAGTTTAGTTTATCAATTTTCTCTTGAATCTTATTAAATTTAGGAAAAGCAAGAATAAATAATACTACTATCATTACTAACAAAGTTACTACTGCGGTTATTAAAGCTATTGTAAAATCAATATGAGTGTTTTGAACTTTAGTAAACGCGATTATGATAGTTAGTGGAGAAGTTATTATTAATCTTATCCCAAATATTATAGCCATTTGGATTTGAGCTATATCATTAGTTGTTCTTGTTACAAGGGAAGCAGTCTGAAATTGGTTTATTTCATTTTTGTTAAAAGACGCAACTTTAGAGAATATCTTTTCTCTTAAATCGGCACTTAATCCTGTACCTAGTCTGCTTGATAGAAAGCTAACTGCTATAGTAGCTACAACGCTTCCAGCGCTATATGCAAGCATTAGTAAGCCGTTAGACCAAATCGAAGAAGACATATTAGTTCCTTTATTAACCTGTGACATTACATCTCCTATTATTTTTCCTAAAAGTTCTGGCATGTTTGTATCACACCAAACTTGAAAGACTAATAGACCACCAATTAATACAAAAATAGGTATATACCATAGTTTTATATATTTAAATATTTTTATCATTTATTATCCTCCAAACTAGTTAAATATGAAACCATAAATTTAACTTTATCTATTATATAATAAATTTGTTGAGTTGTCAACAAATTTTACTTATTGAATTATTATTTTGGAAAATAGTATAAAATGTAAGTAATAATAGCGGTTTTATACTTTAATAATCATATTTTGTTTACTAGGATAAGGTAAATGTTGTTTTACATGGATATGATATGGTTAATATGTATAAATATAGTATGTTTTATTAGATACATTTATGGTTAGACTTATTTCAGTAGTTTTTCAAATAATGACAGATGTATTTGACGATGATGGACCAGGTGATGCAGTATTTGGAATTATATTAATAATTATTTCTGGTATTTTTTATTTACTATTTTATCTTGTATAGTTCCAATAGTTTTCTTTGTTATTTCAGTTATCATATTTAATTTAGTTTTGAAAAAGTATAACTCTACTGGAACTTAAAAAGATTTTTCTATTTTTTAGAATCTAACAAGAGAGTAGTTGTATGTGGTTATATTGGATAACTAAAAATATATTAACATCTTAATATTAATATTATATAAAAATATGTAATTGGTTTACTAAAGCTATATTTAATTATACTAGTTCTTTATTAGTTTTTTTATTAATATATTTAAATAACAGCGCACTTAAAAACAAAAGAGTTACAGCAGCTCCAATAATTAATAAGTCATATAATAAATTTATTTTAAAATCACCTATCTTAAATCCTGCAGCATTATAAAAAGAATCATAAATACCAAGTAATGGATTTCTATATTCACTATTATAGAAGAAATTAAATTTATATATTTGATTAGTGAATACTAAAACATAATAAATTGGAACAATCCATACAAAGTTTAATACAGCTAATTTAGGTTTTGAAATTATTCTTTTTTGTAATAACATATATATAGCGTAACACCCATATATATCATGGACTAAGTTAGATTCTAAAACTCTCACATTAAAGAAGCTTATTTTACCTACATTTATAACACTATCAATTACTTCACCATTTAGTATATGGTAGAACTGATCTTTATAACTATACCAATCACCTAAGAAAAAGTTCGCAAATACTCCTAGAAACGCAAAGCATAGTATATAATTATCGAATAAACTATTTTTAAACAAAGGTCTTATTATAATTAATACTGCTACAATGTTACAGACATTTAGTGGTAATAATTCATAAAAAGGAATTGGAAAAGTAAGTTTTAAAATAAAAAGAGCTAAGAATATAGCACTAAATATTATTTGAACTATTTTGTCTGTCTTTTTATTTTTGATATAGTAGCTTAGGATTACACCTGAATATGCACAAAAAACAAGTATCATTATACTTAAAAATCCAAATTGGGTGTATTCACTTGAGAATATGAAAGATAATCCAGTAAGCAGCAGTACAAGAGAGTAGCCTAACAACATAAAAATTGTTTTTGTTTTTAAGCTTTTTAAGATAATATCTTGGATAACTTTAACTGTAAATAAAACAAATCCAATAACAAATATATTTAATAGTATTATTCCTGCAATTTCCATAATTTAGAACCCTTTCTTATTTGAATATTTTTTCAAATTCAAACAATGTATAATATGTATTTTTAAGTGTAACATTTAGCAATTTATTTATTATATTATTATTTTGAATGTATACATATTTGTTATCTACTAATATTATATCTGCTTTGATTATATCACTATTTAACTCATTAGTATCAATATTATAGTGTTTCTTAATAAGTTCTTTAATTAACGCAGTTAAGTAGTTAATAACATCATCTTTATTATTATAACTAGTACTATTAAATATAGTTTCTAAATCATAAGTTTTGTTATAAGTTTGGATTATTTGTGCTGGAGTTAGAGATAAATCATTTGTAGTAAAAATGTAGTATCCAGATACATTTTTTCCATCTTCTGTAGTAACCATATTGGAATAGTATTTAATAGGGAAAGTTGTTAGATTAGAAAATAAATTGTTATCAATAATAGTCTTTGAGATATTTTTTATAGCGTTACTTTGATTATTATTTATAAAAACATTGTTTATTTTTATACATATTACATGTTCATTTATATTTTTTTCTATTATTTTATTAGTAAGAGTTTTAACTGATATTTTTCTAGTCAAATCAACTAATTTGTAGCCAAATGTGCCCTCTTTGTTGTAAATATAAGTGGTGTTATCATCTAAAAGTAAAAATAGATGATGGTTTGAATGTTCAACACTTTTAGAGATAATATATTTATTTTCAGAAGAAAAAAGAAATTCAAAATTTGAAGTAGTGTTTGATAACTTATTACCTACTAAAGTAATAGAAGGAATATTGTATAATGATTTTATTTTATCTGTGAAAGGTTTAAATACACTTAAATCTTTGTATGAGTTAATTTGTAAGTATGATAAAGGTATATCATTTGATACTATTAATGCAATTCCGCTTCTTTTGTTGTCAGATAAAGATAATCTGTATAAGTCAACATCAAATAAATTATAATTATGGACATAACAGTATACAGAATCTAAGGATATAAGGTTGTTATTAAGTATTATATTGGTTAGGTAAGGAATAAAAGTAGAATAGGAATGGTTTAATTCATCTAAAAGAAGTTGGTATGGTAATATATTATTAAACTTATGTTTATAGTAGATAGTTTTAGAATCGTTATTTAATATAGAAGACATAATGTAGTAGAGTACTGAGTTAGAAGTAGAATTGTTATAAAAAGAGTTAATTTTTAAATAGTCAAAAAGTATTTTTTTAATTAGTAAGTAGCCAATATTTAGTATTTGGATATCTTTACTATCTTCTAAAGTTTTATTTTTGATTTCTTCTTTTAGTTCTTCAAGAAAATAGGGGTTAGTTAATATGAGGTCTTCTAAAATGCCATAAGTTTTGATTAACTTATGTTTTACTTTGTTATTTATGTCCCTATAGCTTGTAACCACCTGAACATAGTGTGTATTATTACTTTTTACTTTTACTAATTTAATAAACATAATTATATTATACTACATTTACTACAATATGTAATAATATTAATAACATATTGTAGAAGTTTTTTATTTTAACAAACATATTTTTAGTATTTTAAAAAAATATGTTTGAATATTTATAATTATGTTATATAATAGTAGTATAAAATAATATTTTAAGAAAAGGAGGATTATTATGGTGTGGTGGAATGGATTAAATGATTTTCAACAAATAGTATTTATATTTGCATCTTCTTCTAGTTTGTTATTGCTTATATTTTTAATATTGATGTTAATTGGATTAGGTTCTCATGCTGACTTTGATGATGTAGATAGTAGTGACTTTAGTGATGGTGGTGGTGATTTAAACTTATCAGATGATGTGGATTTCGCTAATGATGAACCTTTATCGATGGCTAGTGGTTTGAGACTTATATCATTAAGAGGTGTACTTGCATTTTTTGCGGTAGGAGGATGGGTAGCTTTTAGTATAGCTGACAATATTCCATGGTGGTTAGCTTTGATTATTGGAATTGTGTGTGGTGCTATTGCTATGTTGTTAATAGCTATTGTATTTAAACAATTTGGTAAGTTAGAACAAAGTGGTAATTTAGATTATGGGTACGCTATTGGAAAACAAGCAGTTGTATATATAAGAATTCCTGCTAACAATGGTGGACTAGGTAAGGTAATAGTTCAATTTTCTGATAAATATTTAGAAGTTGATGCTATGACTAATGGAAATGCAGATATACTAAACAATGAATTTGTAGTGGTTTCTGGTTTAAAAGACAAAAATATATTAATAGTTGAAAAATTATAATATAATATAAAACAAAAAAGGAGAATAAAAAAATGTTTAATTTAAAATTAGGATTTTCAGTAGGTGGAATAATAGCACTTTCTATTGTAATAGTTATCATAGTGCTTACAGCATTATTTTTTGTAGTTTCAAGAATAAAAAAATGTCCATCTGACAAAATATTAGTAGTATATGGTAAAATTGGTACTAACAAAGATGGTTCTTCAAGAAGTGCAATTTGTACTCATGGGGGAACTAAATTTATCATTCCATTTTTACAAGCATATCAATTTATGGATTTAACTCCAATTAGTATTTCAGTTGATTTAAGAAGTGCATTATCTAAACAAAACATAAGAATAGATGTTCCAAGTGTATTTACAGTTGGTATTTCTACTGAACAAGGTGTTATGCAAAACGCTGCTGAAAGATTATTAGGGTTAAAAATACCTGAAGTTCAAGAATTAGCTAAAGATATTATTTTTGGACAATTAAGATTAATTATCGCTACTATGGAAATTGAAGAAATCAATACAGATAGAGATAAATTCTTAGAAGCGGTTAGTAAAAATGTTGAAATAGAATTAAAGAAAATTGGTTTAAGACTAATTAATGTTAACGTAGTTGATATCAAAGATGAAGATGGATATATTATAGCCTTAGGTAAAGAAGCAGCAGCTAGAGCTATTAATGATGCTAAAAAAAGTGTAGCAGAAAAAAATAGAGATGGTGAAATTGGTCAAGCAAACGCTCAAAGAGATCAAAGAATTGAAGTAGCTGTAGCTAATAGCGTAGCAGTTGAAGGTGAAAACTCAAGTTTAGGTAAGATAGCTCAATCTAAAGCATTGTTAGCAGAAGTACAAGCAGAAGCTACTAGAAGAGCAGAAGTTGCTTCTAAAGTAGCCATAGCTCAAGCTAGAGAAGAAAGTTATAAATCAGAACAAACTGCAGAAATAGCTAGAGCAGAAAGAGAAAAAGCTACTCTTGTAGCAGATGTCATAGTTGGGGCAGAAGTAGAAAAAGAAAAAGCAATTATCCAAGCTGAAGCAGAAGCTGAAAAGACTAGAAGAGAAGCTAAAGGACAAGCAGATGCTACATTTTTAAAATTAGAAGCAGATGCTAAAGGTTTATATCAAGTATTATCTAAACAAGCAGAAGGTTTTAAATTATTAGTTGAATCTGCTGGTAACTCTGAAAAAGCAGTTCAATTATTAATAGCTGATAAATTAGAAGAATTGGTAAGAATTCAAGTTGAAGCTATTAAGAATATCAAGTTTGATAAGATAACTGTATGGGATTCTGGAGCTGGTAATGGAAATGGTAGTTCTACTAGTAATTTTGCTCAAAGTTTATTAAAGAGTATTCCTCCACTTTCAGACCTTTATAAAAGCGCTGGATTAGATTTACCTTCTTATTTAGTTAAAGATAGAAAAGAAGAAGAAGACAAATAAAATTTCGTTTTTTCTTTTGTACTAGCAATATTTATATATTTACAATAACTTAGATTATAAGGAGCTACATTTATATGTAGCTCCTTTATGTTTTTTTAATTTATTTATGATAAAATTATTAGGTACGTTAAATATTTATACTAATGATAATTAACAAAAAAAGGAAAAAATATGAAATATAAACTTATATCAAGTGATTATGATAGAACCCTTACTAACAAAGAAGATAAAGTCCCTGATGAAAATTATGATTCAATAATTAAATTCATTGATAATGGAGGTATTTTTTGTATCAACACAGGTAGAGAAAAGCCATCTATTTTAAGTGTATACAATAATTCACCTCTTAGAGATTATAATATGCCACTAATAAGTCATCAAGGAGCACTTGTGTTTTTACCTAATGAAGATAATAGAGTTTTATATAAAGCCAGTTTAGAAATAAAAGATGTTGTTAGCATAACTTCTTATTTGGATAATTTGAACTGTGAATATTTTATATTTACTGAAAATAACATAATTTATAATAAAATGTCTAAGTTTTTGAAGTTTTATATTGAAATACTTAAAATAAAAACAAGTTTAATTGAAGTTGATTCCTTTTCTAAATATTTTTTAGAAAATCCAGACGATACTCCAATGAAAATTAATCTAAAATCAGATTTAAGTGAGTTGCATGGAATAATTGATAAAGTTAATGCTAAATTTAAACAAAAATTTACTTATATAGGATATGATATGGCTGAGCTAGTAGCATCTAATGCTAGCAAGGGAAGAGCTTTAGAAGAAATATGTAAGTATTACAATATATCACTTGATGAGACAGTGAGTATTGGTGATTCCGCAAACGATATCTCAATGCTTGAAACTGCAGCGTTAGGAGTAGTTGTTGATAACGCTTATGATGGAGTTAAAGAGCACGCTAATATTGTAATAGGAGATAGCTCTAATGCTTCAGTAAGCAAATTAATTGAAGATATTATAAATAATAGGCTTTAAAACAATAAAAATTTATAAATATATAACATTTGACAAATATGTTTATAAAGTGATATAATAGTATAAGTACCGGGTGTGGCGAAATTGGCAGACGCACTAGACTTAGGATCTAACGCCCTTGGCGTGCAGGTTCAACTCCTGTCACCCGGACCAACTAAGCCCATAGCCAAGTGGTAAGGCAAGGGACTTTGACTCCCTCACTCGTAGGTTCAAATCCTGCTGGGCTTGCCATAAAAAATATGTCTTACTGATGTAAGGCATTTTTATTTTAATAAAATATAAAAATTAAAAAAGTGTTTATAATACTATAATAAGTTAATATATTTTCTAAAAAATGCATATTTTTACTTTTATTAATATTATGATTTTCTAAAAGTTGTATAATAAAATAGTATGTATTAGTTTTATATACATATAAGCCTCATAGCCAAGCGGTAAGGCAGTGGACTCTGAATCCATTATGCGGGGGTTCAAATCCCTCTGAGGCTGCCAAAATATAATATTATGAGGTGAAGAAATGAGATCAATCGAACATGCAATGTATATTTTAATATCTTTCATTATCACAGGTGGGATACTATATTTATTTACAAGAGTCAAAAAAGATAACAAAAAATATATTTATATGAAAATAACTAGCGTACTAGCGTTCGCTGTAATGATATTTGAAATATATGCGATGTATACTACTAACGGAGAAACAGAGTGGGGAAAAGGACCAGATATATATGTACCGCTTATTTTTCCAATTTATCCATGTAACTTAAATATGTATATATTATTGTTTTACCCTGCTTTGTTAAGATCTAAAAATGAGAAATTTAGAAATATAGTATTTACTTATATGGGATATGTTTCATCAGCTGGTGCTATTTTCTCTTTATTTTTACACGTTAACATTGAAAGAGATCCTCATTTGACTCTTCTTGTTCCAACATTTATCCATCTGTTGTCACATTCATTTTTACTTCTTGGTTCATTAGCTCCTTTTTTCTTTAAATGGATTAAACCTAGAGTTTATAATATTGTTCCAATTGTTATTGGGATAACATTCGCATTCTTATGGGGTTTACTAATGGCTCTAATTGTTACTTTACTAGGAAAAGACACGCCAAATGCAATGTGGATATTTGAAGGGATTGATCCAAGATATCCTTGGCTTAATGGGTGGGTTATGGCTGCTGCAGCTATCCCAGGGTTTACTATAGTAAATGCAGTAATTGAACTAATATTTGTTAAAAAGAATGAAAGATTTAAATGGGAATGGTTTCCTGTTTCTGATAATAAAAAAGCAGAAGAACAAATGGATGTATTAACTTAAGATATGTATATTTATAAGAAAGCTGGATTAGAAGATATAAATGGGGTTTATAAGGTAATACGTGATGGTATTGATTATTTAAAAATAAATAATGTTTCTCAGTGGCAGAATAATTATCCAAACCTTGAAGTTTTAGAGTTAGATATTAAAAACAATAATTTAAGAATCATAACTACTAATACTGCTGACATATTAGCGGTATGCGCTTTTATTAAAGGTGAAGATATAAGTTATAAAAACATATATAGCACAAGATTTGTTAATCCGTACACCAAAACCAAAGTTAAAAACAATAATTGGTTAACAAGCTATGATAATTATTATGTAATACATAGGATATCTTTATCTAAAGAAAAAAGAAATACAGGAATAGCTACTTTATTTTTAAAATATTTAGAAAAAGAGGCTATATATAACAACTCATCTTCAATAAGAGTAGATACTCATAAAAAGAATGTAGTTATGCAAAAATTTCTATTAAAAAATGGATTTAAGTTTTGTGGTAAAATATATTTGTATAAAGACAATATACAAACAAAAGAATCAAGACTAGCTTTCGAAAAGCTTTTGTAAATAATAAAAAAATAGCAGGTAAATAATATTACCTGCTATTTTTTTTATTTAGAAGCTAACAATAAAAACTCTTCGTCTTTTACAACTAAATCATATTTCATACCATAAACTATATTTCTATTTAATAATTCTTTAGCAATGAATGTTTCTACATTTCTTGAAATAAATCTTTTTAGTGGTCTAGCTCCATATTCAATTTCGAATCCATATTTAACTACATATCTATTAACTGTATCATCTATATTAACAATGATATTTTTTTCTAACAATCTATATTGTAAATCTTTTAATAATTTAGCAGCTATTTTGACTTGATTCTTATAATCTAATGAATTAAATATAATAATTTCATCAATTCTATTAAGTAATTCCGGTTTAAAAGTATTTTTAACTAAAGACATAACTTTCTTTTCGCTATCAGCATCTAAACTTAGTAATATATCAGAACCAATGTTAGATGTCATTATAATAATAGTATTTTTAAAATCTACTACTCTACCATGTGAATCAGTTAAACGACCATCTTCAAGAATTTGTAATAAAATATTAAATACTTCACTATTAGCTTTCTCTATTTCATCAAATAATACTATTGAATAAGGTTTTCTTCTTACTGCTTCAGTTAGTTGTCCGCCTTCATCATATCCAACATATCCAGGAGCAGCACCAATCAATCTAGACACGCTATATTTTTCCATATATTCACTCATATCTATTCTTATTATTTGATTTTCTGAATCAAAGAGTGTATCTGCTAGAGTTCTAGCTACTTCTGTTTTACCTACTCCTGTAGGACCTAAAAATAGAAAACTACCAATTGGTTTTTTATCATCTTTAATTCCACTTCTTTGTCTAATAATAGCATCAGACACTAACTTTAGAGCGTGATCTTGTCCAATAACTCTTTTTTGTAAAGTAGCTTCTAAATTAAGTAGTTTATCTGTTTCACTAGATTGTAATTTGTTAAGTGGAATTCCAGTCCACTTAGAAATAATTGATGTAATATTTTCTTCAGTAACTACTTCTGATATTAATCCTGAATTTTTATATTTATTAGATAAATCATCGATTTCTTTTTCTAATGCTGGTATTTTAGAATATTGTAGTTCAGCAGCTTTAGTGTAGTCTTGTTTATTAAAAGCAGTATTCAAATCAAATTTTAATTGTTCTAAAGTATGCTTCTTCTCTTTTATTGAACTTAGATGTTTTTTATCATTATTCCATCTTTTTCTTAAACTATCTTCTTCAAGCTTTAGAGTTTTTATTTCTATTTCAATTGTTTTTAATCTATCTTTAGATAAACTATCTTCTTCTTTAGACAAAGCACTTTTTTCTATTTCTAATTGCATTATTTTTCTTAATACTGTGTCTAAAGGAGCCGGCATACTATCTATTTCTATTCTTATAGATGCACAAGCCTCGTCTATTAAATCTATAGCTTTATCTGGTAAAAACCTATCGCTAATATATCTAGAAGATAATACAGCACTAGCTACTATAGCACTATCATTAATATGCACACCGTGGTGTGCTTCAAAGCGGTCTTTTAGACCTCTTAGTATAGATATAGTGTCTTCTACTGTTGGTTCTAACACCATAATAGTTTGGAATCTTCTTTCTAAAGCTTTATCTTTTTCAATGTATTTTCTATATTCATTTAAAGTAGTAGCACCAACACAGTGAAGTTCACCTCTTGCAAGCATTGGTTTTAACATATTAGAAGCGTCTAAACTTCCTTCTGCACCTCCTGCACCTACAATAGTGTGTAATTCATCGATAAATAAAATGATATCTCCATCTGAATCTTTAATTTTATTTAATACTGCTTTTAATCTTTCTTCAAATTCACCTCTGTATTTAGCACCAGCTACTAATGAAGCTACATCAAGCTCATAAATAATTTTATTTTGTAGTCCTACAGGAACATCTTTTTCATAAATTCTTCTTGCTAGTCCTTCAACGATTGCAGTTTTACCTACACCAGGCTCACCGATTAATACTGGGTTATTTTTAGTTTTTCTGGATAAGATTTTAATTAATCGTCTTATTTCCTCATCTCTGCCAATAACTGGATCTATTTTTCCTTTTTTAACTTGTTCTACGATATTTCTACCAAACTTTTCTAATATTTTTGGATCTTTGTTGTAATCTTCCATTTGTGTAAATTCCATAATCCACCTCCTGTATTAGCACTCAATATATATAAGTGCTAATAATATTATAACACTTATTTTATTAAAAGTCAATACATAAAAAAACGCATCTCATAGATGCGTTTATAAATAGTATTAATTTATTTTAGGAAGGAATAGTTTTCCGTGGATTAAATCTTCATTTAGTTTAGCTAACTCAAGAGCAGTTTCTTTAAATCCATTAGAAATCCACTTCTTTACTATAGAATTAAACATATCAGTTATAAGTTCTGGGATATAATCATAATAATATGAAGGAATTTTAGAAGATGTTATTTTTGTAAATAAAAATACTAATTTATTTTTAATAATATATTCCGCAATATAGTTTCCAGTGTAATCAAGGATTCCATTATGATAATATAATAAAATAAAATCTTTATAATTTTGTAAGAAGCTATAGGAGTTTAGTAGTATATCTACAAAGCTCATTTTATCAAAATTATTAAACTTTAAAAAATGTGCCATAGATGTATCAACTTGAAATTTGATGATATCATCTTTATCCCCAAAATTTCTGTAGAATGTCTTTCTTACGATTCCCGCTTTTTGGGAAATACTAGTTATTGATATTTTTTTATAGTTTTCTTCTTTCATTAATTCTAGTAGAGCATTTGATATTAAAAATTTGCTTCTAAAGGAACTAGGGTTCTTTAAATCTGTGTACATAATTTACCTCTATATAATTGTACCATAAATGACACAATTGTGTCAAATGACACACCTTTTTCACTATTAAAATTATATTTTGGTTCAGTTTATTCGTTTAATTGATGGGAAACTAAAAAAAGAAGCGATAGTTATATCTATATACCTAATTTATTGTGTT
The DNA here is from genome assembly GCA_031284605.1 of Acholeplasmatales bacterium. Classification (GTDB taxonomy): domain Bacteria; phylum Bacillota_I; class Bacilli_A; order Acholeplasmatales; family Acholeplasmataceae; genus JAITXV01. The sequence goes on along the minus strand of JAITXV010000068.1, from coordinate 1,405 downwards.
ATTTGAAGGTATTTCTATATTTTATTTTAAAATAAAATATATCTTCTGTGCTTACTTTCAATTATAGACATTTAATTATTTTATAACTACTAGTATTGTATTTAGAAATTCTAAAATCCTAATATCTTTTATTTCATCTCTAAATTTTAGGATATAGTTTTGATGCTCATTTTTATAGAAATAACAAGCACGCTTTTTATTAATTTGTAATATTTTGAGAATAAGGGGCAATATCAAATACGATATTAATATCTGAATTATTAAAAGTATAATTTGTATCTAAAGTAACAGTCATCGTCTTATGAGAGGTTGTATATGTTCCACTAAATAATATTTCTTCAGTATAATCGTTTTTTATTTCATTAAATAAAATGTGTCTATTATCCAAAAAATAAACTTTAATGAAAGCGTCATTTGTTGTATTTTTTCCGTAGTATGACAAGGTATAATAACATCCTAATTGTCCGTTTGGTTTCCATACTTCTTCATCAACACTAGAACCAATTGTGTAAAAGTATAGTTTTTCACTAGAAAAGCTGCACTCAAAATAGTTTTTAGCGTCTAATTCATTATCTTCTATTTTATAACAATTTAATATTAAATCTATATCATAATTTATAGATTCACTAAGTTTTATATTTCCGTATATCCTAATTTTATTTTGGTCATTTATGTGCTTTGACCAAAACTTAGATTTTACAGTAGTATATTCAACTCTTGATGCTTTTTCTAAGGTATCGTATATTGTGCTTGATGATAAATGGCTTATATAGATTATCGGTTTTAATCCATCAAAAAATACATATATGTCATATGGAGTGTTATCAACATTTATAAAACCTTTACCTGTTTTATTTCTACCTTTATACAATGTTATTTCCATAGTATTGTTATCATCTACCCATCTGGTATTATAATCTTTAAAAACAATTTTGTGGGCTAGACCAACACAACTTTGCAGTAAAAATACAAATGCGGTAAGGATTGTAATAAAAAGTAATTTGTATAGTTTCATACATTTTTATTCCTTTATAATGCATCCTGAAATAAACAAATTTTTAGAAATTGCTTCCGTATAATATAATTTTCCACTTAAAAGTTGCCACAAAAAATGGTATGTTTCAGGTATACTTTGATGAGTATCGTAGTCATACCCTCCATTGTTATACCCCCTATAAAGGTTTAAACCTTGATTATAAAAAACAAAAATTGTATGTATTCCACTAAAAATATCTGGATTTCCGTTAGCGTCAGGAAGGTTAACATATGACAAAAACATATATGTACTTGTGTTTGCGATAGTATTAAAATCAGCAAAGCTATTCAATGGCCAACACTTGGTGATACTATTATTAATGTTGTAAACCTTTAACACATCTGACAAATCATGCATTTCTCTAAAATA
>JAITXV010000062.1 GCA_031284605.1 Acholeplasmatales bacterium | reverse complement strand
CTAGTGGATTAGCTATCTTCTCTGGTAATTGTTTTAATATCTCTTCATTTAATTCATCTGAATGCTCTTCTAATATAGTAAAGAACTTTTTAACTGAAAGAGTCAAATTATTACCTCTAAAGCCTATATTTTTTAAGACTTGTGGAATGCTATCTAGTATAACTAATCTCCTCCATTTATATTTATCAATATTTCCAACAGTTTTAAATTCTTTTATTACTATATCTATTTGCTGTGCAAATGTGAGTGTTTGTGTTTGCATATCTAATCTCCTTCCATTTTAATACCTAGTAATTCGTCAGCTGATACTTGGTAATATTTGCATAATATAATTAAATCTTTAGAATTAGGAATTATTACATTACTTTCTAATTTCTTTAATCTACTTAGTTTGATACTAGTATCAGTAGCTACTGAAGTAATATCCTTAGCTTTTCTTAGTGTTAGAAGTTTAGCTCCAATACTGTCACTATAATTTAGATTATGATTAATAACTTCTAAGTCTTCTAAATCTAAAATGTAGCTAGCACTAACTTTAAAGTGTTTACATAACTTTAGTATCATATCTACACTTAGAGTACAATTACCGTGTTCTATTGCATTAGCAATTACCCTACTACAGTTAAGAATTAATGAAATAGTTTTTTGAGTAACATTTAGTTTTTTTCTAAAACATAAAGTATTACTTTCTTTTCTATACTTTTTAAAGTTTGCTTTGTCTTGATTATTAAACTGATTAAAAGAATTTGAATCTATACCCAGTAAGTTATCAGGAGTAATTTTGTAACATTCACAAAATTTAATTATCTTTATCTCATTAATTCTATATTTATTGTTTTCATCACCGCTAAGTGAAGATCTAGAATAACCTGTTTTTTGTTCTAACTGCCTTAATGTATAATGATTTAACTTTCTTAAATATTTTAACTTTTCTCCTAAAGATAAGTTTGGTGGAAAGTTAAAATATTCAAAAGTGCTGTAATCACTATCTAACATAATATTTGAGCTTACATTTAATGTATTGCAAAGTAATATTACATCGCTGTATTCAATACTAGCTCTATTAGATTCATACGCACAAATAACCTCTTTGCTTGTATTTAAAATTCCAGCCATTTCTGACTGTTTTATATTAATTTTTTGTCTTATTTTTTTAATTATCATTATGAACCTTCTTTTAATTTCATTTGACTTGCTCCTTTATCTGCTTTGACCTTCATTTTTGCTTGGTTTTCTAAATGTTTCGCTTGAATAATCATTATATTTGTTACTATTAGTATCAGTTATATTAGTTCTAACAACTATTTCTTCTTCAATTGGTTCTTCTTCTTCATTAGTAGTTTCACTCTTAACTACATTTTCTAATTCTAGTTGTTGTTTATAATAATCACTAATATATTTAGAAGCTTTTTTAGCATCACTTATTACCTCAACCATATATTTCTTATCACTATTTAATCCTTCTAGCCATGACTTAACATAAGCTCCGTGATTTTCTATATGTTCTTCTTTTATTTTTAAACCTAGTTCTATTTCACATAGCATACTTGATATTTCTGCTACTAGTTCTTCTTTAGCATATTCATCTGTTCCAAATGTATTAATTAGACTTCTATTTAATCTGTCCTGATGTCCTGTAGAATGACTAAGTTCGTGCAAGAAGGTTGCATTATATCCTTCTTCACTTTTGAAGTATTCGTATTTTGGTAATACAATTGTATCTTTTTCAGGGCTATAAAATGCTTGAGTACCATTATGTATAATTTTACTTACGAATGGTTTATTTGTAAGTGTTTTTATAATATTGCTTGTGGTATCTGCAGCTACAACATTAGGAATATATTGTTCTATTCCTTCAATTTGCTCTGCATTATAAACCAAATGAAAACTTATTCGTGGTTTTACGTTATCTTCTATATATTTCTTTTTTTCAAGGTCACTTAAATTTTCAATAGTTTTAGTATCAAAAGGCATTCTAGTTTTTTTATCATATTGACTAAAATACTCCACCATCTTAGATGGAGATTCACCTTTTCTAACATAAACATATTTATGTTCTTTGCTTTTGTACTTTTGTACTTGTAAGTAAGTAAACCATCTAGGGTCTACATAAGGAGATAAAAATAAATTTAGCGCATTCATACCTCTATATGGTCTTCTGGTAAAACCATTAATAGGAAGTGTCTTACTTAACCATTCTTTCTTCCAATCAGCTCCATTTTTTTCTAGATTTTTAATAAAATCTTCAATGAATTCATTAGTTGCTTTATTTTCCCAAGACATTTTTCTTTTCTCCTACTACTATATTTGTTACAAATGCAGGAACTCCCAATTCACTTTCATCACTATTAATAAAAGCTATTTCTAAATCCAGTTCTTCTTTTGTTAATACCACTTCTTCTTTCTTTTTCATTTTATTTCTCCTTTTTATTTTTTTAATTTGTATTAGAAGTTTTATCTTCTTTTGTATAATTTTTAACACTTCTCATTTCACTTTGTGGCTTTAAACCATTAGTTTTGCGTTTTTGTTTTATTCCTAATACTACATAACCATCTTTTAAATATTTGTCACTATCTACTATGAAGCTAATATCAAACAACAAGTCTTCATATTTTGTGCTTGGTTTATTATTAGCATCATAAGTTACATAATGAATAATGTCACCAACTTGAAAGTTATTTTGTTCTTTTGGTCTAATATCAAACGTTTTAAAGTTACTTTTGGTTTGTTCATAATATTTAGGGTGTAGTTGCAATGTATGAACTTTCATCTGCTTTGACCTTCATTTTTGCTTGGCTTTCTAAATCCTTCACTATAAGATTTTTGAAGGTTATATAACCTCTCTTCTACGGTCGCTTTGACCTTTTGATAAACTTCTCCATTCTCCATTTCTTCCCACACTGCACGATTTGCTTGTATGGCATCAGGATTAGTTTCATCTTCTGCTAGTGCCGATTGGGAATATATACTTAACCCTGCATCACCTTTTGCGTATTTAGTTATTTCATTTATTAGAAACGCTTGTTTTTCAAATGCGCTTCTCACACCTGGAATATTTGCATTTGCATGTACAAATAATTCAGCTGGTCTTAAATTATTTCTATCCCAATCTTCTGCCATTCTTTCTTTAACCCAGCAATGTAAGTTATGATTAGTTCTTAGTCTATCTTGTTCCTTAAAATATAAATGGATTTCATCTTCGTACTTAACGATACGGCACGCATCTTTAGAAACCAAATGTTCTCTATCACCATAAAATTTCATAGCAGTTCCATCAATTTTGTTAATAAACTCCTTAGCTTCATCTTCACTAATAAACTTTTTTCTATAAATGCAACTATCACTATGTTCACTAACTAATTTATTATCTGCTGAGATAAAAAAAGATGGTCCGAACGAACTTTTAAAATTTACTCCATAAAACACACCATTAGTGTTTTTAGCTAAAAATATATTTTCTATCATTACTTTGCCCAACTGTTGATGAGAAGGCTGGCAATTATCAAATTCTAGTACTAATTCTTTCAAATTATAGGCTTCTTTGTCTATTCCTAAATAATACTTTCTTCCCACTATTTGATAATTTTCAATGATGAACAATCCATTTTCACGATTTTGTCCTGTTATGTTTTGGCAATATTTGTCTATTCCAACATCATACCCCCATTTGCGGTCTGTATAATTGCAAGCAACTTGGCATAAAGTTGCCCATCCATAAGGATTTTCTTCAGGCTTCGCAAACCTTCTTATTTTACAATAAGTTAAAAGTGCTTCAACACTGCCTCTGCCTCCAAACCAATTAATAGATATGGCTAATTCTTTATTTTTAGTTGTTATAGTTCCATCATAAGGCATATTATTTACCTCCAAATATTTCTGCTTCTAGAATACTTCTAGCTTCATCATCATATTGTTTTAGAAACTCCTCTAATACTTCTTCTTTTGAATCATCTTTAGACAACTCCTTTAAAAAAGT
>JAITXV010000126.1 GCA_031284605.1 Acholeplasmatales bacterium | reverse complement strand
TTACCTGCAAGTAATTTAAAAATATATACTGCTTCAATTATTACTCTTTATTTGCCTTTTAATTTAGCTAAAGGTGCAGTGTGTGTGCTCCCTTCTATAGTAGTATCTGATAGATTATCTTTGTTATTTAAAAAGAATAAAAAAGAAGAAATTAATCTAGAATATGAATATGATGATTCAAAAGAAGAAAAAGAAAAAGCTGAAGAAAACCATAAAAATGATATTATTTAACTAAATTACCTATAATAATTATATAATATAATTATGAAGAAGATATTATTGTATATTAAACAACCTATTAATAAGAAAGATTTAAAGAAAGTAATACTTACTGGTTTACTATGGTTTTTTATTTGTAGTGTTGGTTTTGGTTCGCTTAATGCGCTTCTTGCATATCTATCATTTAAAGGAACTAATACCTTATACGTATTTAATTCATTGTTTGGTCTTTTAACAAGCTATATTTTATCTTCAAGAATTATTAGAAATCACAGCATAGGACATATAATATATAAGTTTATAGCTTGTTTTTATTTACTTTTATACTATTTATTGTCATTATTTATTTACTATTATGTATTATATGTGGCACTTGGTGGTGGATTTTTCCCTCCTCATATAATATTTCCTATTGTTTTCTATCATATTTTGGCTGAATTAACATTTTGGAATTATTTTATCAGTTTTAACGTATATATGATTATGAATCTTATTAATTATATTTTAGGCATAGTCATATTTGTATTAGCGTTTAAAAGAGTTTTCCAGCATTCAAGTTTTGCGTATTTAAGTTAACTTTTTAAAAATATATTAAGTTTAGATAAAATATCTATATTTTAGTACAAATATTCTGTTTTTATCACTAAAAAGTGATAAAATATAATAGTAATAAAAATAATAAGGAGGCATTATATGCCAATAATAACAGAAGTTAGAGCAAGAGAAGTATTGGATTCAAGAGGTAATCCAACAGTAGAAGTAGAAGTTAGCACTGATAGTGGAGCTTTTGGTAGAGCACTTGTACCAAGTGGAGCATCTACAGGAGAACACGAAGCAGTTGAACTTAGAGATGGCGATAAATCTAGATATTTAGGAAAAGGTGTGCTAAAAGCAGTTAGTAATGTTAATGATATAATAGCTACTGAAATCTATGGTAGCAGCTGTTTAGACCAAGTAGGTATTGATAGATTATTAATAGAATTAGATGGAACTCCAAATAAATCTAAATTAGGAGCTAATGCTATTTTAGGTGTAAGTTTAGCTGTAGCTAGAGCTGCTGCTGATTATTTAGGAGTTGAATTATATAGATATTTAGGTGGTGTTAATGCTAAAGAATTACCAGTACCTATGATGAATATTATAAACGGAGGAGCACACGCTGATAATAACGTAGATTTTCAAGAATTTATGATTCTTCCTGCTGGTGCACCAAGTTTTAAAGAAGCTATTAGAATGGGTGCTGAAGTATTCCATAATTTAAAGAAAGTATTAACATCTAAAGGTTATAATACAGGAGTTGGCGATGAAGGTGGATTCGCACCTAATTTAAAATCTAATGAAGAAGGTTTACAAGTTATAGTTGAAGCTATTACTAAAGCAGGATATGTTCCAGGAAAAGATATATTTATTTGTATGGATGTAGCTGCTAGTGAATTTTATGATAAAGAAAAACATGTATATGTACTAGGCGGTAAAAGAGATAGAAGTAAAGGTAAAGAATATAGTGCTGCTCAAATGACTAGATTTTATGAAGGTTTAGTTAGTAAATATCCTGTAATATCTATTGAAGACGGATTAGATGAAAATGATTGGGATGGTTGGTCATTATTAACTGCTAAGTTAGGTAAAAAGATTCAATTAGTTGGTGATGATTTATTTGTTACTAATACTAAACTATTACAAAAAGGTTTAGATTTAGGAGTAGCCAATTCTATATTAATCAAAGTTAACCAAATCGGAACACTTACTGAAACTTTAGAAGCTATTGAATTAGCTAAGAAACACGGCTATACTGCAATTGTTTCTCATAGATCTGGTGAAACAGAAGATACTACTATAGCAGATATAGCAGTAGCTACTAATGCAGGTATGATTAAAACAGGTAGTGCATCTAGAACTGATAGAATTGCTAAATATAATCAATTGTTAAGAATTGAAGATGGCTTGTCAGATCCTGTATATCCAGGTTTAAAGGCATTTTATAATTTAAAACTTAAATAGTATTTGTGTTAAATTAAATAATAAAAATAAATACCACTCAAACTTTTGTGTTAAGTGGTATTTATTTTTTATATGGCTATTTATATTTTGATTAAACAGTTAAAAGTTAAGAGTAATAACTACTGTAATCCTTACCATAATCAAAATAAAAATTATCAGAAAAATTTACTTTCCCATTTTTTGGGTAATAATAAAGTGATGAATCATTTATAAGTCTTGTTCTAACTTCTTTCCAACTATTAAAATCATCAGCAGTTGGCATCTCTGTACGCAACTCCCAAAAACCATAAATTACACTTTCTAATTCACTTCCTTCTTTATATGAAGCTAGTCTTATTTGAAGAGAGCCATATCCTTTATGTACATTATTTATTAATTCTTTAGTAACTGTCAATGGAACTTTATCACTATTACTAAATGTCTTCCTCCATTCTTTTGTTTTTGGATCGGGTTCTGTACTACCAAGCTTATAACTTCTATAGTCTGGAAGTTTGAAATAAGTATATACTGTATTACCATAAGTTATTTGATAAGCAAAATTGTCAAAAGGATCTGTATCATAAGATAATCCATCAATCCAATCTTTAGAATTGTAAGCATAATATTCTAATTTTCCATCTATTTCTTTATAGTAGTTTCTAGAAGCACTTGAAATATTGATGATAACTTCATCACCCTCTTTATATGTCTTATCTTCTAATTCATAAGCAATTCTGTAATAAACAAATGAGAAAACAGAAGAAGTAGCACTTGTAAACCCACTTTTTATAGTCCCGCAACTACTTACAGGTACTAGTAATAAACAACTAAATAGTAATAAAAATAACTTTTTCATATTAAATCTCCTTTTAGAAGAATTTATATCTTCCTATATAATAAGACGTAAAAACAGAAAACGTTCGCTTTTTATTTAATTATAATGCTACATCACATATCTTAATACACTATTATTATACTTCAAATATAAAAAAATAGTTAATAAAAAAATGATAACGTTTTCATAAAAATAAATGCATAAAT
>JAITXV010000077.1 GCA_031284605.1 Acholeplasmatales bacterium | reverse complement strand
CTGTTTTACATTCATCTATCATATTAATAATTTTTTTAGTATTTAACTTTCACTTGCTTTCACTTTCTTTCACTTTTTATAGTGAAAGAAAGTGAAAGTTGAGTGATTGTCATTTTGTAAACTACAAAACTTCTAACAACTATGAATAATTTTTAACTTAAAACTTATTAACTTATAGTTCTTTTTTGAAACAACTATTTCTTTTTTTATAAAATTACCTACTTTTTAAATCTTATGACTGTCATATTTTCACTTCACCTATATTACAGTACATTTACTTAGCAAAATTAATATCTGTTTTACATTCATCTATCATATTAATAATTTTTTTAGTAATTAACTTTCACTTGCTTTCACTTTCTTTCACTATGTAAAGTGAAAGAAAGTGAAAGCAAGTGAATTAGATATAATAAAAATAACGGTATTTAATGGTAAACCATATGTTTTCCATTAAATACCGTTATTTAACCTAGATATTAACTAAATAATTATTCTAGCGTGATTTTAATTCTGGCGGAGCAGCAGAGATTTGAACTCTGGCGCCAGCTTGCACCGACCTATACCCTTAGCAGGGGCACCTCTTCGACCACTTGAGTACTACTCCGTATATTAGACGTGAGATGTCGCATCTCTTTGTTTTTTCAACGTCTAATCTATTATACTATAAAATTACTAAATTTGTAAAGAATTTGCTAAAACCAGCTGTTTAATACAGGTTTTTTAAGTGAAACTTCTACTTGTTTCTTTTCATAATCAATATTTATAACATATATTGTTACATTTTCGCCTGTGCTATAGTCTGTTGGCTTTTTATCAGATGACCTATTTATACGTAACAATACATCTTTTTCTAAACCAATGTTAATAAAAATTCCGTATTCTTGAATATTTCTTACAGTTCCTTTATATTCACCACCTATTGCTAAATCATCAAAAGTTAGAGTTGGCTTTTTAGGAATAAAAGGTCTACGTTCCCTATTTTCTGCTTTATTATAACTAGGTTTACTATCATTATCTCTTCTTGGCTCAGTGTCATTTAACTCTTCTAGAGGTAAAAGTGACAATTGTACTTTTTCTCTTTCTCTATCAATTCCTAAAATCCATACTTTTACAATGTCTCCAACAGCTACCACTTCTTTAGGACTAGCTATATTCTTTCTTGACATTTTAGAAATATGTACTAATCCATCATCGTGTAATCCTATATCAATGAATGCTCCAAATTGTACAACGTTTCTTACTGTACCTTCTAATTCTAAACCAACAGATAAATCATCAAGTGTTAATATATCATTTCTTAATACAGGAGCACTAAATTCATCACGAGGGTCTCTTAAAGGAGCAACAAAAGCATCTAAAATATCACTAACAACATATAAGTTAGATTCTAATTCTTTAGCTAATGCTTCTTTATCTATAGTAGATACTATATCTTTTAATTCACTCTTACCTAACATATTAGGTGTTATATTATATTTTACTAGTATCTTTCTAGCTATTTCATAACTTTCAGGGTGAATAGAAGTCATATCAAGTGGTTCTTTGCCTTCAAGAATACGCAAGAATCCAATTGCTTGTTCGAATGCCTTAGGTCCTAATTTAGGAACTTTATTAAGTTCTGTTCTACTACTAAATTTAGTGTTTTCTTCTCTATATTTTACTATATTTTCTGCAATCGCTTTATTTAATCCAGATATATGCATAAGTAGTGATTTAGAAGCTGTATTAACATTCACACCAACTGCATTCACACTCTTTGAAACTATAAAGTCAAGTTCTTTACCTAATTCTTTTTGATTAACATCATATTGATATTGACCAACACCAATAGATTTAGGATCAATTTTTATTAGTTCTGACAAAGGATCTTGAAGTCTTCTAGCTATGCTAGCTGCACTTCTTTCTTCTACACTAAAATCAGGGAATTCATCTCTAGCTACATCACCAGCAGAATATACTGAAGCTCCTGCTTCTGAAACAATAACATATTTTACATTTAATCTATTTGTTTTAATAATATCAGCTATGAAAGCTTCGCTTTCTCTTGAAGCAGTACCATTACCGATTGCTATTAATTCAACTTTATGTTTCCTAATTAATCGTAATACTTCATTTTGAGCATCACGTAATGCTTCTAGATTGTTTGTATTACCTATAACAACATTATGACCTTTTTTCTCGTATATTTTGCTTTTTTCTTTAAATGTACCTTGTTCATCAATTACACACAATTTACATCCAGATACAAATCCAGGATCTAAACCTAATACTACTTTACCTTTCATAGGTGGTTGTAATAATAGTTTATATAAGTTTTCACCAAATAAAGCAATAGCTTCTTTTCCAGCAACTTCGGTTAATTCACTTCTAATATCAGTTTCAATAGAAGGAAGAATTAATCTCTTTAATGAATCTTCAATTGCTTCTTCAACTAAAGAAGTAGTTGTACTATGTTTAGAGTTAATAACTTTTTCTACTAAATATTTAACATATAATTCATTTTCAAGAGCTAAGTTTACACTTATTGCTTTTTCTTTTTCAGCTCTATTTATAGCTAACACTTGATATGATTTTAATCTATTAATAAAAGATTTGAATTCATAGTATAATCTATAAACTCCTTTTTCATCTGCTTTAGCTACATCTTTTTTAGGAGCAGTTTTTAATTCACCTTTAGTGTATAACATATATCTTAAATCTTTTCTATATTCCGCATTATCACTAATATTTTCAGCTACTATATATTTAGCACCATCTATAGCTTCTTTTGTATTTAAAACTTGTAAAGTTTTATCTTCTATTTCACCAGTAACATATTTACTAGCTTCTTCATCTACGCTAGTGCTAGGAAATGATAAAATCCATTTTGCAAATGGCTCTAATCCTCTAGCAATCGCTTCAGTAGCCTTTGATTTCTTCTTTTCTTTATAAGGTAAATATAAATCTTCTACTTCGACTAACTTAGTACAAGCTCTTATCTTACGTTCTAACTCTTCAGTTAGCATACCTTTTTTATCTATAGCTTTAATAACAGCTTCTTTTCTGTCTAATAAATTTAATTCATATTCGTAAACGTTGCTTATTTCATTTATTACAACTTCATCCATATTTCCTGTAAATTCTTTTCTATATCTAGCTATAAAAGGTATTGTATTACCTTCTTGTAAAAACTGCAATACAGTTTCTACATATTTACGTGGAATACCTAACCTAGCTACAATTTCTTTAATAATATTTTCATTCATTTTTGTTTTACCTTTTCTATAAAAAGCGTTTAGATTACTCCTCGCTTATAAGCCTTTCTAATTGTTGTTTTAATCCATTAGTTATATAAAAATAATCAGTATTGGTTTCAATCCCAACATATATACTAATTTTATATTTATCTGTTTGAATTCCTGAACTTATTCTATATTCTAATGATTCAAAAACTAATAAATATGGTCCACCTAATTTAGTCCATAATAAACTTTGTGGGTATAATCCACCTAATTCATAAGTACTATCAGTGGTTCCTGTTACAAGTGAAGATTTTAAAAATTGAAAAACACTTGCATCTAATCCATTTTGATGATAGTTATATAATAAAAATACTCCGCTATCATTTTGACGAACTGGACATTTTTTAATAAGTGTGTCCACTTCTTTAGCTAAATCTTTATTTTTAGCATCTGTACTTCTACCATAGTTATTTTCACTAGAATATAATAATACATATATTTTTTTGTTAGAATCTTTAAGTAATAAATTATATAATTCTTGATTATCTATAAAATCTATATAAGATACTTCACTTCCTGTGTAAATCCCAACTAATTTAGATAAATCACTTTCATTTATTGAATAATAAGATTCATAAGGTACGCTTTCTTCATTAGTTTTTTTAGTTAAAGTGATAATTAACCATATTAAAAATGCTACAACAGCAGCACTAGCTATTACTATTGCTAGTCTTAATATGATATTTTCTCCTTTGCTTGTTTCTGTTTCTTTCTTTGTTTGAACTCTTGCCATAAAGGTGTCTCCTTTTGTTTACCTATTTATTATACCAAAATTAACAGACTTTATAAGAAAATTACTACATTTTAACAATTTGTTTTATTATTTAGTTTTTATTTCATAGTAAAACGCCAATTTTATAATAGTTTAGATACCTAACTTAGTTTTTAGTAAGTATATAAAGCATCTTTTTATCAACTATATAAAATTTAATAATATTTTTAAATAAAAAGGTATAATTATTATATGATTAAATTTAATTGGTCTAAAGAAGAATTAAATATTTTATTACAAAAAATCAAAGAACTAAATATAGATATTAGTTATTTTAATATTGAAGAAGATACTTCTAATAGTGCTTTATTAAATATAAGCACAGATAATATAGATAATGCTATTCCTGTTTTATTAGAAATACTAAATACAAATAAATATTTATTTTTAAAAACTGAAGATGGATATAAAAAATTTATTTTGAAAAATATATTTTTTATAGAAAGTTTTTCAAATTACTCAATAGTTAAAGATAATTCAAAATTTGGAGTAATAGTGTATGAATCTTTAATTAATTTAGAAAAAATATTATCAAATTATAGTTTTATTAGAATTTCAAAAACTCATTTAGTTAATGTTATCCATATTGATAGTATAAAAGCATCCCTTAACAGTAAACTTGTTTTAGTTTTAGATAATGGTAGTAATATTTCTGTTACTAGGAGTTATGTAAAAGGATTTAAACAAAAATTATTATCTTAATTTGTATTTCATACTCTATATATGCATTTCATCAAAAATGTATTGACATAAAAAGCAAATAATTTTATAATTATAGTATAAAATAAAAAGGAAGTGGACGTATGTATTATTTAGGAGTATTATTAGTTATATTATCAATCACAGGTGTTGCTATATTGTTAGCAATTTGGATTAGAAATTTAGTTTGGAATAAAAAGCTTAATAAATATAAACAAAAAAATGGGATTAGTGTTTCTCACGCCTATAATCCATTTGGAATTAAAAAAGTACTAATAGGTGCACTAAGTGTATTTATTATATTTTTAAGTTTTAATATGATTTATGTTAACACTCCATTAAAGTATAGTAGTAATACTAAACTTAATAGTGTGGGCACTATTAATAATTTAAAAACAATGATCGATAGAAACAAAGAACTTCCAATTTTTGGTGTTACTATGTATTCTACTTTAGAAGCACCCACTGATAGTATATATTATGCAGATAAAACTCCTAGTTATTCAACTACTAACACAATAGTTAGTGGTGTTGATGAGGGCGATGTTATTAAAACAAATGGAAGATTTGTTGTATATATACATTCAGATCAAAGAGAAATAAATGTTTTTGATGTATACAAAGATACATATACCCTAAGACAAATAGAAGACCAAACATTCGCTCCTAGTTCACTATATTTATATAATAATAAACTTATTGCGTTTGGTACAACAATTGTTAATAATAGTTCTGGTACTGATGGGTCTTATCATTTTATTAGATATTATCAAAATAACTCAGAAGTAAGAATATATGATTTAGAAACTTTAGATTTAGAATATAAACTAGAAAGTGAATCAAGTTTTATAGAAAGTAGATTGTTTGAGGATACTTTAGTAATAGTAGCTGCTAATTATAGTTTTTATGAGTATAATAATGATGATTACAATAACCCTACTTTTAAAATACCTAAGTATACTATTACTAAAAATGGTGTTAGTACTACTTATGAATTAGATTTAAATAAAGTATTTAGTATTAATGGTTATAACGGATTTTCTTTATTAGCTAGTTTAGATTTAAGAGATTATTCTTATGAATATATTGGATTTTTAGAAAGTACTAATCAGATATATATAAATTCTTCTTCAATTTATATATTAGGTAGTAATTATTATTACAATAGGTTATTTATTGATACTATTGGATTATTTGATAGTGATTATAACAATTACACTAGAATTATCAAACTTGATATAAAAGATAATAAAATTACTTATTCGGCTAATACTATATTAGAAGGTTCAGTTAATGATTGTTTTTGGATGGATGAATATAATGGCTATTTTAGGGTAGTTGTTTCTACCTATAATAGAGATAATAATTGGAGATATACTTATAAACTATATGTTTTAAAACAAAAAGGGGAAGAGTTTCAAGTTACCGGTTTGATTAGTGAAGGAATTGGAAAACCAAATGAAACAATAAAAGCTGTAAAATTTAACAAAGATATATGCCAAATTGTTACTTATGAAACTAAAGACCCACTATACACAATAGATTTATCATCTCCTACTAAACCATTTATTAAAGATAATCCAATTGAGGAACCAGGTTACTCAACTTATATCCATTATTTTGATGATACTCATTTAATAGGTATAGGATTAGATAGTAAGAATAATTTAAAAATTAGTGCTTATGATACCTCTTCAGATACTCCTTTACAAACTTATTCATTTTCTGGAACAGGAGATTATACTTATAGCGAAGCTATGTATAATTATAAAGCCATATTAGTAGATACTGAATTAGGGATTATAGGAATTCCAGTATACGGATTTGGTACAAGTGAAGAAAATGGTTTTATATGGGGCAGTTATTATCAAATATTCAATATTGATTTTAATAGTAGTACTGATATAATAACTGTTAAAGCAGTAATTGGTGATACTTTTGATAATAACGATAGTGATAATAATTATTATTGGTCTGATTCTCCAAGAACTGTAAGAATAGATGAATATTATTATGTACTATCTCTTGGAAATATCTACATTTATAACAGCATAAGTGATACTACAGTTTCATCTTTAGTACCATTTAAACTAGCAATAAATTATTATTATTATTATTTTGATTTAAAATAACTAAACACTATTATAAAAACTTCTTAATTGTATTAAGAAGTTTTTTGTTATATAATAAAACTATGAAGAAATATAATGTAGCCATAGTTGGCAGTGGATTTAGAGCTTGTATATTTATTAGGTTAATTAAATCATTAGAAAATGATTTTGTTTTAACTAATGTTTTATGTAGAACTGATATTAAGAAAGAATATATAAAAAGTAATTTTGATGTTCCTTGTACTATTTCAAGAGCAGATATTTTAAAAAGTAAACCTGACTTTATTATAAATGCTGTTAGTAAAGAAAACATATATAGTGAAACTATTTACTATTTATCTAAAAATATTCCTGTATTACAAGAAACAGGAGGAGTATTATCTACAGTTAGGTTAAAAAATTTATATGATAGAGTTAATAATGGGGATAAATTACTTATTGCGGAACAATATCATTTATATCCTTTAGTACAAGCATATAAACGTATAATTGATTCTAAAATATTAGGTGACATAAGATATGTTAAAGTTAGTTATTCACATGACTACCATTCTTTGAATGTTATTAAATATTTATTAGATGAAAAAGATGTGTTAAATGTAACTGGTAACAAGCATAATTTTTTAATAACTAAAACCGATTCAAGAGAAGGACTCTGTTATAGCGGTGAATTGCAGGAAGCAATTGTAACTAATTTTACATTTGGATTTCCAAATGGTAAAATTGGATATCATAATTTTAATAGTATGAGTTTTAGATCTACAATACTTAATAGAAACATTGAAGTAGTTGGATCTAGAGGAACAATACTAGGCGAAGATATAAAATATTTAGACGAAAATAATAAAACTATAAGTAAACAACTTTTAGTAAGTAAAGATAAAATATATTTTGGTGATGAATTGTTATATGAAAATAAACTATTAAATATTTTAAGTTTAGAAGAAACTGTACTAAGTGGTTTGTTATATGAAATGGTAGAGTTAATAAAGTACGATAATAAAAAACAAAGAGTTATTAGTGCTTTAAAAGATGCATATACAGCTAATGTTATAAACAAAATAAGTGATAAACAAATTTATAGTATGATAAATATAAATGACATATTTAAGTAAAATATGTCTTTTATATTTCTTTAGTCACTTCGCTAATAATATCTTCACTAGCTACAACACTTTCTACAGTTTTAAATAAAACAAAATCATGAATCATTTTTTCGTATACATAATATTTTATTTTATCTGGTTTTATTTTTTTTGAAAATAAATCAATATCTGGATATAAGATGTCTGCTGTTCCTGTAAATAAACTTATATTAGGAAGATCATTATGTTTTCCATAAATAGGGCTTATGTATGGGTCTTTAACGCTTTCTTTACTAGCAAACCACAATCCGGCTTTTTTTAAGTCGTCTACGCTTAGAAGAGGGTCTTTACGGTCAACTTTTTTAATTGTTAAATTACTCATTGATACATCAAGCCATGGTGATATTAGTATAAGTTGGTTAACTTTGGTGTAGTTATTATCTCTAGCCCACATAGCTAAAGCTAAAGCTAATCCTCCTCCAGCACTATCTCCCATTAATATTAGTTTTTTCCCTTCATTTCTTTGTATCCAATCTAAATAAGTAAGGGTTGAACTATCAAAAACATCTTTATGGTTGGAATTTGGTGCTAGTGGATATCTTACAGCAGTTAAACTAACGGATGTTTTATTAATTATTTCTTTAAAAAATCTCCAATGAGTTGAAAATAAGTCATTTATGTATCCTCCCCCGTGGAAATATAATATACTTACATCTCTAACTTTTCCTTTTGGAGTTATTAAATGATTTGTATTATATAAAATTTGGTAAGTTTGTATATGGTATTTTTTATACATACTTTTTGGTGGAAAGGGTTTATTTAATTTTGAAATGAATCCCTTATCTATGACATTTTTTAATATTTTATTATGTTTATAAAATTTTAAAAAATGGTAGATTAAACTATTTTTAATACTCATATTATCTCCTTAAAATTTAAGTTATTATATTATTTTTAGTAATTGTATAGATATCTAAAAAATGTTTTTTTATATTGAATTTACATTTTCTAAATGTTTATCATTATCGTCATCATACAAGTATTGAGTAAAAACCTTTTTACCCATAATTGTTATAGCTTGTCTAGGACATATGCTAAAACAACGATAGCACTGTGTACATTTATCAGGCGAAGGACAAGTTTTTCTACATAAACGACAATTGTTGCATTTATCTAAATCAATTTTTGGTTTTAATGAAGAACTATGTTTTTCTAAAGCATTTGGTTTTAACTTAATGCTTAATCCAACTTGTGGATATTCTTTATTTATTATTTTAGTAGCTAATTCTACCATTTTAGAGTCTGATTTTAATATTGTTTGTGGATTTTTTCTTCTTGGCAATAGTGTTACAATTAGTTTTACATCTCCTATGCAATCAGGCATTTTAAAAAACTCTGAACCTAAAATATTAGCGCCGTAGCTTTTAAGTAAGCAAGCAGCTATACCAATAGAAGGTCCGTACATCATACCAGCAGTAACAAATATAAAAATATTCTTTTTATTCCATAAAATTCCATTGTTATCAATGAAATTTCTCACAATTTCTGGTAATCCTGAAGAATAAACTGGAAAAGCAAATACTATTTCATCAGAAATTGATATCTTATAATACGCATCATTATCTTCAATTGATACTGCCTGACTATTAATTCTGCTAGCCAACAATTTAGCTAAATGCCTTGTGTTTCCTGTTCCACTAAAATATACAACAACCATTTAAATACACCCCCGATAATATATTATTTTTTTTACTTTGACTATTAAATATTAAACTAATTACAAAAACTTTGATAACTTATGGATAATGAATATACTTCTTATATTGTAACATTTTTTTAGTAAAAATTATTAAAAATGCAAGTGTAAAAAGTAATTAGTAACTTTAAAGTTTAATAAATCCTGCATATTTTCTTCCATGAGTTTGACCCTTACTATTAATATCCTCTATAATATTA